>CAYQDU010000037.1:0-28355 GCA_964416275.1 uncultured Anaerolinea sp. | reverse complement strand
CGCGGGTCAAGCGACATCGACACGATCCACAGCACCGGGAACAGGATTGTCGCCAGCACCAGCAGCAGGATCAATTGGAAGAAATCCACCGTCATGGTCTGGCGGGCCAGCTTGTAGTTGCGCTCCCCACGCAGGGCCAGCAGCAGGCGGATGTAGCGCCGCAAGATCAGCCCGCCGCCGGCCAGCAGGGCCAGTCCTAAGACGATGCGCGGGGCCTGCTCGGCCGCCGCCAGGCGCAAGGCCCCAGCCAGCGCCGCCAGCCCATAGCCCGCCAGTCCAAAGCCCAAGATCAGGGCTGCGGCGGCCCAGGCCAGGGCCAGGGCGTCTCTGGGCTTCAAGGGTTGCGAATGAGTTTCAAGGTGGGTTGTCATCGGCTGCGCTCCTCAGGCGTAATAGGCCTCGGTGGCCCGCGTCACCCGGTTGGTCAGCAGGGTGATGATTGCCAGGATGACAAAGACGATGATGTTGAACGCCGAGGCTACCCCATACCAGCCCTGCGGGTTGACCAGCTTGAAGCCCTGCGTGACCAGGATTTCGGTCAGCCCCACCGGCCCGCCGCCGGTGACGAAATAGATCAGGTTAAACTGGTTGAAGGTCATCATAATGCCGATCATAATCGCCGGCACCATCGCCGGGCGGATCAATGGCAGGGTGATGTACCAAATTTTCTGCCAGCCGGAGATGCCGTCGATCTCAGCCGCCTCATAGACTTCTTTGGGGATGCTTTGCAGCGCCCCGGTGGCGATGACCATCATAAACGGCCAGCCCAGCCAGACGTTGGCGATCAGGGCGGCCACGAACGCCAGCGGCAGCACCAGCCCGATCTGCGGCAGATTGACCACCGGGGTGGTATCGAGCAGCCAGCGGATATTGCCCTTCAGCCCCAGTTCTTGCAGCAGCAGGTTGATGGCCCCGAATTTATCGTGCCACATGTTGGCCCATAACATGCCCGCCACCAGCGAAGGCAGCGCCCAGGGGATGACGAACAGGCTGCGGTACAGGCGCTTGGCGGGCATCTGCTCCATGTTGAGGATCAGGGCAATGGCAATACCAATCGCCACATGCAGAAAGACGTTGACCACCGTCCAGAACAGGTTGAAGACGAAAATGCGCGAGAACGAATAGTTGGTTACCGCCAGCCCGCGCACGATCACATCGATGTAATTTTGAAGGCCCACAACATCCGGGTTGAGAGCGCGCAGATGCTTGAGCTGGAAATCGGTCAGCGACATCCACACCTGGAACAGCAGCGGGTAGAAGGTGATGAATGCCATCACCAGAAAAGCTGGCAGGATGTAGAAATAGGCCAGGCGGGCGTTGGGGTATTTTTTGCGGAAATCGGAGAACCGGCCGCTTTTCTGGCCGGAAAGAACCGGTTGGATGGCCGTCATGGTGTTCCTCCAGGAGGAAAATCAGCGGGTGGACGGCCTCACCGCCCACCCGCTGAACCCACGTTCAGGCTACTTCTTGTTGGTGGTGTTAATCAGGTCGGCCGCTTCTTTCAGGGCCTCTTCGGGGGTCTTGACCCCCTCCAAAATCTGGGTGATGGCGTTCGCCATCGGGTCCCAGGTCGCGCCCAATTCGGAGACGACCGGGAACGGGTCGGAGTTTGGCACCTGGGTCAGGAAGCCGCCCACCACCGGGTTCGAGGCGGTATCTACCGAGGCGTTAGCGGGAATCCAGTTGGCCTTATCGAGGAACTGTTTCTGCACTTCGGGGCTGGTGAAGTAGGCCAGGAACTGCATGGCGGCCGCGGTCTGTGCGGGGGTGGCGTTGATGTTGATAGAGGCCATTTCGGATTGGTTCCACGGGCGCGGGGCGGCCTGCCCAGGGATGGGCGGGACAGCCATGACGCCCACGTTTTCCGCGCCCAGGTCTTTGGCAAAATCGCCCGAAGCCCAGGGGCCTTGAATGCGGAAGGCGGCCTGGCCCTGGCGGAACAGGGTATCCATATCGCCGTCGTTGGCGTCGCAGGTTACGCCTTCCGATTCGCATACTTTCTTAAAGTAGGCGTAGGCGGCGGCGCCTTCGGCGCTGTTGATGACGACCTTATTATCTTTATCAAGGAAGGTGGCCTTGAAGGCTGGCCCCCACATATAGTTGTGGAACCAGTCGGCGGTAATTGCCAGGCCGTTGGTCTTCGCCATCGAAAGCAGTTCATCGAAGTCTTTGGGCGGGGTGGGGACTTTGGTCTTGTTGTATACCAGGGCCACGACCTTGTTGTTGACCGGCACGCCTACCAGTTTGCCGCCCACTTTGCCGCCTTCCACCGAGGCGGGCAGCAGATTTTTCAGGAAAGCCGCCGATTCATCCACCGTCGCCAGCAGGTTGGCCGCTGCGTACCCGGCCATGCGATCCTGCGGCCCCATGATGAGGGTCGGCCCGCCGCCGCTGGTCGATGCTTCGGTCTGGAACTTGTTTTGCAGCTCGGTGAACGGCACGGCCAGCACATCTACGGTGATGTTTGGGTTGGCGGTCATAAAATCTTTGACCGCCTGGCTGAACAACTGCTCTTCGGTTTCGATGTAGCCGTGCCAGATGCTGATGGTCACCTTTTCACCGCCCGCCGCGGGCTGGGCTGGGGCCTCGCTGGCGGCGGGTTGGGCTGGGGCCGGGGTGCCGGCCGGGCCGCCGCAGGCCGCCAGCAGCAAGCTGGCGGTCAATAACAGGCTGAAAATGGTCAGAAGTTTTCTGTTCATACACTCCTCCTTGAACACTGAAACTGTTGATCAATCGGTTGGCGCGGCTGCAAAAGCGACGTTTTTACAGCCCCGCGCTTAAGTGTAGCATAAATCAGGCAAAATTTGATTCTTTTGATCGGCGGGGCTGCGCTGGTTGGCAGGCCAGGTGCGACGCATCCAGGTCAGGTGCGTCGCACCGCGCTGGGGGAGGGGATTTCTTCGTTGGGGGCCGGCTCGGCGTGCAACTTGCTCAGGCTCACCCACAGGCCCACCAGCATGATGAGCGCGCCGGTCAGGTAGGGCGCGTTCAGGTTCAGCTCATAGATATTGCCCGCCCACAGCGGGCCAGCAATGCGCCCCAGGCTGAGGAACGAGTTGTTCAGTCCCAACGACATGCCTTGTCCGCCCTGGGCGCGCTTCGAGATCAGCGAAGCCACCGTGGGGTTGAGCATGGCGTTGCTGACCATGAAAAACGTGATTGCCAGCAACATGGGGATGGTCGAGGCGGCCAGAGCCATCAGCCCGAAGCCGATTGCTGTGCCAACCAGGGCTGCCCGGATCACCGTCACCTCGCCAAAGCGGCGGGTGGCCGGGCCGGTCATTACGCCCTGCATGAAGGCCGAGATGAACCCCACCAGGGTCAGCGCCAGGCCTACCTGCCCGGAGGTGTAGCCATAGCGGTCGGCGGCGTACAGGCCGAACACGCCCTCGAAGTTGGTCAGCCCGAAGCTGAGCAGGAATGACATCACAAACAACACGCCCAACGGGCCGCGCAGCGCCTGCCATAAGACGGCCAGGCGCGGCCCGGAGACGGGCCGTTCCGCCTCCTGTGTAGGGCGCGACGGTTCGGGCAGGATGATGAACACCAGCGCCAGGGCCGCCAGCGACAGCCCACAGGCCAGGAAGAACGGGAAAGACAGGGATTGCTTCGAGAGCAGCCCGCCAACGCCAGGGCCAAGCACCATCCCGATGCCCATGGCTGCGCCCACCACGCCCATCCCGCTGCTGCGCTTCTCGGCCGAGGTGCTATCGCTGACGTAGGCCATGGCGGTCGGCAGGGTGGCCGAGGAGAGCATTCCGGCCAGGGCGCGGGCGGCAAACAGCATCCACAATTGGGTGGATAGGCCGAACAAAAGCTGCGCCAGGGCGTTGCCCAGGATGCCCAACATCAGGATTGGCTTGCGCCCAACCCGGTCCGACAGGCTGCCCCAGATGGGGGCGAAGATGAATTGCAGCAGGCCGTAGGTTGCCATCAAGGCCCCCAGCGCGCTGCCCGAAGCGCCCAGGCTTTTGACATAAAACGGCAGGATCGGGATGACCATGCCGAAGCCCAGCATCACCACGATCAGGGTGAAGAACAGAATCCAGATATTTTTGCGGTTATTGTCCATAGGGTACAAACCTGCGTTATTATACTCCCTCTAACCGAACCTTAATCAAGCTGTAGATTCGCAAGTATTGACCCGGTCTTTGTTTACGGGTATGCTTAACCAGCCCTTAGAGCTTAGGCGTTGGCCTCGCCTTTACCGGCTTTGCTGGGAAGAAAGCTGCACAGGATGAAAATGGTGAGGCGCAGCCCCGCAATTTCCATCCTGTGCAGCGAGAAGCCCGCCCGCGGCGGAAGACCGCAATGACAAAATGTGACTTTTTTGACGGAAACGCATCCAAAGAGAGCTATGTCAAAACGATTGGCTGAAGTTTCTTCGGCGCAGGCGGCGGGGCCGGCGGCCGGATTATCCCGACGTTCTTTCTTGAAGTTAGCCGCCCTGGGATTGGGCGGGTTGGCTCTGCGTCCTTTCGAGCGCAGTTGGTTCCTGCCCGAATTCCCCCTATCCGACCGCCTGGCCCGCGTGGCGGTGGGTATGATCGACCTGAAACAGCGCCCCGACCCGGAAAGCCCGACCCTGGGCGTCTTATATGAGGATGCGGTGCTGCCCTGGCTGCGCGAGGTTTCGGGCGCTAAGCCCAATTATATCTTCAACAGCCAGCGCTGGACGGAAACCCCCCAGGGCTACATTTACACGCCCTATCTGCAGCCGGTCTATAACCGGCCCAATCAACCGGTGGAAGAGCTGCCTCCTTCCAGCCGCGGGCCGGGTATGTGGGTGGAGGTGACCGTGCCGTATGCTGAGGCAGCCCTCGACCAGCCGGAGCCTTCGGATCATTCGTGGGTCAAAGCCAAGTTGGAGCAGGGTCTGCCCCTGCGAGTGTATTACAGCCAGACGTTCTGGGTCGATCAGATCAAAAAGACCGATTCGGGCCGCCTGCTGTATCGCATCAATCCCAATTACTACGGGGGGGTAGACATGCTATGGGCGGCCGGCGAAGCCTTCCGGCCCATCACCGCTGATGAGCTGACCCCGATCAACCCGGATGCAACCAACAAGCGCATGGTAGTCGATGTGACCCACCAGACCCTTTCGTGCTACGAGGGCCAGCAGGAGGTCTACTTCTGCCGGGTTTCGACCGGGGCAAAGTACGATATGTACGGCAACGTGGTGGACAAATGGGCCACTCCGGTGGGCCAGCACCGCGTGACGCGTAAGTACGTCTCGCTCCAGATGAGCGGCGGCACCACCGGGGCCGGGTACGATCTGCCCGGCATTGCCTGGACGTGCATCTTTGCTGCCGGGGGCGTGGCGATCCATTCGACCTTCTGGCATGACAACTACGGCACGCCCGTCTCGCACGGCTGCGTGAACTGCACTCCCGAAGACTCGAAATGGATTTTCCGCTGGGCCACGCCGGAAGTAGTCTATGACCCAGGAATGCTGGATGTGACCGTTTCGGGCCAGGCCAGCACCGGCATCGAAGTAATTGAAGGATGAGCGCATGAAGTTTACCTCTGCCGCCGGGCGGTTTACCCGGCGCGATTTTCTCAAGACCGCCGGGCTGGGCCTGGGCGGGCTGGCCTTGCCTGGCTGGTTGAGCCGGGCGCGTTTTGAGCTGCCCCCGCGCGTCTTCCCGCTGGCCGAATTTCCCCAGGGCGAGCGCCTGGGGCGGGTATTGGGCGGCAAGGTGGAGGTGAAAGCCCGGCCCGACGACGCCGCGCCCATTGTGAAAGAGTTGTTTGAAGACTCGGTGGTGGTGTGGAATCGCGAACTGGTCGGCTCGCGCCCGCTGTGGATTACCCAGCGCTACGTCGAGACCCCCGACGGCTATATTTATGCTCCCAATTTGCAGGTAGTCTACAACCGGCCCAACCCTCCGCTGGCGACCCTGCCAACCCCGGAAGGCATGTGGGTGGAAGTCAGCGTGCCGTATGTGGATATCAGCCTGGCGAACCCACCCGGCCGGGCCCCCTGGCTGGAACATACCGCCGCGCCGCGCCTGTACTACAGCCAGGTCATGTGGGTCGATCAGATCCAGGCCGACGCCGGGGGCCGTCCGGTGTACCGCGTCTCCGACCGCTACGGCGGCTTTGGCGATTTCTTCTGGGCCGACGCAGCCGCCTTCCGCCCGCTGACCGCCGCCGACCTGTCGCCCATCCACCCAGAGGTGGCCGATAAGCAGGTGCGGGTCAACCTTAACGAGCAGACCCTTTCGTGCCTGGAAGGCGGCCAGGAGGTATATTTCTGCCGGGTCGCCACCGGCCCCAAGATTACTTCCGAGGCGAAGCCGCAGGGCGAGTGGGCCACGCCGCCCGGCACGCATACCATCTGGCGCAAGCTGATCTCGGTGCATATGACTGGCGGCACCACCGGCGGCGGCTACGACCTGCCGGGCATTGGCTGGACCACCCTGTTCGCCAGCAAAGGCATGGCGATTCATTCCACCTTCTGGCATAATAGCTATGGCACGCCCCAGTCGCACGGCTGCGTGAACTGCACGCCCGACGACGCCAAGTGGATTTTCCGCTGGACGCTGCCCGACGTACCTGCGGACCTGGGCGATATTACCATCTCCGGGCAGGGCAGCAGCACCAAAGTAGTGGTAGCTGAAATTTAAAGGAGCAGCAAATGAATCTCTCCAATATCGGTATTGGGTTCGCATTTCTGGCCGGGCTGGCCTCGTTCCTTTCGCCATGCGTGTTCTCGCTGGTGCCGGCCTATATTGGCTACCTGGGCGGGCGCTCGGTGGCTTCGATGCGCGACGGCAAGGCCAATCATTGGGTTACGTTCAGCCACGGGGTGGCGTTTGTACTGGGCTTCAGCCTGGTGTTCATCTCGTTGGGGGCGGCGGCCTCGGCTCTTGGCGGGCTGCTCTACGATGCCCGCATCTGGCTGGCCCGCATTGGCGGGATTGTGGTGATTATCTTCGGCCTGCACATGACTGGCCTGTTCCGCATCCCCTTCCTTGAATATGACCTGCGGGCTCAGTCGATGCCTAACCGTAACCGGGGCTACCTGGCCTCGGCGCTGATGGGCGTATTCTTTTCGGCCGGCTGGTCGCCCTGCGTAGGGCCGATCCTGGGGTCGATCCTGACCGTCTCGGCGATCAACGGCTCGGTTAGCCAGGGCCTGATTCTGCTCACGGCCTATACTGCCGGGTTGGCGATCCCTTTCCTGATCGCCTCGGTGCAGATCGGCCTGGTGACTACCGCCCTGCGCAAATACGGCAAGGTGATGCACTATGTCGAAGTGGCGATGGGCGTGATCCTGGTCATCCTGGGCGGGCTGCTGCTCTCTGGGCGGCTGGCGCGGGTGGCGCAGTTAGGATCGTCGTTCTTCGGCGCCTACGACGAAGTGCTGTTGGGACGCTGGCTGTTAGCGGGCGCGGCGATCCTGCTGCTCCTGGGCCTGATCCCGGCTTATCTGGCTTACCGCAAAGGACGTAATTTTTGGACCTGGTGGCTGTTTGGGGCCACCCTGCTGCCGGCAGCCCTGCCAATGGCCCTGCTGGCAAAAGATGAGCGCGTTCAAGACGAGATGACCTGGTCGGAAAATATCGACAAACGCCCGGCGCGCTCCTGATCTTTTTGTTCTGGGCGCTCGGCTAAACTGATGGCAACCTGAAATCTGGATAGCTATCTGCCGTCCACTTTATCCTTCAGGAGGATTTCCCGAATGACAACAAGCAAGCCTGCTTCGTCTTCCTCACGCACGCTGGTGATGGTGGTGGTTGGCCTGTGGGTAGGTGTGCTGGTGGGCGCGCTGGTGATTGGCGGGCTGGCGCTGAGCGGGGCAGTGGAACTGCCTGGCCTGTCTGGCGGTCAATCTCAGGTGGCTGCATCTGACGATGCCCCGTTGGCCCAGCTCGAATCGGGGACGCCGGCCACCGATTTCAACCTGGTCGATCTGGAGGGCAAACCAGTCAAGCTTTCAGATTACCGCGGCAAGGTGGTGGTGTTCAATTTCTGGGCCACCTGGTGCGGTCCGTGTGTGCAGGAAATGCCCACCTTCCAGGAATATCAAGACCGCTATCCAAACTTTGTCATGCTCGGCATCGACCAGGAAGAAAGCGCTGAAACGGTTAAGAATTTCCTGGATAAAATGCCCATTTCATACCCGATCCTGCTCGACCTGAAAAACGATGCCGCCGCGGCCTATAAGGTCATGCTGCTGCCCACGACGATCTTTGTGGACGAGAAAGGCGAAATTCGCTTCCGGCATTACGGCGTAATGAGTGAAGAGCAGCTTCAATACTACCTGAAGACCCTGAAAGTAATCTCAGAATGATGAATGTGATTCTCTTCAGTCGCAAAGACTGCCACCTGTGCGAAGAAGCCAGGGCGCACCTGGATGCATTACGCCCCCAGTTCCCCCACAACCTGACGGTGGTCGATATCGACAGCGACCCAGAGCTGGTTAAACAATATGGTCTGGAAATTCCGGTGGTGGTGGTTGGCCCATTCAAGTTGAAGGCCCCCTTCACCCGCCAGGAACTGCAAGTAACCCTCTCGGCGGCCCTGGATCGCGACCGGCACATCGAGCAGGTGGAGAAATCACCCCGGCTGGCTGAGGTGCAAAACGCCGCCCGCTGGACCCGCTCGGACGGGTTCGATTACTGGCTGGCGAACCATTACATGACGTTCTTCAACCTGCTGGTGTTTGTCTACCTGGGGCTGTCCTTTCTGGCCCCAGTGCTGGTGCGGGCCGGGTATACCACCCCCGGCGGCCTGCTGTATAAAGCCTATGGCCTGGTGTGTCACCAATTGGGCTACCGTTCGTTCTATCTGTTTGGCGAGCAGACTTATTACCCTCGCTCGGCCGCCGGCATTACTGGCGTACAGACCTTCAACCAGGCCACCGGGTTGAGCGAAGGCAGCGACGCGGTCGATATTTTTGCCGCTCGTTCGTTTGTAGGGAATCCACAGGTGGGCTATAAAATCGCCCTGTGCGAGCGGGACGTGGCGATCTACGGCGGGATCTTGCTGTTTGGTCTGCTGTTCTCGCTCACCGGGCGGCGTATTCCGTCTCTGCCGTGGTACGTCTGGCTGCTGATTGCCATCATACCGATTGGACTGGACGGCTTCAGTCAGTTGTTCAGCCAGCCGCCCCTGAATCTGATCCCGTATCGCGAAAGCACACCCGCTCTGCGGGTGTTGACCGGCTTCCTGTTTGGCTTTGGCACGGCCTGGTTTGGTTACCCAATGGTGGAAGAAAGCATGGTCGATACGCGCGAGTACAAACAGGCCAAGCTTCAGCGGCTGCAAAAGTAGGCCGGCAGATTGCGCTATGCCCTTTCGCCAGTCTGATTCAGTTCGCTACTACGCTTTTCCCGGCCTGGAAACCGCCGGGGTGACGCATGCCGTTTTCACCCGCCAGGGTGGAGTCAGCCGGCAGCCGTGGGCCACGCTCAACCTGGGCGGCACGGTGGGCGATGACCCGGCCGCCGTGCTGGAAAACCGGCGGCGGGCCTTTGCCGCCCTGGGCCGCCCGTTCGACAGTCTGTTCGACGTGTGGCAGGTGCACAGCAGCGATGTGCTGTGCGCCGATCAACCCCGCCCCCCGCACCAGCCTCACATCCAGGCCGACGCCATCCTGACCGACCGGCCCGGCGTGACCCTGTTTATGCGCTTTGCCGACTGCACCCCCATTCTGCTGTTCGATCCGCAGCGCCGGGCGGTGGGGTTGGTGCACGCCGGCTGGCAAGGCACGGTCAAACAGATTGCCGGGGAGGCTGTGCGGGCCATGCAGACCCGCTATGGTTCGCACCCGCAGGACCTTCGGGCGGGCATCGGCCCGTCGATTGGCGCTCACCATTACGAGGTGGGGCCAGAAGTGGTAGCCCAGGTGCGGCAGGTCTTCGGCCCTCAGGCCGAGAGGCTGCTATCTCCGGCTGAACGCCCTAACGGTGGGTCGGGTCTGCAATTCGATCTGTGGCAGGCCAACCGGCTGACCCTGGAGCAGTCTGGGGTCCAGCAGATCGAGATTGCTGGGCTTTGCACCGCTTGCAACTTACAAGATTGGTATTCCCATCGGGCGGAAAAAGGCCAGACAGGTCGTTTTGGCGCGCTGATTGGGTTATAATCGGGGTGTGAGCGCTGGATTAAGTTCCGAAAGCATTTATGAAAATTATTCGCGCGTCCATGCGGCGATGGCGCGCAGCGCCCAACAAGCCGGGCGCGACCCGCATAGCGTGCGCCTGATTGTGGTGACGAAGGGTCACCCCCTCGAAACGATCCAGCAGGCTATCGACGCCGGGCTGACCGTATTCGGCGAGAATTATCCCGAAGAAGGGGCGGCCAAGCAGCAGGCCTGCGCCGGAATTGGGCCGATTGAATGGCATATGATCGGTCATGTCCAGAGCCGCAAGGCGGCCCTGGTGTGTCAGCATTTTACCAGCCTGCATTCGCTGGATAGCCTGAAGCTGGCGGTGCGCCTGGATCGCTACGCCTCAGAGCTAAAGCGCCGCCTGCCGGTGCTGTTGGAGTGCAACGTCAGCGGCGAGGTCAACAAGTTCGGTTTTGCCGCCTGGGATGAGGCTGCCTGGCCCGCGCTGCTGCCCGAACTGGAGCAGATCGCCGCCCTGCCCGCCCTGCGCCTCCAGGGGCTGATGACCGTGGCCCCCTTTTTCGACGATCCGGAGGCGGCCCGGCCCTATTTCCGCCGCCTGAGCGCCCTGCGCGCTTTCCTGACTCATCAACTGCCCCAGGCCGATTGGTCGCAGCTTTCGATGGGGATGAGCGGCGATTTCGAGGTCGCTATTCAGGAAGGGGCAACCCTGGTGCGGATTGGCACCGCCATCCTGGGGCCGCGCAGCTATACCGACTGAGAACGAGGATCAGGACATGGAAATCATTGGGATTGTGTTGTACCGTGTCATCCAGCTCTTCAGCCTGGTGGTGGTGGTGAATGTGATTCTGTCCTATTTTATGAGCCCGTTTGATCCGGTCAAGCAGACGCTTGACCGGTTCATCGAGCCGTTTTTACGCCCGATCCGGCGGGTAGTTCCGCCGGTAGGGATGATGGATTTCAGCCCGGTTGTGTTGATCGTGCTGCTGCAAATCGTGGCAGCAATTGTACGGAGTGTGTTCTCATTTTAATTGAACGAGGTGACCTGTGGATTCGCGGAGCTTTCACTTGCATGATGGAAAAAAAGGAGCCGCTCTGGCTGTGCGAGTCATTCCTCGTTCCAGCCGGAATGAGCTGGCTGAGGTGCTGCATGATGGCACGGTGAAGGTGCGCCTGACCGTGTCGGCCGATGACCAGAGATTGAATCAGGAATTATCCAACTTCCTGGCCGATGCGCTGGAGGTTCCGCATAATCGGGTAGACGTTGTAGCCGGGTTAGGCGGGCTGGATAAGCTGGTCTCGGTGCTGGACCTGGACGCATCTTCGGTCCAGTCTCGTATTCTGAAGAAACTGGGCTAAGCAGACGCCCTGCATGGATAGCGCAAATCGGAGCAGTCCCAAAAGGCTTTTTTGGGACCGCTCCGGTTTGCGCTTTTAACGAGGCTATACCCCTGCAGGTAGCTCCCCACTCAACCGTGGTGGCGGCGACTGGCTCGCAGGGCGCCAGGCCTGCTCCCCGGTTTTGTGGGGCGCTGCCCCCGCGTCTACCTGGCCGGAAATGCTCACTTCAGACCAAACTGCACCGGCGGGGGCAGCGGGATGCCGGTGGCGCTCAGGCTCCACAGGGTATCCCAGGCCCGGTCGCGCAGCTCGCCGCGCTGTGAGAAGTACGTCTGATACAAGGGCAGCACCGCGCCTTCGTCTTCGCGCTGGGTCAGATAATACAGGGCCGCCAGGCGTTGATCGTCGCTGCCTTCTTTGAGCGAGCGATACAGCAGATCGTAAGCCGGTTTGCCGGGGGCCACAGCCATGCCGCGCTCGGCGGCGAAGGCCACCAGCCAGGCGGTCTGCGGCAGAGGCGGCAGCGGCCGGGGAGTGCGGGGGTTTGAGACGGTGAGCGCCTGCAAGACCTGGTTGGCGGCGTCTTGCACCAGCCATTCCTTATCTTCAGCGCGCATCTTTTCCAGCAGCTTGACGGCCCAGCCCTGGCGGGTGCGGGCCAGCCCGAAGACGGCCGCCCGGCGCACAGCCGGGTCTTCTACCTGGCTGGCCTCTTCCAGGGTGGGATAGCCCTCTTCGGGGTGATTTGCCAGCCCTTCGGCCGCTGCCCGGCGCTGACTTTCGTCGCCTGAAAGCAGCATCTCGGCCACAGCCTCCAACCCGCTTTTTTCGCCCATCGTCGCCAGGGCCAGGGTGGCCGCCCGGCTCACTCCAGGGGTAGGGTCGTCGAGCAGGTGGATTATTTCGTTAATCGATTTGGTATCCCGCAGCGCGCCCAGCCCCAGGGCGGCCAGTTGACGCAACTCGGCCTGGGGGGCGGCGCTCATCTGGCGCAGCAGCACCGGGATACCGCTGTTGCCCGAAAGCGTCAGCGCCGACACGATGCGGGCTTTCAGCCCTAGCGGCAGGTCTTCATTTTGCAGATAGACCGCTAACCGGCGCAGAAAGCCGGGGATCCAGGGCAGCCCCTCGGGGGCGCTGCGCAGCCAGCGGGCGGCGTTTAGCAGCCCGCGCAGCAGCGGATCGGCCTTCTCGTCCTGGATCAGGCCGCCCATCCAGCCTGCCTGGCTGTCCAGGATCGAGAGGTAGTTCAGGGTGGCGGCCTTGCCCAGCCATTCGGGCTGCCCGGCAATCTGGTCGCCGGCGCTGCGGGCGGCGATGACCTGGGCGGCCAGGTAGCCGGCCAGGGCCGGGTGCGCCAGGCGCAGGCGCTCGCCGGAGCGCTGCTCCAGCAGCCCGCTGTTCAGCAGGTCTGCCAGGGCGCCTCCGGCGCGGGGGCGCTCGGCCTTGCCGCCAGCTTTAGCGGCGTTCTTTGGGCTGCCTTTTTTCGATGCGCCTTTTTCGGCCGTGGAGGCCGGGCCTTCACCGCCGGGCGTCTCGTTGGCGGGGGCGTCGGGCGCCGAAGCGGCGGCCGGGTTTTCGCCGCCCAGCCAGGCCTCAACGACGCGGCGCTCGACCAGCGGCTCTTGGGTCAGGGCCATCTGGGCTGCGATCTGCTCCAGAACCTGGCGGTTGCGGGCCGGTTGGCCCGCCAGCATGCGCCGCAGATACGATTCGAGCGCCGCCAGCGGGGCCGCGCCCAGGGCATCGCCGGCAAAGGCCGCCCACACTTTGAGGGTTAGTTCCAGCGGGGTCAGAAATTCGGTATTGTTCAACAGCCAGCCGATCACCAGCAGCGGGTCGGCCGGGGTCTTCTTGTCTGCGCCTTTTCCGGCGATATAGCGGTTCCACAGGTCGGCCCAGCGGCTGATGAACAAGGCCCGCTGGGGCGCGCCCCAGGTGGTCAGGGGGAGAGGTTGGAACCCGGCTTGCTTGAGGCCATCTAGGTAATCGGGGTTGGCGGCTACCACCGCTCGCAGCCCTGGATACCGGCTCATCAATCCAGACAGGTACGCCACGACTGGCTCCAGGTGGGTGGGGGGCAGTTCGTCCAGCCCGTCTACCAGCAGCAGGGCATGATCTTGTTGGAACAGATTGTGCAGGGCAATCGGCAGGCGCTTGGCCGGGATGGATGTGACATAAGTGGAAAGCGCCGCCAGCAGGCTGCTGAGCGGGTCTTGGGGGTCGGGCGGCGGCAAGGGCAGGTCGGAGGCATGCACCAGCACCGGAACGTAACGTTCCAGCGCGCCGATTTGCGGGTCTTTGCGGATCATCTGGCAGGCCAGGCTGGCCAGAGTGACGGTTTTGCCGCTGCCGGGCTGACCGATGAGAGCCAGGTTGGCCCCAGCCTGCAGGGCCTCCAGTGGGGTCAGCCACGGCGCGCCATAATAGGAAGCCAGTTCGGGCCAGTCGGGCAGGTCGGGCAAGGCCCAATCGGTGATGTCTTCGCTGGGAGGCGGTTCGTAGGCCATGGGCGGCACGGCCGGGGCCAGCAGCCGAGCCGGGATCAAGATCTCGTCCAGCGAGAACAGCGGCGCGCCTAAATGCCAGCCCTGGGCGTAGCGCAGGGTATCATTGCCCAGCCGGATTTCGTCGCTCTGGCCGCGCTCCAGCCGGTTCGCTTCGGCCTGGGCCCGCAGGCTGTCCCACATGCGGCGCAGATATGGACGCAGCCGGGCCAGCAGGAACCAGAATAGACTGGCGGCCAGGAAGCCCATCCAGAACGAGATACGATCAAAGTTGCGGAACAAGTTTGCCATAGGCTTAGATCGGGTTTGCTCTTGGGATCGGCGGTCTAGCCCAGGTATAGGACCCGACCGCAGGTATCGCACAGGCTCAATTGGTTGGGCGAACGCACGGCGTTGAGCAGGGCCGAATTCAGGGTCGAGCCGCAGGCCGAGCAGGCCCGGTCGACCACTTTCGCCACCGCCACCCCGCGCCGGCTCTGGCGCAGCCGGGTGTAGACGGCCAGGTCGTCTGGCTCGACCACGCCGCTGGCGGCTTTCCGTTCTTCCGTCATGCGGGCCTGATCGCGCAGGATTTTCTGCTGCTCGCGGATCAGGTCGGCGCCGCGCACCTCGAAGACGGCGCGGGCTTTTTCCAGGGCCTCGGCGGTCAGGCGCTGCCGGTCGGCGGCCTCTTCGTCGCTCAACATGGCTTCAAGCTGGCGGTCTTCCAGGGTTACCAGATAACGTTTGAGCGAGGCTACTTCATTCTCCAGGTCTTTCAACTCTTTTGGATTATGGATTTTGCCCCCGTACAGGCTGGATTCGCTTTGCTCAATTTTTACCCGCTGCTGGCGCACCTCATCTTCGGCTCGCAGCAGAGCCTTGTGCGCCTGCTGATAGGCCGCATCGGCCTGCTCGGCCTCGTTGTAGGCCGCTTGCACCAATGCGTCCTCCTTGAGCGTAGTCTCGATTTCTGCCAGGCGGTTGTTGATCCAGTCCAGTTGCGTGTCGATCTGCTGCAGGCGGTAGAGTTTGAAAGGTCGGCTCATGGCAAGGGTTGGGTTTACATAAGCGGCTGAGACAGCCGTTGAATGGCGGCGTTCTGCCTTCGATTATAGAGGCGGATGGAATAGAAAGCAAGAGGCGGATTCGCGGCGCTTGCCGCGACTTGACACCCCTTTCACAAGGTTGTATAGTTGGAACGAGGTTCCCCCATGCCGCGTCGAGCCATCCTGCTTTGTGTGCTGGCCCTGCTCTTAATCTCACTACCATACCTGTTCGCCTGGGCCTGGGCCGGGCCAGAGCGGGTGTTTGGCGGCTTTTTGCTCAACCCATTGGACGGCTACAGCTATCAGGCCAAGATGCTTCAGGGTTGGCAGGGCGGCTGGTTGTTCCACCTGCCCTTTGCCGCCGAGCCGGGCCAGGGCGTAGCCCTGAACTTCCTGTTCTACCTGTTCCTGGGTCACCTGGCGCGCTGGAGTGGACTGCCCCTGTTGCTGGTCTTTCACCTGGCGCGCCTGTTGGGGGCGGCGACGCTGCTGGGCAGCCTGTGGCGTTTCTTCCGCCTGACCAGCCCGCCGGGCGCAGACTTGAACCTGCGCTTTGGGCTGGCCGCCCTGGGGTTGGGCATGGGCTGGCTGACGTTCCTCTTCGGCCATATCCCATCCGATTTCTGGGTGGCCGAAACCTATCCCCTGCTTTCGATGTACGCCAACCCGCATTTTCCGCTCTCGCTGGCGCTCATGTTGTGGCTGATCGTCCCTGGCCCGGCCGCGCCCCGCTCGACAGCCGCCGCGGCGCTGTTCAGTCTGGGCCTGAGCATTCTCTCGCCGTTTGGGGTGGTGATGAGCGGGCTGATTCTGGCGGCCTGGCTGGCCTGGGAGTTGGCGACAATCTGGCGGCAGGCCGGCCTGCGCTCGGCGCTGACTTTTAAGGCCGACGCCGCTCGCCGGCTGCTGGCCCGGCTGTTGGCGGTGGGGGTGGGCGGTCTACCGATCTTGCTCTATTACCAGTGGACGGTTGCGACGCACCCGGTGCTGGCGATCTGGAATGCTCAGAACCAGACCCTCACCCCGCCGGCCTGGGACGTGCTGCTGGCGCTGTCTCCGGCGCTGATGTTGGCCGGGTGGGCGGTTTATCGTTGGTGGGCTAGCCGGGCAACTGACCCGGCCCACGGCCGCTTCCCATGGGAGGCTCGGGTATTGCTGGTCTGGCTGGCGGTGGGACTGGGGTGCATCTATCTCCCGGTCAGTTTGCAGCGCCGGTTTATGCTGGGGCTGTTCGTCCCGGCGGTGGGGCTGGCCGGGTATGCCCTGGACGGGCTGCGAGAAGCCCGCCCGGCGCTGGCCCGGCGGCTGGCGCGGCTGGCGGTGGGCCTATCGCTGCCCAGCCTGCTGCTTTTGCTGCTGATTCATCTGTTTGGCGTCTTCAGCCGCGCTCCAGAGTATTATCTGGACCGCGCCGAAGTCCAGGCGCTGGATTGGATCGCCGCCAACACCCCGGCCGAGGCGCTGATCCTGGCCGGGCCGCAGACCGGGCTGTACATTCCCGCCCGCACCGGGCGGCGGGTGATCTACGGCCATCCCTATGAGACCCCTCAGGCAGAGGCCGAGAAAGCCGCTGTGGAGCAGTTCTTTACCGCCGGGCAGATGAGCGCCCCGGCCGCCCAGGATTTCCTGAACCGGCGCAGGGTCGATTTTGTCTTCTACGGCCCGCGCGAGCGGGCGCTTGGCCCGCTGCCGCCTGGCCTGAGCTTGCAGCTGGCGTTCCAGGCCGGCGAAGTTTCGATCTACCGCTGGGGTCAGCCATGACGGTTCCTCAGGGGCGTAGCGCATTCCGGGCTGGGGAACGGGCGGCGCCCTGGCTGCCGTATCTGCTTCTGCTCGTTCCGCTGCTGCTTTATCTCCCCGGTCTGTCTGGCTTTCCATATCCCAACCCCGAAAGTTCATTTTCCGACCTGGCAATCAGTCATTATCCCTACGGGCTGTACGTGCAGCGGGCGCTACTGGCCGGGCGGCTGCCGCTGTGGTGGCCCACTATCCTGGGCGGTGGGCCGCTGTTTGCCAACCCGTTGAGCGGGCTGTGGTATCCCCCCGGCTGGCTGGCCCTGCTGCTGCCCCTGCCGTTGGGCTTTAACCTGCTGGTGATGGCTCATCTGCTGTGGGGCGGGCTGGGGGCGCTGCGCTTGCTGCGGGCCGAGGGCCTGGATCGACCGGCTGCCCTATGGGGGGCGCTGGCCTTCGAGTGCCTGCCCAAGTTGGCCGCTCACTACGGCGCCGGGCATCTGACCCTGGTCTACGCCGTGGCCTGGACGCCCTGGCTGCTGCTGGCCGGGCGCGGCGGGCGTTTCAGCGCCCGACCGGGCCTGGTCCTGGCCCTGATCTTCCTGGCCGACCCGCGCTGGTGCGCCCTGGCCGGGCTGTTGTGGCTGGGCTATCGCCTGGCGCACCGGATGGGGCGGCCTTTCTTGCGCGTAGTCTTTGATCTCGCCGCCCAGGCCGGGTTGGCCGGGCTGCTGGCCGCGCCGCTGGCCCTCCCGCTGCTTGAATTGACCCGCCAGGCCACTCGCAGCCGCCTGTCAGCCCAGGATTTTGCAACCTACGCCCTCCCGCCGGGCCGCCTGTTGGGCCTGTTCTTCCCCGACCGGGGCGGTTTCCACGAATACATGCTCTATTCCGGCCAGGCGGTCTTGCTGCTGGCCCTGCTGGCAGTGTTGAGCGGCTGGTGGGGCCGCAGCGGGCGCTTTTGGGCCGCGGCGGGCGGGCTGGCCCTGCTGTGGGCCCTGGCCGCGCCCTATCCGCCGCTGGTCTACCTGGCCGGGCTGCCGGGCCTGAATCTGCTGCGCGTGCCGTCCAGGGCGGTGTTCATCCTGGGGTTGGCCCTGGCTGCCCTCAGCGCCGGGGCCGTGCAGACCCTGCTGGATGGGCGGCCAGCCGGGCGCGCCGCCCGCCTGATCCTGGCGGCCCTGGTGATGTTCTGCCTGGTCTTGAGCGCCGGGGCGGCCGCGGCAAGCGGTACGCTGCCTGCTCCGTTCGCCTGGGGGGCCGGGCTGGCCGTGCTGAGCCTGGTCTGGATCGGGCTGCGCCTGGGTGGGCGGCTCCCAGCCGGGGCGTGGCTGGCCGGGTTGTTCGTTCTGGGCCTGTTCGACTGGCTGGCGATGGACGCCTCGCTGTTCACCCGCAAGCCTGCCGTTCAGGTCTTGAGCGAAGCCCGTCCGCTGGCCGAATTCCTGGCCGCCCAGCCGCAGCCGGCGCGGGTCTATTCGCCGTCCTACAGCCTGCCTCAGCAGACCGCCGCCTTCTACGATCTGCGGCTTGCCGATGGGGTCGATCCGCTTCAACTGGCGGTCTACGTGGGCTACATGCAGGCTGCTACGGGCGTGCCATCCGGCGGTTACAGCGTGACCCTGCCGCCTTACGCTAACGGCGAACCAGCCACGGATAACGCCGCTTATCGGCCCGACCCGGCCCGCCTGGGGGCGCTTAACGTGGGCTACGTGGCCGCCGAATACGACCTGGACGTTCCCGGTTTGGATCGGGTGCAGCAGTTTGGCCGTACCCGCCTGTACGCCAACCGCCTGGTCCGGCCGCGGGCCTGGATGCAGGCCGATGTCGCCGCCCTGGCGGACGATTATGCCCCGGTTGAGGCTCTGGATTGGCAGCCAGAGCGCATTACGATCCGGGCGATCGGGCCAGGACGGCTGGTGCTAAGCGAGCCGATCTACCCCGGCTGGGGCGTGACGGTGGACGGTCAACCGGCGACCATCGAACCAGCGGCCGGCTTGCTGCGCAGCGTGTCTCTGCCGCCGGGAGAGCATAGCGTGGTGTTTGTCTTCCGGCCCGCCAGCCTGCGGCTGGGGTTGGGGCTGGCCGGGCTAGGCTTCGTCCTGCTTGGCGCGGTGGAGTGGACGCGCCGGCGCGGCGCAGCTGGGCAGGCGCGTCCATGACTGCGCCGCCCGCGTCGGTCACGCCGGCCGAGCGCCGCTGGGTGTGGGCTTTTGCCGGGCTGGTCCTGTTATTCACCGGGCTGCCCTACCTGATCGGCTACGCCGCTCAGGGCGCCGCGTACCGCTTCAGCGGGTTTGTGTTCGCCCTCGAAGATGGCAATTCGTACATCGCCAAGATGCTGACCGGAACATTTGGCGATTGGTTATTTCGCTCGCCCTATTCGGCTATGCCGCAGCGGGGTGTGTTTCTGTTCCCACTGCACCTGTGGCTGGGCAAGCTGGCCGCCGGCCCGGCCTTGCACGAGCAGTTGGTGGCCCTGTACCAGCTTTTCCGCCTGCTTGGCGGGCTGCTGCTGATTCTGGCGACCTACGATTTCCTGGCCTATTTCATCCACGATGTGCGCTGGCGGCGCTGGGGGCTGGCCCTGGCGACGCTGGGCGGCGGGATGGGCTGGGTGGCGCTGATTTTGGGTCAGACCTACTGGTTTGGCTCGTTGCCGCTCGACATCTACTCGCCCGAAACGTTCGGCTTCCTATCGCTGTACGGCCTGCCGCACCTGGCTCTGGCGCGGGCCGGCATGCTGTGGACGCTGCTGGCCTATCTGCGCCTGGCAGCCGCTGCCCGGCAGGCGTCGCTGGTCTTCCACTGGCGGCAGACCGCCCGCCTGGGGGCGCTGTGGCTGCTCGTCACCGGGCTGGCTCAACCGCTGACCCTGGCAGTGACCGGGGTGGTGATCGCCGTCCACCTGCTGATCCTGGCCCTCGCCCTCCTGCGTCGGCGCGCCGCCGGGTTCGATTGGGGCGGCTGGCTGCGCCTGGGCCTGCAGACGGCTGCTGCCGGGCTGCTGCCGGGGCTGCTGCTGCTGTATACCTTCTGGATTTCGCATGCCGATCCCTACGTGGCAGCCTGGACGGCCCAAAACGTGATCCGCTCGCCGCACCCGCTGCATTATCTGTTGGCCTATGGGCTGATTGCCCCGTATGCGGCGCTGGGAGCGGTCCGCTGGCTGCGCGACCAGGGCAGCGACCGCCTGGCGCGCTGGCTGCCGTTGGGCTGGCTGGCCGTTTTGCCGCTGCTGGTATATCTGCCGCTCGATTTGCAGCGTCGCCTGGCCGAGGGGGTGTGGGTGGCCTGGGTGACGCTGGCGATGGCTGCCTTTGACCGGCACGAGCGGCCTATCCGGCTGGCCGGGCTGCCCCTGGGCCTGGCTTTCTTGACTGCCGGGATGATGCTCCTGGGCGGCGGGCTGACGGCCTCGCGCCCGCAGCCGCCGCTGTTCACCCCACGCGACGAAGCCCGCCTGTTCGAGACTTTACAGACTCGGCCGGATAAGGCCGCAGTGGTATTGGCCGCCTTCGAGACATCCAATACCCTGCCGGCCTACGCCCCGGTACGGGTCTTGCTGGGTCACGGCCCGGAGAGCGTGGGCGCGTCGGTCTTGCAGCCGCAGGTGGCCGATTTCTACCGCGCCGCCACCCCCGACGCTCAGCGCCTGGGGCTGATTCGCCAATACCATATTCGTTTTGTGGTCTGGGGGCCGGCTGAGCGCGCCCTGGGCGACTGGCAGCCGCAGACGGCTGCCTTCTTGCGCCCGCTGGCCGGGTTTGGAGAATACTATCTGTTCGAGGTCACGCCATCGCCATGAACCGCCTGCGCTTATTCTTGTCGCCGTTCTTGCGCCTGCCGCTCTTGCCGGTCTGGGCCGCCCCGCTGATTCTGTTGGCCCCGCTGTACCTGACCGGGCGGGTATTGTTCTGGGGCGTGCCGCTGCTCCAATTCGTCCCCTGGTGGAAGGCAGCCTGGGACAGTCTGCTGGCCGGGCATCTGCCGCTGTGGAACCCGTGGGTGGGCATGGGCGCGCCGCTGCTGGCAAATTACCAGTCGGCTCTGCTCTACCCGCCCACCTGGAGCTATCTGCTGGCCTACGCCCTGGGCGGGGTAGGGGCGATGGCCTGGATGCAGGCCGTTATGCTGGCCCTGCACCTGGCCTGGGCGGGGTTGGGCATGGCCTGCCTGGCCCGCCGGGTGGGCTTAGGCGAGCTGGCCCAGGCCGTGGCCGGGCTGGCCTATGGCCTGTCGGGCTATCTGGTAGGGCGGGCCAGTTTCTTGAGCATCAACGCGGCTGTGGCCTGGCTGCCGTGGATTCTGCTCTGTCTGACCCCCTTGCCCGGCCCGCTGCGCCTGCGTTCGCGGCGTTTCCTGCTGGCCGCCGCCTGCATCGCCATGCAGCTTCTGGCGGGTCACGCTCAGACCGCCTGGTACAGCCTGCTGTTGGCCGGGTTATGGACGGTGTTTTGGGCGTGGCGACAGCCGCGGCAATCGCCGCGCTCGATCTTACAGGCTGTGGCGGTGATGGGGCTGGCCGTGCTGCTGGCGGTGGTCATCGCTGCGGCGCAGCTTATCCCTACCGCCGAATATCTGGCTCAATCGCAGCGCTCCAGCGCCGTGGATTACGAATATGCCATGAACTACTCGTTCTGGCCCTGGCACATCCTGACCCTGCTGGCCCCTGGCCTGTTTGGCAGCCCGGTTACGGGCGATTATTGGGGCTATGCCTATATCTGGGAAGATGCGATCTACGTGGGGCTGCTGCCGCTGCTGCTGGCGTTGGGGGCGGGACGGGGCGGACGAAAGACCCTAGACGACGGACGACAGACGTCAGATGATAGACCAGAGCCAGCCGGCGTTGGTCGGCGCTCGTCCATCGTCTGCCTGTGGCTCCTGTTTGCTATCGCCCTCCTGTTCGCCCTGGGCGATAATACACCGATATTTCCCTGGCTGTACCGCAATGCGCCGACTTTTGCCATGTTCCAGGCCCCGGCGCGGTGGATGCTGTGGGGCGTGGCGGCCCTGGCGCTGCTGGCCGGGCTGGGCGCCGAGGTGTGGCGGCGGCCGGAGGGGCGCGGGCTGTATTGGACCCGCCTGGGGACGATGGGTGCGGTGGCGATCACCCTGGGGGCTGGGCTGGCCTGGGCGGCCCTGGGCGAGGTCAGCCCCAGCTTTATCCGCGCCATCGCCTGGATGGGCTGGTGGGCGCTGTGCGCCGGGGCGTTGAGCCTGGCGGCCCCGCCTCGGCCCGGCGCGGCTGCGCTGGCGGCCGCGCCCAAACCGGCGGCTAAGCTGCGCCTCAAAGCCCTGGCCGGGCTGGAAGCCCGCCTGGGCCAGGGGCTGGCCCGCCTTTCGGCCCGCTTCAGCCGGCCGGGGCAGGGCTATTCGCTGCAGCGCTGGCGGACGGCGGTTATCTGCGTTGCGACTCTGGATTTGCTGGCTGCCGGGTGGGGGCTGAACCCGCCGGGCGACGTGCGCCTGTACACCCAACCAGCCCCCACCGCCGCCGGGCTGAAACAGGTCTTGGGCGCAGAGGGAGCCGCAGGCCGCCGCCTGTACATGCCCGCTCCGCAGGAAACCTGGTTTACTTACACTCGCTTTTTGCGCCGCAGCACATTTGATCCCGGCCAGGATTGGATGGGGCTGCGCGCCGGGGTGTTGCCCAACGAGAACATCCTCGACTCTATTCCCGTAGCCGGAAACTATGACCCCCTGGTTCCGGGCCGCTTTGCCGCCTGGCTGGAAGCCCTGGCCGGGGCCCCGCCCGAAACCCAACCGCGCATATTGGGGTTGATGGACGTAGGCCTGACGGCTTTCAACCGGCGCTTTGCTGCCCACGGGCTGGTATTCCAGCCCACCGCTGCCTCCAACGGACGGGCGCGCTGGGCAAGCTGCGCCTGGATCGCCGCCGACGCCGATGCCGCCCGCCGGCGGGTGTTCGATGGATCGGTAGATTTTGCCCGCCAGGTGGTGTTGGAAGCTGCCGAGACCCCGGCCGGGCCGGAATGCCCCTCGCCAGGCGCAGACGGCGGCCCCGCCGCGCTGCCGGATATTCAGGTAGTTTACGCTGGTCCGAATCGGGTTCGGGTGCAGCTTAACGCTTCCACCTCCGGCTGGCTGGTGCTGTCAGATGCCTGGTATCCGGGCTGGCGGGCGGCGGTGGACGGCGCTCCAGCGCCTATCCTGCGGGCCAATTATCTGTTCCGGGCGCTCCGGCTGGAAGCCGGGCCGCATCAGGTGACGCTGGAATATCGCCCCTGGTCTTTCTGGGTTGGGTTGGCGCTCAGCCTGTTGGGCCTGTTGGCATACGCCGTTTTGTGGAGGGTATCGAAAGACTATGCCTGAGCGTCATTCGTTTGCCGGCTCGTCTCTGGCCCCGGCCCTGGTGGTCTTGCTGGCGGCCGCCCTAATTGCCGGAGCCGTGATCTGGCGCGCCGGGGGCGACCCGCTGGTTCTGGCGCGCCTCGGCCCGCGCTACGCCGCCGGGCAGGCGGCCGCTGCGGCGGCCGCCCCCAGCGCTGAGGATGGCTACGACGGGCAGTTTGTGTACTACATCGCCTGCGACCCCAACCCGCAGCGCGTGGCCGCCCACCTGGACGTTCCCGCCTATCGCTATCAGCGCATCCTGCTGCCGCTGCTGGCGCGAGCCTTGGCTGGCGGCCATCCACAGGGCATTGCCTGGGCGTTGGCGGGGCTGGGCGTGGTCTGCCTGGCGGCTGGAACCTGGGTGGTGGGCGATCTGCTGGCTGGGTGGGGCGTGAGCTGCTGGTATGCCCTGGTGTATGGGCTGTGGGCGGGCTTCCTGATGGCGGTGATCGTCGATCTGCCTGAGCCGCTGGCCTATGGGCTGGCGGCGGGCGGCCTGCTGGCCGTGGAGCGCGGCCGGGCGCGGTTAGGTTGGCTGCTGTTGGGGCTGGCTGTGTTTGCCAAAGAGTCGGTGTCTCCGTTTGTGGCCGCCCTGCTGCTCACGTATCTGGCGCAGCGCCGTTGGGCCGCGCTGATCGGCCTGGGGCTGACGGCCGGGCTGCCCTACGCCCTGTTCCAGGGCTGGCTGTGGCTCACCTTCGGCCAGTTGGGCCTGGGTTCTGGCGGCGCTATGGCGACCCCGTTCGAGATCGTGCCGTTCATGGGCCTGCTGCGCATCGGCCAGAGCAGCCTGCTGTATCTGCTGGCGATGACCCTGGTCTTTGGCCCCAGCGTGATCCTGCCGGCCCTGTGGGGGCTGTGGAAATCCGCCCGGCGGTTCTTCAAAGGCGAGACGGGCTGGGTGGTCACAGGGCTGCTGCTTAATGCAGCGGTGATCCCGTTCACGCCCTTTTCGACCTTCCGCGAGACGGGCGGCATGATCCGCTATACCAGCGGGCTGATGTTGGGTGTGCTGTGTTTTGCCGCCTGCTATCGAGAGCGTCGGGCGTTGAACTACAGTCTGTTCTGGATGGTACTTAATGTGTTGCTGCTTAAGTGAAACGGATTTGAGCGAGGCTGTGGTTCAAAAACGCAACGAATTTCCCCGAAAACCCTCAAAAAATGATATATTCGCTGTTCAGGGGGCGTTTTGTGAGGGCAAGACACGACATGAGGAGGATTCATGGCTGATGTAAAGAGCTTTGCCGGCCGCGTAATCGCCAACATCGAGCAGGTGATCGTCGGCAAACGGGATACCGTCGAACTGGCCGTGGTGGGATTGTTATGCCAGGGCCATTTGTTGATCGAAGACGTGCCGGGAGTGGGCAAGACCATGCTGGCGCGCTCATTAGCGAAATCTTTGGGCTGCTCCTTCAATCGCATCCAGTTTACCCCGGATATGCTGCCCAGCGACGTGACCGGCATTTCGATCTTCAACCAGGTCTCGCGCGAGTTTGAATTCCGTCCAGGACCGATTATGTCGCAGGTTGTGCTGGCTGACGAGATCAACCGGGCTACCCCCAAGACCCAGGCTGCCCTGTTGGAAGCGATGGAAGAGCGCCAGGTGACGGTAGACGGGGTGACGCGGCCCCTGCCCTCGCCGTTCATGGTGCTGGCGACCCAGAACCCCATTGAATATGAGGGTACTTTCCCGCTGCCCGAAGCCCAGGTGGACCGCTTCTTGATGCGCCTGCGCCTGGGATATCCGTCGATCACCGACGAGGTGCGGGTGTTGGAGCGTCAGCAGCATCGCCACCCGTTCACCGAACTGGAGCAGATCGTCTCGGTGGAAGAGTTGAGCCAGGCCCAGGAGGCGGTGAAGGATATTTTCGTTTCGCCGGCCCTCAAGCGCTACATCGTTGACATCAACCACCAGACCCGCGAGCATGGCGAGGTTTATCTAGGCTCCAGCCCGCGCGGCAGCCTGGCCCTGTACCGCACCGCCCAGGCGCGGGCGGCCGTGGATGGGCGCGATTACGTCCTGCCGGACGACATCAAAGCCCTGGCGATCCCCACCCTGGCCCACCGGGTGATCTTGGGCCCGGGTGCGCGCCTGCGCGACCTGACCGCCCAGCAGGTGGTGGAGGAGATTCTGCGCGGCGTGCCGGTTCCCGGCGGCGATCCCACCGGCGGCCCGCGCCCGGAATAGGGGGCCGGTGTGACCTATTCCGCACGCGTTGTTTGGGGCCTGCTGGCGATCAGCCTGCTGGCCGGGGCCATTACCGGTGAGCCGCTGTATTTTCGCCTGAGCTATCTGTGGGGCGGGCTGCTGCTGGTGAGCTATCTCATGTCGCGCCTGGCGTTGTACCGGGTGCGGGTCAGCCGCACGCCGCGCACGCTGCGCTCGCAGGTGGGCCAGGTGTTCGAGGAGCATTACGAAGTCCAAAATAACAGCCGCTGGCCGCGCCTGTGGATCGAAGTCCACGACGAATCGCCCCTGCCTGGCTCGCACGGCTCGCACGTGATTACCCTGATCGGCGGCAACGAGAGCCGCACCTACCTGGCCCGCACCCGCCTGGCCGAGCGGGGCGTGTTCCCCTTAGGCCCTACCACCCTGGTCTCGGGCGATCTGTTCGGGCTGTTCCCGGTGCGGCGGGTGTTCCCCAGCCAGGAGTCGGTGCTGGTCTACCCGATCCTGGTGGATATTCACAGCTTCCCTAACCCGGCCGGGCTGCTGCCTGGCGGCGAGGCCCTGCGCCGCCGCACCAATCAGGTCACCTCCAACGCAGCCGGCGTGCGCGAATATCAGCCGGGCGACCCGCTCAACCGCATCCACTGGGCCAGCACCGCCCGGCGCGATCGGCTGATCGTCAAGGAATTCGAGCTGGACCCGCTGGCCGAGGTGTGGATTTTTGTGGACGCGGCCAATTCGGTTCAGGCGGCTAGGCCCTACCAGCGCCCAGAATTTGACCCGCGCGATTTCTGGCGGCGCAAATTCAAGTTCGAGCTGCCGCCGGCCACCCTGGAATATGCCGTGACCGCTGCCGCTTCGCTGGGGCGCTATTATTTACAGCGCGGCCGGGCGGTGGGGTTGGCTTACGCCGATCAATCGCTGCGCGTGCTGCCCTCCGACCGGGGCGGGCGGCAGTTAGGCAAAATTTTGGAAGCCCTGGCCCTGCTCCAACCCACCGGCGACCTGCCGCTGCAAAGCCTGGTAGAGGCCCAGGCCCGCCACCTGCCGCGCGGCAGTACGGTTGTGCTGGTCACGCCCAGCCCATCTGACGATGTATATCGTACCTGCGATCTGCTGATGCGGCGCGGGCTGCGCCCGCTGGTGGTCTTGCTGAACGCCGCCACCTTTGGCGGCTATCTCAGCCCGCAGCACCTGGTCGGCTCGCTGCAAGCCATGGGCATCCCGTATTGTGAGATCGAAGAGGGTCAAGACCTGTCGGCGGCGCTCTCCAGCACCCTGAACCGTCCGAATTGGAGCTAGATCAAAGCGCTCCGCCAGGGCGCGCCGCAAGGTCGCCCAGGCTGCGCAGCCGCGCCCGCAGCCGGTTTACCAGTTGGCGCTCCATCTCATCCCCCGCCAGCAGTTCCTGTTCGTCCAACCAGTCGATCCAGTGGGCGCGCGCCTGCTGCGCCCAGCGCTCCCAGCCGGGCTGACCGCGCAGCCGTTCCAACCATTCCAGATCGTTTTCCAGCCGGATCTGCCCCGCCTCCAGTTCCGTATAGCGGCAAACTACTCCCGGCAGGCGCTCAGCCCGGGCCTGGGGATAGGTCGTGCCGTCCACCAGTTCGGCCGGGCTGAGCTTGAACAGCCCGGCCAGCAGGGTCAGGGTGCGCTCGCTGGGGATGGTCAAATCCATCTCGATGTGCGAGATCGCCACCCGCGAGGCCGCCAGCCGGTAGGCCAGGCTTTGCTGGGTCCAGCCGTGGGTCTGGCGCAGCCGGGCGATGCGCTTGCCGATCGGCTCCGGCGGATCGGCCTCGCTGGCCGCCAGCATCCGGGCGCGGCGAAAGACGAGACGGGTATCGTTCATAAATTCTCCTGATGCTGGAGGATACCACAGATTGCACCTCGCTTTGCTAAGTGGCTTAGCAGACGGATGGTTCCCCCGGCGGTATGATGCTGTGTATCAGTGATTCTTCTGCCGAAGGCGGAAAATTTTTTCCGGCGAAGCCGGAAGGGGACTATCCCCTTAAACCGTGGAACAGGCATGGCGCTCGTTGAGCGCCTTAAAAAAAGGATGTTACGTGGATTTTGCCGCACGGTTGAGAGGAAATCTTCCACCGGAAGAGCCGTATCAGTTCAATCTAGAAAGGATAGTTTTATGACCCCCAAACGAGCCTTGATCACCGGCGTCACCGGCCAGGACGGTTCCTATCTGGCCGAGCTGCTGCTGTCGAAGGATTATGAGGTGGTAGGGATGGTGCGGCGCTCCAGCACGGTCAACTTCGAGCGTATTCGCCACATCCAGGATCAGATGACCCTGGTTTCGGGCGATCTGCTCGACCAGGCTTCGATGATCGAGATCCTCAGCACCCATCGCCCGAACGAAGTCTATAACCTGGCGGCCCAGTCGTTTGTGCAGACTTCGTGGAGCCAGCCGGTCTTCACCGGCGAGGTGACCAGCCTGGGCGTGACCCGCCTGCTCGACGCCATCCGCCTGGTGGACCCGGAAATTCGCTTCTATCAAGCCAGCAGCAGCGAGATGTTTGGCAAGGTGCAGGCTGTGCCGCAGTGCGAAACGACCTCCTTCTACCCGCGCAGCCCCTATGGGGTGGCAAAGGTGTATGGGCATTGGATCACGGTTAATTACCGTGAGAGCTACGGCATGTTTGCCGCTTCGGGCATCTGTTTCAATCACGAAAGCCCGCGCCGGGGGTACGAGTTCGTCACCCAGAAGATCAGCCGGGCAGCGGCCCGCATCAAGCTGGGCCTGGACAAAGACCTGCACCTGGGCAACCTGGAAGCGCAGCGCGACTGGGGCTACGCCCCGGATTACGTGTACGGCATGTGGCTGATGCTCCAGCAGGATCAGCCCGAAGATTACGTGCTGGCGACCGGGCGCACCCATACCGTGCGCCGTTTTGCCGAACTGGCGTTCCAATGCGTAGGGCTGGACTATCGAGATTACGTGGTGCTGGATCAGCGCTATATGCGCCCGGCCGAGGTCGAACTGCTGGTGGGCGACCCCAGCAAGGCCAAAGCTCAGATGGGCTGGGAGGCCCGCACTACGTTCGAGGATCTGGTGCAGAAGATGGTCGAAGCTCAACTCCGCAGCGAACAAAACCAAAATTAAGCAGTTGGTGATTGCTGCATGGGGC
>CAYQDU010000036.1:0-28366 GCA_964416275.1 uncultured Anaerolinea sp. | reverse complement strand
CAACTCCGCAGCGAACAAAACCAAAATTAAGCAGTTGGTGATTGCTGCATGGGGCAAAGCCCCATGCAGCAATCACCAACTGCTTTGTCATCGGCTACAATAGCCGCCGCAGGGCTGCGATCAGGGCTTCCAGGTCTTTTTCGGTGTTGTAGCCCTGAACCGAGATGCGCACGAACTTCTGCCCGTTCCATTCGGTCAGCGGGACTTCGACCTGATACTCGTCGTACAGGCGGGCCTTGAGCGTGAGCAGATCGACCGCCGCTGGCAGGGGGGCGATTGCCATCTGGCGGTAAAAGCCGACCCTGGCAGGGTAGGCCGGGGACAGGCCGGTGAGGCTGGCCAGGCGCTCTAACGCCGCGCTGAGCAGCTCGTGGCAGCCCTGGCGCACCGTCTCCCAATCGTGATCGTGCATGAACTGGATGGCGGCCGGCACGCTCAGGCTGGCGGCCGGGTCTTTGGTGCCAGTCCAGCCCAGGTAGTCGATGTACTGCGAGCCGGTAGTGGTCTGCGGCGTGGCGCTGTAGCCCCAACTGACGATCAGCGGCTCGATCAACGCCTGGCGTTCCGGGCGGGTGTACAGGAACCCGGCCCCCTTGGGGCTGAGCATCCACTTATGGCAGTTGCCGGTGTAGAAATCGGCCCCCAGGGCGGGTAAGTCGAGCGGAATCTGGCCGGGGGCGTGGGCCCCATCGATCAGAGTCAGGATCCCAGCCTGGCGCGCTCGCTGGCAGATGGCTTCCACCGGCAGGCGCAGGGCGGTGGGTGAGGTGATGTGGCTCAGGTAGATCAGCCGGGTGCGCGCTGTCACGCCCTGCCAGATGGCTTCAACGATTTCCTCGTTGGAAGAAACCGGCAGCCGGATCGACTGGCGCACGTAGCGCGCCCCGGTCTTCTGGCAGACCAGGCTCCAGGCGTTATCGCAGGCTCCGTATTCGTGGTCGCTGGTCAGGATTTCGTCGCCGGGTTCCAGTGCCAGCGAGCGGGCTACGATGTTGACCCCGTGTGTGGCGTTGGGGACAAAGGCCAGGTCGTCGGCTGGGGCGTGCAGATAATCGCCCAACGCCTGGCGGGCCTGGTGATCCAGGTCGTTCATCTGGCGGCCCAGGAACAGCACCGGCTGGCGTTCCAGGCGGCGCTGCCACTCCTGGTAGATCTCAAACACCGGCTTGGGGCAGGCCCCGAACGAGCCGTGGTTGAGGAAGTGGATGGAGGAATCGAGCAGGAAGAGGGGGGTGAGGGGATTGGGCATATTTGTTTCTGGTTATCGTGAAAGCAGCGCCGGATAGCGATCCGGCAATTAGAAAAGCGTTAATTGCTGGGGCTGAACTGCCCCAGGTACGGTTGGGCGGTAAATTTCCTTTCGCCAACTCTCCCTTTCGGCAAGTTGCGAAAGAAATTCAAATGGGAAATTATCGGACTCAATGAGCCGGGTTTGCTGTCTGATGGGTTGATAATCATTCATGGGATGGATCGCCAGGTAGATTGCCTGCATTCCATATCGGCCGCATTGTTACTTGTTGGTTGGAGCCGCCGCGCAGCATCCAGGCAATAAAATGATGCTCCTGCCCGGCGAATGGATTAGGGATGGTAGCTGGCGTCAGAGTGTTTGCTTGCAGGTCGAATGTATAACCGACAAGAAGTTTGAACGCTTCCAGGCGAATAAAACGGCCAACTTGCTCATATTGTTCCGGTATGGGGAATGGGTCGGGGAGAATCAGGGTTTGGGTATGTGCTACACCGGCGACCAAACCGAATGGAGTAGGGGCAACGTACATTTTCCGATCACGGATCAGAATATCGCCATAGCTTCCAAAACCATGAATGCTCCTGTTTTTATGGATATATTCGTGATTTGCATTTAGAAAGTCGCCATGGCAGATAACCAAATCCAGCACCGGGTAAGAATCGCCGTCAGGCTCCGAAGGGTAACGCCCAAAAACATAAAAGATAGTGCGCCCGTTGTGCAGACCAGTAGGCGCTTGACCATTACTGTCGTAAGATGTTTCCCTGCCAGGATAGGTCAGGCCTTTAACCTCGTAGCCTTCTGTAAAATTCACCATCCGAAAATCAGGATAGCTGTTTCTACCCCCAATTTCAAAATAGTGACCTGTTCTCTCCAGACAACCCGACACCCAGTTTTGCCAATGAAACTCTTTGTCTTGTCGATTTGCTCGCTGAATGAATACGCCTCTGCGAATAGCCTCACAGCAACTTTCGTAAACGGAAAAGACCGATGTGTCTGCCATCTGAGTACCGCACGATTCGCGCAAAGTATCATGAGACTATACCCCATTTTGGCGTGGGGCGCAAATCTTTTGCGGCAGGATTGGGCCAGGAGATGGATGAGATGGATTTTTCCAACCTTGACGTATTCCCCTCCCCGCGATACACTCTCTCCACCATGAACACTGCCTCCCGCGCCTATTATTACGCCCGCTATTATTACGGTGGCCGAACTCCGGCAGCCGTTGGCGGCGCTTAAGCGGGATCAGCAGGTTTTTCAGCAGCAACCGCGAGGCCGACGGCCCCGCGGTTTTTTGTTTTCAGGAGGCGACCGATGACTATTCGAGGGGTACGTGGAGCGATCAGCGTGGACGAAGACCGGGCCGAGGCCATCTACGCCGCAGCGCGCCAGTTGTTGGAGGCGATCTTGCAGGCCAACCCTGGTCTGCGCTCGGAAGACATCGCCTCGGCCTGGTTTACCCTGACCGACGACCTGAGCGCCGCTTACCCGGCCGCCGCAGCCCGCCAGTTGGACGGTTGGGCGCTGGTTCCGCTAATGTGCGGCCGCGAAATTCCCGTCCCTGGCGGGCTGGAGCGCTGCCTGCGGGTCTTGCTGCACTGGAACACCGACCGGCCCCAGGCCGCCATCCAGCATGTTTACCTGGGCGAAGCTGCTCGTTTGCGCCCCGATCTGGTGGTTAAAGAATAGGGACTCTTCTGGCTTTGCCGGGAAAGTTTCTCTATTTGGAGGTTTGCGGGTGGCGTAGCCACCCGCAAACCTCCAAATAGAGATCAACCCCCGCCCACAGCGAAAACTATTCTCTCTGTAATCATAGTAATAGTAAGTGAAGGAGGATACCGGTATGATGATTATCATGCGCACCGACGCCAGCCAGAAGGAAATTCAGGCGGTGGTCGAGAAAATCGAAACCAATGGGCTGCGGGCCCACATTTCTACCGGCGACGAGCGCACCATTATCGGCGCCATCGGCGACGGACGCTCGGTGTATGGCTATAAAGACCTGTTCTTGCTGATGGCCGGCGTGGATCGGGTGCTGCCGATCTCGCGGCCGTATAAGCTGGCCTCGCGCGAATTCCAACCGGCCAACTCGGTCTTTCCTCTGGATGGGGTGCAGATCGGCGGATCAGGCATCGTGATTATTGCCGGGCCATGCTCGGTCGAGAGCCGCACGCAGATGTTAGAAATCGCCCAGGCGGTGCGCGAGGCCGGGGCCCACGCCCTGCGCGGCGGAGTGTTCAAACCGCGCACCTCGCCCTACGCCTTCCAGGGGCTGGGCGAAGCCGGGCTGGAATTGCTGGTCGAAGCGCGCGAGCAGACCGGCCTGCCGCTGGTGACCGAGGTGATGCGTGAGGAGCAAATTCCGCTCCTCACGCGCTACGTGGACGTGCTGCAGGTAGGGGCGCGCAACATGCAGAACTTCGCCCTGCTGCACGCAGTGGGCGAGAGCCAGCACCCGGTGCTGCTCAAGCGCGGCCTGATGGCGACGGTAGAAGAGCTGCTCATGGCGGCCGAATACATCCTGTCGCATGGCAACCGGCGGGTGATGCTGTGCGAGCGCGGCATTCGCACCTTCGAGAACTCCACCCGCAACACCACCGACATCAACGCCATTCCGGTGCTGAAGGAACTGACCCACCTGCCGGTGATCCTTGATCCCAGCCACAGCACCGGCAACTGGAACTACGTCACCGCGGTGGCCCGGGCAGGGATCGCCGCCGGGGCCGATGGGCTGATCGTGGAGGTGCATACCCACCCCGACGAAGCCCTGTCGGACGGCGGGCAATCCCTCAAGCCGGAGCGCTTTGCCGACCTGGTACGCCAGGTGCGGGCGGTGGCTCAGGCCGTCGAGCGGGATGTGGCCGCCAGCGCTCACCCCGTGAGCGCCGCCCTGGAAGGCTGACCGGATGAGCAGGGCAAACGCTTCGCTGGCTGAATGCCGGGTGTTGATTTTGGGCCTGGGGTTAATGGGCGGCTCGCTGGGGCTGGCCCTGCAGGGCCGCTGCGCCGTCCGCCTGGGCTACGATCCCAGCCCGCAGACCGTCGCCCTGGCCCTGGAGCGCAGCGCGGTGGATCAGGCCGCCAGCGACCTGTCCGCTGGCTTGCCGCTGGCCGACCTGATCGTGCTGGCCGCGCCGGTGCGCGCCATCCTCAACTGGATCGAGCGGCTGCCCGGCCTGCACCCCGGCCCGACGGTGGTGATTGACCTCGGCTCGACCAAGCGCCAGGTGTGCGCTGCCCTGGATCGTCTGCCGGAGCGCTTCGAGCCGCTGGGCGGGCATCCGATGTGCGGCAAGGAACGCCCGGGGATCGAAAACGCCGAGGCCGGGCTGTATCAACAGGCCCCCTTTGCCCTGGTGCGGCTGGAGCGCACCTCGCCGCGCGCCGCCGCCCTGGCCGGGCAGTTGGTCCAGGCGGTGGGGGCTCGCCCGCTGTGGTTGGCGGCTGAAACCCACGATCGTTGGGTGGCCGCTGTCAGCCACCTGCCTTATCTGCTGTCCAACGCCCTGGCCGCAGCCACCCCGCCGGAGGCCCTGCCCCTGGCCGGGCCGGGGCTGCGCAGCGCCACCCGTCTGGCCGGGTCGTCGCTGGCGATGATGGGCGACATCCTGGCGACCAACGGCGATAACGTGCTGGCGGCGCTGGCCGCCTTGCGCGCCCGCCTGGATGGGCTGGAGCAGGCCCTGGCCGCCAGCGATGAAGCCGGTCTGGTAGAATCTCTGGCGATGGGAAAGGAAGCCTACCATGCCATTCATCGATAGCCAGAATTTGGGTTTAATCGCCCGCCCCTCCGGCCCGCTGCGCGGCGAGGCCGAACTGCCGGGCGATAAGTCGCTCTCCCACCGGGCGGCCCTGCTGGCCGCCCTGGCCGAAGGCCCCAGCCGGATCGAGAATTTCCTGGTTTCGGGGGTCACGGCGGCCATGCTGCAGGCGCTGCAAACCCTGGGCGTGGATTGGCGGCTGGACGGAACGACCCTGGTGGTGCAGGGCGTGGGCCTGGGCGCCGGGCGCGGCTGTCCGGTGCATAGTGGAACGACGCTGCACTGCGGCAACTCGGCTACTACCCTGCGCTTGCTGGCCGGGGCGCTGGCCGCCTGGGGCGCCGAGGCCACGCTGGACGGCTCGCCCGGCCTGCGCCGCCGCCCGATGGGGCGGATCGTCGAGCCGCTACGGGCGCTGGGCGTGGAGATTCAAGCCGCCAACGGCTGCGCGCCGCTGGCGCTTGCGCCGCGCGCTGGCCGGCTGCAGGGCGGGGAGATCACCCTGCCGGTTGCCAGCGCCCAGGTCAAGTCGTGCTTGCTGCTGGCCGGGCTGTCCGCCGATAGCCCGCTGACTCTGCGCGAGCCTGGCCCGTCGCGCGACCATACCGAACGAATGCTGCGAGCGGGTGGGGTGGCGGTCGAATCCATCGCCCCGCTGGAGGGCGGCCCGTCCGCCTGGATCACCCGCCTGCCCCCACCCGCCTCCCGGCGGCTGACCCCGCTCGCTATGCGCCTGCCGGGCGATCTTTCGGCGGCCGCCTTTTTAGTTGTGGCTGCTCTGCTGGTTCCTGGCTCGGAGATCACGCTGCGCGGGGTGGGCCTCAACCCTACCCGCACCGGCCTGTTGGATGCGCTGATCGAGATGGGCGGCGACATCCAGGTGCAGCCCACCGGCGACGCGGGCGGCGAGCCAGTGGGTGATCTTACCGTGCGCGCCAGCCGCCTGCACGGCGTGGCCGTCGGCGGCGAGCGGGTGGTGCGTATGATCGACGAGTTCCCCATCTTTGCCGTGGCGGCTGCTTTTGCCGAGGGCGAAACGGTGGTGGGCGAGGCAGCTGAGTTGCGTCACAAAGAGTCGGATCGCATCAGCGCCCTGGGCGAAGAGCTGCGCGCCATCGGCGTGGCCTTTACGGAGACTCCGGATGGCTTTCGCCTGCCGGGCAGATCACAGACCGCAGACCGCAGACCGCCGGCGCCGCTGGCCGATCTTCCGCTGTCCGTCGTCTTCCCCCACGGCGATCACCGCCTGGCGATGGCGCTGGCTGTGGCCGGGCTGGCCGGGGCCGGGCCGCTGGCTGTGCTGGAGGCCGCTATTATGGAGGAATCCTTCCCTGGCTTTGTCCCGACCTTGCTCGGTTTTGGCGCCGATCTGGAATGGCGGGAGGGCGGTTAGCGCATGATTTCTTTGGGCCTGATAGGTTATCCCCTGTTCGGCAGCCTGTCGCCCCGGCTGCACGCTGCGGCCCTGTTAGCGTTGGGTCTATCGGGCGAATATCAGTTATATCCAATCCCGCCTCTGCCAGAGGGCGAGCCGGCCCTGCGCGCCTTGCTGGCCCGCCTGCGAGCTGGCGAGCTGTACGGCTTGAACGTGACTGTACCACACAAGCAGGCGGTTCTGCCCTACCTGGACGAGCTGACCCCCCTGGCGCAGCACATCGGGGCGGTCAATACGATCTACGCACGGCGCGGGCGGCTGGTGGGGGATAATACCGACGCCCCCGGCTTTTTGAGCGACTTGCGGCGCGTGATGGCGCCTGCGCCGCCCCTCACCCCCTTCCCCCCTCTCCCCGAAGGGGAGAGAGGGCAGAGCCGCACCCCATTCGCTCTGCCAGGGGAGACGGGACAAAGCCCCATGTCAGCCGCCTTTCCCGGAGAGGGCGAAAGGCATCCCTCTCCCCCCTCACCCCCTCTCCCCGGAGGGGAGAGGGGGCCAGGGGGTGAGGGGCAAACTGCCCTGGTGCTGGGAGCGGGCGGGGCCGGGCGGGCGGCGGCCTTTGTGTTGGCCCTGGCCGGGTGGCAGGTGCGCATTGCCGCCCGCCGCCTGGTTCAGGCCGATGCCCTGGCTGCCGATCTGCGGGCGGCCCTGGATGTGCGCGTCGCCGGGCGGGTGACGGTGACGACCCTGGATCATGCCGGGCTGGCCGGGCAGGCTGCTCACCTGCTGGTTAACGCCACCCCGGTGGGCATGATCCCCCGGCCAGACGCCTGCCCCTGGCCGGAAGACCTGCCTTTGCCGCCGGAAGCCTTTGTATATGACCTGATCTATAAGCCGCCGGAAACCATCTTGCTGCGCCGGGCGCGCCAGGCCGGGCTGCCGGCGATCAACGGCCTGGGGATGCTGGTCGAGCAGGCCGCCCTGGCCCTGGAAACCTGGATTGGCCGCCCCGTGCCACGCCCGGCGCTGTGGCAGGCGGCAATCGGATGATGACGATGATAACTATGAAACCTCTCGCTTCTCGCATGGGCCACCTGGCCCCGCACTTTTTCGCTTCGTTGAATGCCCGGCTGGCGGCTTTGCGGGCCGCTGGGCGGGAAGTGATCCGCCTGGACGAGGGCGCGCCCGATCTGCCGCCGCCCCCGGCGGTGATCGAGACCTTGCAGCGGGCCGCCGCTCGCCCCGATGCCCACAGCTACCAGCCGCACCGCGGCCCGGCCGCCCTGCGCCGGGCCTGGGCTGAGAGCTACCAGCGCCAATATGGCGTGACACTCGACCCCGACCAGGAGATTACGCCGCTGTTGGGGTCAAAGGAGGGCATCTTTCACCTCAGCCAGGCGCTGATCGAACCGGGCGATGTGGCGCTGATCCCTGATCCCGGCTACATCACCTACACCCGTGGGGTGCAGATGGCCGGGGGTGAGGCGGTGTACCTGCCGCTGCGCCGGGAGCGCTGCTGGCTGCCCGATCTGGACGCCATCCCCGCGGAGACGCTGCGCCGGGCAAAGCTGATGTGGCTCAACTATCCCAATAACCCCACCGCGGCCGTCGCCAGCCGGGAGTTCTTTGCCCAGGCGGTGGCCCTGGCCCACCAATATGGCTTCTGGCTGGCCCACGACGCGGCCTACGGCCAGGTGACGTTCGATGACTATCACCCGCCCAGCCTGCTCGAAATTCCTGGCGCGTTGGAGGCGGCGGTGGAGTTCAACACCCTATCGAAGTCGCACAACATGGCCGGCTGGCGCAGCGGAGCCTTGCTGGGCAGCCGCAGGCTGGTGCAGGCGCTGTATGTGCTGAAAACCAACGCCGACAGCGGCCATTTCCTGCCCATTCTGGAAGCCTCGACCGCCGCCCTGGAGGTGGCCCCAGCCTGGATCGCGGCGCGCAATGCGGTCTACCAGGCCCGGCGGGAGGCGGTGCTGGCCGGGCTGCGCCGAATCGGACTGGAGCCAGACCCGCCGCGCGCCTCGCTGTACGTGTGGACTCCCGTCCCGGCCGGGTATGACGAATTGAGCTTTGTGACCCAGGCCTTAGAACAGGTCGGGGTCAGCCTGACCCCTGGCACGGTCTTCGGCCCTGGCGGCCAGGGCTATGTGCGCATTGCCCTCACCGCCCCGTTGGAGCGGGTGGAAGAGGCCATGCGCCGCCTGGAGGGTTTATGCTGCGCTTCCTGACCGCGGGAGAATCGCACGGGCCGGAACTGACCGCCATCCTGGACGGCTTCCCAGCCGGGCTGCCCCTGGACGAAGACACCATCAACCGCGAGCTGGCCCGCCGCCAGGCCGGATATGGGGCCGGGCCACGTATGAAGCTGGAGCGAGATAGCGTCCGCATTCTGGGCGGGGTGATGGCCGGGCAGACCACCGGCGCGCCGCTGGCTTTTTCCATCGAGAACCAGGATCACGCCCGTTGGCGCGGGCAGGCCATCCCACCCTTCACCGCGCCTCGCCCGGGTCACGCCGATCTGAGCGGGGCGCTCAAGTACGGCTACCGCGATCTGCGCCCCGCCCTGGAGCGGGCTTCGGCCCGCGAGACCGCCGCTCGGGTGGCGGTGGGGGCGGCTTGCAAGCGCCTGCTGGCCGAATTGGGCGTGACAGTGGGCGGCTATGTGGTCGCCATTGGGGGGATTGCAGCCGACCTTGGCGAGATGCCCTACTCGCTGCGCTTCGAGCAGGCCGAAGCCAGCGAGGTGCGCTGTCCCGACCCGTTCGCCGCCCAGGCTATGCAGGAGCGCATCCGCCAGGCGATGCAGGAGCGCGATACGCTGGGTGGGGTCATCGAAGTAGCAGCCCTGGGGCTGCCGCCGGGGCTGGGGGCTTACGCCCAGTGGGATCGGCGGCTGGAAGCCCGCCTGGGGGCGCTGCTGTTGAGCGTCCAGGCCATCAAAGGTGTAGAATTTGGTCCGGCCTTTGAGAACGCCGCCCGGCCCGGTACGCAGGCCCACGACCCGATCCGCCTGCGCGATGGGGCGCTGGCGCGCCCCACTAACCGGGCCGGCGGGCTGGAAGGCGGCGTGACCAACGGCCAGCCGCTGGCGGCGCGGGCGGCGATGAAGCCCATCGCCACCACCCTCACGCCGCAGCCGACGGTCGATTTGGCAAGCGGGGAAGAGACGCCCACCCGCTACGAACGCTCGGATTTCTGTCCCGTGCCGCGCGCCGCGCCGATTTTGGAGGCCATGCTGGCCTTTGGATTGGCCGATGCGCTGTTGGAAAAGCTGGGCGGCGATTCGCTGGACGAACTGCGCCCACGCCTGGCCGCCCTGCGCCAGGCGCGCCTGGATGATCTGCCGATGGACGACCGCCCCCAGGTCTTCTGGCCGGGCGGGTCACCCGCGGCAGATGACGCCGGTCAAGCATGAGGCGTTCTTCCAGGCGGAACGAGGCCGGGCTGGAATGCGTCTTGTAGGCAGGAGGTGTGATATGAAACGATGGCTCAAGTCGATCCTGAGCGGGTGGCTTGTCCTGGCTCTGTTGACCGGGTGTGGCCGGGCGCCTGTCGCTCCCGGCCCTACCCCAGGCGAAACGCCAGGTCGCGTTCCTGAAAATACGCCCGGCGGCGCGTCGGCCAGCCCGACCGCCCGCACCCCCGGCAATGCGCCGGCAAAGGCGCTGCAATCATCCGCCCAACGGATCATGCAGCCGGGCGCAACGTCAGACGACCTGGCTGCGCTCCAGGCCGGCAACCGTCGCTTTGCCATTGATCTATATCAGGCGCTGCGCGCCCAGCCGGGCAATGTGATGATCTCACCCTACAGCATCTCGCAGGCCCTGGCGATGGCTTACGCCGGGGCGCGCGGCCAGACCGCCGCCCAAATGGCTCAGGTTCTGCATTTCGACCTGCCGCCGGAACGCCTGCATCCGGCCTTCAACCGCCTGGATTTAGACCTGCAAGCTGCCGGAGGCGGCCTGGAGGGTGAGAAGCAGAAATTCCAGCTTAACGTGGCGAATGCATTGTGGGGCCAGCAGGATTATCCCTTCCTGGCCGATTACCTCGACCTGCTGGCGATGAATTATGGCGCCGGGCTGCGGCTGGTCGATTTCAAGGCCAACCCTGAGGCTGCCCGCCAGGTCATCAACGACTGGATCAGCCAGCAAACCCAGAAGAAAATCCAGAACGCAGTGGGGCCAGGGGCGATTCGCTCTGGCACGCGCCTGGCGCTTGCAAATGCAATCTACTTCAACGCTGACTGGCAGACCCCGTTTGCAGCTCAAAAGACTCGCAGCGCGCCTTTTTATCTGCTGGATGGCAGCCCGGTGGATGTGCCGTTGATGTCTTTCGACAAGGCTAAGTCGCTGGCCTATGCCGCCGGGCAGGGCTATCAGGCGGCGGCGCTGCCTTACGCCGGCAATACCGCCTCGATGGTGGTGATCGTGCCGGATGCGGGCAGTTTCGATGCCTTCGAGGCCGGGCTGGACGCCCAAAAGCTGGCCGATATCCTGAGCGGGCTGAAGGCGCAGCCAGTGATGCTGTCGCTGCCAAAGTTTACATTCGAAGGCGATTATCAGTTGAGCGATACCCTGGCGAACCTGGGTATGCCTGACGCCTTCAGCGGTCAGGCCGATTTTTCAGGCATGGATGGCCAGGGTGGGCTGTCGATTGGCTCGGTGATCCATAAAACCTACGTGGCGGTGGACGAGAAAGGCACCGAGGCGGCCGCGGCCACGATCATCATGATGGAAGTTACCGCCATGCAGGATCAGCCAGTGCGCCTGGTCGTAGACCGCCCGTTCCTGTTCTTGATTCGCGATGACGCTACCAACACGATCCTGTTCCTGGGGCGGGTGGTGAACCCGGCGGCCAAATGACGCAGGGCCAGGCGCACATCTTTCTGTACGGTCCGCCTGCTTCGGGCAAGACCAGCCTGGGGCGGAGGCTGGCAAGCGCGCTGAGCCGGCCCTTCTGCGATCTGGATGCCCTCATCGAGGAACAGGCTGGGGCGAGCATCCCCGATATTTTTGCCCAGGAGGGCGAGGCTGGTTTCCGCCGGCGCGAGGCGGCTGCCCTGGCGGCGGCCGTAGCCCGCCCGCCGATGGTGATCGCCCTGGGCGGCGGAGCGCTGCTCGATCCACAGAATCGCCGGTTGGCCGAAGCGGCCGGGCCGGTGGTGTGTTTGCAGGCCCGCTTTGAGACCATTCTGGCTCGCCTGGTGGCCTCGGCCGGCGGCCGCCCGCTGCTGGATGGCGATGCGCAGGCCCGGCTGCAGGCGCTGCTCGACCAGCGAGCCGGGCATTATGCCTCGTTTTTGCTTCAATTTCCGTCCGATGGGGCAGCGCCGGAAGCCCTGGCTGCCCGGCTGCAGATCGAGCTGGGCCGGTTTCGGGTCGAGGGAATGGGTCCGAGTTACGATATTCGTATAGCCGATGATGCGCTGGCGCAGTTGGGCCGGGCTTTGCAGGCCCGCGATCTGCGCGGCCCGTTGGCCCTGGCGACGGACGAAACCGTGGCCGCCCTGCACGTCCCAGCCGCCCGGTCAGCGCTGCAGGCAGCCGGATATGAGGTTACGTTGATTACCATCCCGCCTGGCGAGCAGCATAAGACGTTAGACACGGTGGGCCGGCTGTGGGCCGGTTTTTTGGGGGCCGGGCTGGAGCGCGGCAGTACGGTGGTAGCCCTGGGCGGTGGGGTCGTAGGCGACCTGGCCGGGTTTGCTGCCGCCACGTATCTGCGCGGCGTGGCCTGGGTAGCCGTTCCCACCACCCTGCTGGCGATGGTAGACGCCTCCCTGGGCGGCAAGACTGGCGCCGACCTGCCGCAGGGCAAGAACCTGGTGGGGGTTTTTCACCCTCCGGCCCTGGTGTGGGCCGACCCGCGCACGCTGGACAGCCTGCCCGAAGTCGAGATTCGCAACGGGCTGGCCGAAGTGGTCAAGCACGGGCTGCTGGGCGACCCGGCCCTATTCGAGCTTTGCCGCCGGGGCTGGGCGGCGGCGCGGGCCGACCTCTCGGCCCTGGCGCGCCGGGCGGCGGCGGTGAAGGTGGAGGTGATCCGCCGCGACCCCTACGAGCAGGGCGAGCGGGCCTCTCTGAACCTGGGCCATACGTTGGGACATGCCCTGGAGCGCGCCTCCGGCTATGGGCTGCGGCATGGCGAGGCGGTAGCGATTGGCATGGCGGCTGCGGCGCGTCTGTCTGAACGGCGCGGGCTGGCGGAAGCCGGGCTGGCCGAAGCAGTATGTGAGACGCTGGCCGGTCTGGGCCTGCCCACCGCCATCCCTGCCGGACTGGATGAGGCCGAAATCAGGGCCGGAATGGGGGTGGATAAAAAGCGCTCTGGTGGGGCGCTGCGCCTGGTCTTGCCGCTGCGGGTGGGCGCAGCCTGCTGGGGTGTGGCGTTAGATGATCCGGCGGAATTAATGGCGTGCGGGAGGGGCGAATGATCCCGATCCTGGTGTTACATGGGCCGAATCTGAATCTGCTTGGCGAGCGCGAGCCGGGCGTGTATGGCAGCCTGGGGCTGGCCGAGATCGACCGGCTTCTGGCGGAATTGGGCGCCGCGCTGGGGCTGGAAGTGCGCTCGTTCCAGTCGAACAGCGAGGGCGGGCTGATCGACGCCCTGCACGAAGCCCGGCGTTGGGCGCAGGGGGTAGTGTTCAACCCCGGCGGATATACCCATACCTCGGTGGCGCTGCGCGACGCGGTGGCTGCCATCCGCATCCCGGTGGTGGAGGTGCATCTGTCGAACGTGCAAGCGCGGGAGGCGTTCCGCCGCCGCTCGTTGATTGCCCCGGTCTGCCTGGGCAGCATCGCTGGTTTCGGCTGGTATTCCTACGCCCTGGGCCTGCACGCCCTGGCCGATCATCTCGAACACCTCAATCTGGGATAAACATGGCTCTTCCGCCGAAGGGGTAGCTCCCCACTTAACCGGGGTGGAGATGACTGGCGAGCTTCGCCGAAAGAGGCTTAATCGTGGATTTCGTCGCACGAAGTGCAACAAAATCCACGGAACAACTCTTTTTGAAGGCGCTCGCAAAGCGCTATGCCTGTTCCACGGTTTAATGGGGTGGTACCGCCGAAGGCGGAATATAATCTGTATGGGAGAGCCGGCATAAGATAATGACCTGCGGGGAAAGCGCCAAAAAGATCAGGGCAGCCAGAAATCCAGCTTCATGCGGTTGATGCAGGCTGCATCGGGTTCTTTGGCCGGGGCGCGCAAGAAGTCGGCCGCAATCTGGCGCGGGCAGCGGTCGTTTTCCAGCACGGCGTGACCCAGGCCCGGGAACTGATACACATAACTGTGCGCCAGGTCTTGAGCCGCCTGCTGGCCCCAGGCCGGCGGGGTGATTGGGTCGTACTGCCCGTTCAGAATCAGGCTGGGGATGGGGCTTTGCACGGCCTCGTTTTCCTGGGCTGCGGCCACGCCTGAATTCCACAGATTGCAGACTTTGAACACGTTTTCCACGTCGGCCAGCAGGTACCGGGCGAAGGCTGAAGCATTGGCCGAGCGGCGGGCCGCCTCCACCTGGTTGAACGGCGTTTCTTCGCGGCACTCAAACGAAAAATAGGCCCCTTCGCTTTCGGCCGCCCCTTTCCGGGCGTCGGCCTGGCTGGGGGGGTAGAACAGGGCCTGGGTGCGGGGGAACATCAGCCCGCCGATGGCCGGGTAGCGCCTATAATGAGCCTCGTAGATCACGTAGGGGATGCGGGCCAGGGTTTCTTTGCGATACAGAGCCTCGAACACCAGGTTTGCCAGCGCCTGCCCATCCAACGATACGGTGTTCTGCGACCCGTCGAACGGGTTCGCCACCTGCACGGTGACCGGCTTTTGATCCAGTTCTTCCAGCAGGGCGTAGAATAGTTCTTCCAGGTCGGGGTAGGTGTAGCTGCAGCGCGGGTCGGCCTGGCAGGTCTGAAACAGGGCCTGCAGGGCCTGGGAGGCGTTGGCGGGCCGGGTTTCGTAGGCGTTGACTTCGGGCGGGGCAATCGAATCCAAAATGGCGCTGCGGATGGCTTGAGGATAGGTGCGCATCATCACCAGGGCCAGGCGCGCCCCAGAGGAAATGCCCAACAGGTTCCAGCGCTCGATGCCTAAGGCGCGGCGCAGGGCTTCCAGGTCGGCGGCGGCCTGGGTGTGGTTGAACTGGCTCAGGTCCAGTCCGGCCTGTTTCAAGCGTTGATAGCAGCTTTGAGCGGCCTTTACCGGGTCGTCATAGCGATTTTCTTCCATCTCCGGGCAGTTCAGGCTGGGTTCGGAGCTGCCGCTGCCGCGCAGATCGACCAGGATCAGGTCGCGTTTGCGCAAGAAGGGCTGGTCGATCCAGTCGGCCAGGGAATAGGTGGCGCTGGCTCCAGGGCCGCCGGCCAGGAAAACTACGGGGTCAGGCGCTTTTTCCTTGGCGCTGGCTCGCACGATCGTCACCGCCAGGCGAATTTTACCGCTTTGTGGGTCGGTGTGATTGGCCGGAACGATAAAATAGCCACAGTCGACCTCCAAAGGTAAATCGACTGTGGCGCATTTAACCCATTTGAATCGGTAAGCGAACGAAGGATTACCTTCCCCCGAAGAGCCTTCGTTAGTGGGCGAGCGCTGGATAGACCGGTCTGGGATGGCATTGGGGCTGCATCCTGCCAGCCACAGGATGATCAACAGGCCCAGCCGGGTCAGACGGTTTCTCATAAGCCGAAAGGCTATTCTTCTTCCTCTTCTTCTTCCAGGAAGAACAGTAAGGCGGCCGCGCCATCGGCATAGCTCTTCATATTTACCAGCTTGCCGAAATAGACTTCTTCGTCTTCGCCCTGGTAAAAGAAGATTTCGCCTTCCTCGGTGACGTAGCCGATTTCTTCCTCTTCGTCTTCGTCTTCATAATAAATCATCACCGAGCCATCGTCTTCGGCCCACCCCAGCAGGTAGTCTTCCGAGTCGTATACGTCGCCTTCGGCGTAATCGATCCAGCCGATATATTCTTCTTTGTCCTGGTCGATCACGTACAGCTTGCCTTCTTCGTTGACGCGAGCAATCAGGGTGTTCTGCTCATCCGGCAGATCAGCGTAAATTTTGACGTCCATGTGGGTTCCTCCCCAGGCAAATTAGCGTTCCAGAATATGTGGCTCAATTGTATTCTCTAGATTGCAATTTGTCATCCTGTTCAGGTTAGGGTTTGATGAGTGCGCGGTTAACTATCTTCCACAGCGATGTAGATGCGCTTGTTGATCTTGCCCTTGCTCTTATAGTCAACCACCCGGATGCGTCCCACCTCGCGGGTATTGGCTACGTGTGTGCCGCCGTCGGCCTGCAGATCCAGCCCCACGATCTCAACCACCCGCACCTGGGCGATACCTTCTGGCAGCAGGTTGATCTTGGTGCGGATCAGGTCGGGGATTTGAAAGGCCTGTTCGCGCGGCAGGATGTCTACCCGCACGGGGTGGGCCGCATCGACCTCGCGGTTGACCGCGGCCTGGATCTGATCGACCAGTTCGCGCTGCATGGTCTCGAACTCGAAGTCCATCCGGCCTTCCAGGGGGTCCATATCGCCGCCGGTGACAGACGCGCCGTAGTCTCGGAAGACCACCCCGCACAGTACGTGCATAGCGGTATGGGTGCGCATCAGCTTATAACGCCGTTCCCAATCCACCTGCCCGTGCAGGCGAGAACCCACCGGCGGCAGGGGCGCTTCGCCTTCGATCAGATGGTAGACCAGGTCGCCTGCTTTCTTCGATTTTGTCACGGTATAAACGCCCGTTTCGCCGGTCAGCGCGCCCCGGTCGGCCGGCTGGCCGCCGCCGCCGGGGTAGAACGCGGTGCGATCCAGGACGATGGCGTGGACGGCCTCGTCCAACGCCGTCACCTGGGCCTCGAACTCCTGCAAGTAGCTGTCGGTTTGATAAAGCAGTTCGGTCATTTGAACTCCTTTCAAGTACAATGCGTAATCTCTATAGACTTCATTCTACCCGATTCATTCCACAGGAGAGACACGAAATGAAAGACAATTTGCTGGCCCTATTGCAGCACGCCCGCCAGGAAATTCAAACCTCGGTAGATGGGTTGAGCGGAGCGCAGCGCAGCGATCCCGGCTCGCCCACCCGCTGGTCTGCCAAAGATAACCTGGCCCACGTAGCCGAGTGGGCCAGGCGTTTTCTCGCCTCGCTGGATGGCGCGCCGCTGCCCGAAGTGGGCGAGAGCGGCGCCGAGTTGGACGCTGAGAACGCCCGCATCTACGCCCAATACCATTCGCAAAGCTGGGCGGAAACGCTGGCGTTTGTGGATCAGGTGTACACCAAGATGGCCCGGCGGATCGAAGCCATGCCCGAAGAAACTCTGCTGGCGACGGACGCCTTCCCCTCGCAGGGTGGGCGGGTGCTGTGGCGGCTGATCGCGGGCAATTTCTATTCGCACCTGGTGCTGCACCTGGGGTACGATTATCTGGCGCGTGGTGAACGAGACAGCGTGCTGCGCCTGAACGAGCAGGCCGCCAGGAGCCTGCTCGACCTGGACGCTTCCCCGGCCTGGCAGGGCGTCTCGCTCTACAACCTGGGCTGTATCTACGCCATGATTGGCGAAAAGGAGCGGGCGATTTCGTTTGTATCCCAGGCGCTGCGCCTGGAGCCGCAGCTCATCGATTGGTCGAAGCAGGATACCGACCTGGCCTCGCTGCGGGATGATCCGGCCTTCCAGGCGCTTTACGCCCCGGCCTAAAGCATTTCGGTCTTCCGGCTTCGCCGGGAATGATGTACTATTTTTTGAAAAATGGGTGGTGTAGCCACCCATTTTTCAAAAATAAAAAATCCCCGCCTTCGGCGGAAGCGCCGAAATGATTAGACTGGCCCCGCCAACTAACAGCCAAATTCGGACTTCTGGCAGAACCAGTTGTTGCACGGATAACACCAGGGTTCCAACAGCAGCAATGAGGGTCCTATACAACGTCAGACGTTTATCGCCCACCTCTTGTATATGTTGATCCTGTGCTTGCAAACTTTCGGATTCGGCCAGGAGGAAATTACCCCCTCCGTAATTGCGATATTTCGCGGAAGTTATAGCAGATGCTTACCCCATTACCGCCGCGCCGCCCGGTTGCGGCGCGTCTCGGCCAGCATGGAGACTTTCGGCTCCACTTCTTTCGGTTTGGGGCGGGCGGTTTCCTTGATGATGAGGTAGCAGATCAGCAGAAATACGGCGAACAGGATCGACACGCCGAAGAAGCGCAGGCTTTCCAGCGGGTTCAGCATGGGGCGCAGCACGTCCAGGATGATCCGATGTGGATCGGAGATGATATCCCAACTGTTCCAGCGCTCGAAGCGCCCCAGGTAGATGCCCACCCCGCTGGTGGCCAGGGCCAGCAGGGCGAAGACCCAGCTCAGGAAATTGCCCACGTAGAAGCGCACCACCCGCTGCATGGTGCGCATCGAAGCCATCGCCAGGAACAGCCCGGTCCACGAAAAGCTGATCAGCAGCAGGATGTCGTACCACATGGGCATGTCCGGGCGGGCCTGCAGGTGGAAAAAATCGGTCAGGATGTAGGGCGCGTTGGGATAGAACAGCAGCCAGATGATGCCTGGAATGGGGTGCAGCCACCAGCGGCGCGGGAACAGGCGGTTCAACCCGTCGCTCAACATACTGAACAGATACGGCACCCAGGCCAGGAACAAGTTCCAGACCAGGTTGGCGTAAATCTGCGGCGAGCCGCTGTAAACCGCCCGGCCTACGTACAACCCCAGGGCGTACAGGCTGGATAACACCAGGGAATAGAAGATTTGATCGACTAAGTAGAAATGAATGCGTTTGATAAAATCCATTGGTTTATGATCCTGGTTGGTTCTTGCAATCCATTATAAACCATATAAACCATGCATTCGCCTGGGGCGGCCTGAGCAGAAGCTCCTCGCCGCTTCTCCCCACGCGCATCTATCTGTGTTAAAATAGCCTCACTGGATCGGTGGTCGTCGCAGGGCGGAGAAAAACTGGCAAACCCCTGCGGCGGCGTCGTGTTCGGGCTGATTGGGAAAGCCTGCCCTTGCAGGCCCGAGCCCGTCGAAAAGTACCTCCGTTCTAATCTTCAGCCAAAAAGGAGCTGCCGATCCATGTCCATTTGGAACACCTATCACCTCGCAAAAAATATAGAAGACGCTCTACAAACCCTGGGAAATGCTCCAGGCCCGGCGCGTTTAATTGCCGGTGGAACGGACCTGCTGCTGGATTTACAGCAGGGCCGCCACCCGGCGGTGGATACGCTGGTGGATGTGACGCAAATTCCCGAAATGTGCGCCCTGGAGTTGCGCGCCGATCACCTGTTTATCGGCGCGGCCCGCCCGCTCAATGAAGTAGTGGCCTCGCCGCTGGTGCGCGAACACGCCCAAACCTTGTTCGAGTCGGCCGGGCTGATTGGCGGGCCGCAGGTGCGTAACACCGCCACCCTGGGCGGCAACGTGGCCCACGCCCTGCCGGCCGCCGACGGGGCCATCTCGCTGGTGGCCCTCGACGCCCAGGCCGAGGTGGCTTCGCTGGCCGGGCGGCGCTGCGTGCCGATGCTCGACCTGTACAAAGGGCCGGGCGTTTCGACCCTCGACCCGCATCATGATGTGCTGGTGGGCTTTCGCCTGCCGCTGCACCAGCCGGGGCAGGCCTCGGCTTTCAAACGGGTCATGCGTCCGCAGGGGGTGGCGATTGCCATCCTGAATATGTCGGTGTGGGTCGAGCGGCGGGAAGATCGGCTGACGGATGTGCGCATCGCCCTCGGCCCGGCCGGGCCGGTTCCGCTGCGCGCTCGCCAGGCCGAGGCCGCCCTGCGCGGCCAGGCGCTGACGCCCGAAGCCATCCAGGCGGCAGCGGCGGTTTTGCTGGGCGAGGCCCGCTTCCGCACCAGCCCGCACCGTTCGACGGCTGAGTATCGCCGCCATACGGCGGGCGTTTTGCTCCAAGAGCTTTTGCCGCTGGCCTGGGAACGGGCCGCTTAATCCATTACAGGTGAAAAAATGAAATTTACATTGAACGGTAACCCTGTCGAGATCGAGCCGGAACCCGGCCAGATGTTGGTCGATCTGCTCCGCCAGCGCCTGGGCCTGACCGGCACCAAGGTGGGCTGCAACGAAGCCGAATGTGGCGCCTGCACCGTCATCCTGGACGGCAAGCCGGTGCTGTCCTGCACCTACCCGGCCGCCAAAGCCGAAGGTAAAACCATCACCACCGTCGAAGGGCTGGCGGGGGTCTTCCCCTCCACTTACGACGGCGAGCAGGGGCTGCGCCAGTTGCACCCGCTGCAGCAGGCGTTTGTGCTGCACGGGGCAGTACAGTGCGGTTTCTGCATCCCCGGCCAGTTGATGACCGCCTACGCTCTGCTGCAGCGCAACCCGGACCCCGGCGAGGCCGAAATCCGCCATGCGCTGAAGGACACCCTGTGCCGCTGCGCCGGGTATCCGACGATTGTCAACGCGATTCAAGACGCGGCCCAAGCCATGCGCAGCGGCCAGCCGGTGCAAGGGCCGCAGATGGCGCCGCAGTATATCGCCGCCGCCCCCACCGAGATCGTGGGCAAGGCGCAGGTGCGGCCCGACTCGGTGGAGAAAGTGACCGGCGGGGCCAAATTTACCGACGACCTGGCCTTCGAGAACATGCTGCACGCCCGCGTCAAGCGCGCCGGCGTGCCGCACGCCATCTTGCGCCGTCTGGACGTATCAAAGGCCCGCGCCCTGCCGGGCGTGGCGGCTGTACTGACCGCCGCCGACATCCCCGGTGAGCAGTATCATGGCCTGGTGATCAAAGACTGGCCTTCCATCGTGGGGGTGGGTGAGCGGGTGCGTTACGTGGGCGATACGGTCGCTATCGTGGCCGCCGAAACCCGCCAGATCGCTTCCGACGCCCTCGACCTGATCGAAGCTGAGTATGAGCTGCAGCCGGTCATCAGCAGCGCCGTACAGGCCCGCCAGGACGACGTGCCGTGCCTGCACCCCAACGGCAACCTGCTCAAGCACATCAAGGTGCGGAAGGGCGATATGGAGCAGGGCTTCCAAGAAGCCGATGTGATCCTGGAGCACATCTTCCATACCGCCGCCACCGATCACGCTTTTATGGAGCCAGAGTGCAGCGTGGCCGCGCCGACCCCCGACGGGCGCATGGTGATCTACGTCGGCTCGCAAATTCCCTATTCCGACCGGGAAGAAGTGGCCCGCGCCCTGGGCTGGCCGCAAGAGCGGGTGCATATCGCCGGGCAGTTGATGGGCGGCGGCTTTGGCGGCAAGGAAGACATCGCCGGGCAGGTGCACGCAGCGCTGCTGGCGAACGCTACCGGCCGGCCGGTGAAGCTGCTGTTCGACCGGCATGAAAGCCTGCTGGTGCATCCCAAGCGCCATGCCACCCAGATCCGGGTCAAGATGGGGGCGCGCCAGGACGGCAGCCTGACGGCGGTTGAAACCGAACTATATGGCGATACCGGGGCCTATGCCTCGCTGGGCGAGAAGGTGCTGACCCGCGCCACCACCCATTCCAGCGGGCCGTATGAATCGCCCAACGCCAAAGCCGACTGCTACGCCATGTATACCAACAACCCGCCGGCCGGGGCCTTCCGCGGCTTCGGCGTGCTGCAATCGGCTTTCGCCATCGAGAGCATGATGGACCGCCTGGCCGAAGCCCTGGGCCGCGACCCGGTGGACCTGCGCCGCCAGAACGCCCTGCGGGTGGGCAGCGTGACCAACACCGGCCAGGTGCTGCGCGACAGCGTGGGCCTGACCGAGTGCATCGACAAGGTCGACGCTGAAATGCGCCGCCTGGCCGGCGACCGCAACCCGTTTGAGGTCCGTCCCGTGCCAGGGGCCGAGCATCTGCGCCGGGCGTGGGGCTTTGCAGCGGCTTATAAGAACACGGGCCTGGGCGGCGGCGCGCCCGACAAGGCCGGGGCCGAGGTCGAACTGTACGAAGACGGCACGCTGGAAGTGCGCACCTCGTCGGCTGAACTGGGCCAGGGATTGGTGACGGTCTTGCAGTTGATCGTGGCCCAGGAGTTCAACCTCAGCCCGCTCAAGGTGCGGGTGCTGGTGATGGACACCGACCGCACCCCCGATGGCGGCCCGACCACCGCCTCGCGCCAGACCTATGTGAGCGGCAACGCCGCTCTGCACGCTGCTCGCGCGCTGCGCGAAGCCATCGCCGCCAGCCTGGCCGAGAAATACGACCAGCCACCGGAAGGCATTCGCTTTATCGAAGGGCTGGCCCAGGTGGATGGTCACGCCATCCCGCTGGGCGAGGTGGTAGGCATCATGCGCTCGGAGGGCCGTGAAGCGCGCACCCTGTACGAATATTGGGCCCCGGCCACCCAGCCACTTGGCACCGGCGGGGATATGCACTTCGCCTATTCGTTTGCCGCTCAGGCGGCCGAGGTGGAAGTCAATAGCCTCACCGGTGAGGTCAAGGTGCTGCGGGTGGTGGTTGCCAACGACGTGGGCAAGGCGATCAATCCGCTGGGCCTGCAGGGGCAGATCGAAGGCGGGGTGGTGATGGGCATCGGTCATGCCCTGACCGAGCATTTCATCACCGAAGAAGGCAAGGTCTTTACCGACCGCATGGCCCGCTACCGCATCCCATCCATCACCTGGACGCCAGAAATTACCGCCTACGTGGTTGAGCATCCCGTCGCCACTGGCCCGCATGGGGCCAAAGGTGTGGGCGAGATCGTCACCGTGCCGACCATCCCAGCCATCACCAACGCTATCTACAACGCGGTAGGCGTGCGGGTGGATGCGCTGCCGGTGGATCAGGCGCAGATTGTTGAGGCGCTGCATGCAAAATAGATTGGCGCCGCGCTGGCTGGATTGGGCGCGTGAAATTCAGGCCCTGGCCCAGACCGGCAGCCATTATGCTGATAATCACTATCAGCTTGAGCGCAATCAGCGCCTGATGGAAATTTCGGCCGAGATCATGGCAGAGCATACCGGGCTGGAATACGAACGGCTGACCGACATCTTCGGCCGGCAGAGCGGCTACGCCACACCGCGCGTGGATGTGCGTGGGGCGGTGTTCGACCCGCAAGGCCGCCTGCTGCTGGTGCGCGAGCGGATGGACAACGGCTGGACCATGCCTGGCGGCTGGGCCGACGTGGGCAACGTGCCATCGGAGGCTGCCGAGCGCGAGGTGTGGGAGGAGGCCGGGTTCAAGGTGAAAGCCCGCAAGCTGATCGGCGTGTACGACGCTAACCGGGTTGGCCCGCTGGAGCTGTTTCATGCCTATAAGCTGGTCTTTTGGTGCGAGTTGATCGACGGAGCGCCCACTCCCAGCAACGAAACCAGCGAGGTGGTCTTTTTTGCCGAGGACGAAATCCCGGTCCATCTATCGCTGAACCGCATCCTGCCGCACCAGATCCATGACGCGTTCGCAACCTATCGGGACCCCACCTGCCCAACGGTGTTCGACTGACCTGCCGGGCGAAGGCGGGATTTGATCGATATCTTGGGAAAGTTATGGGGCGCAGTCCCACAACTTTCCCAAGATATAAAATTTTCTCCGGCGCAGCCGGGGTAACCCCAAGAATCCAGGGAGGCAAAAGAATGACTGCACATCTACCCACCATTGCTATCCTGGGCGGCACAGGCAAGGAAGGGCCAGGGCTGGCGCTGCGTTGGGCGCATGCTGGTTATCCGATTCTCATCGGCTCGCGCCAGTTGGAAAAGGCCCAGGCTGCGGCAGCCGAGCTGAACCAGAAGCTCAACATCGACACGATCCAGGGCCTGGAAAATGGGGATGCCGCTCGCCAGGCCGATATTTGCGTGCTGACGGTGGTGCAAGCGGCCCACCAGGCGGCGCTGGAAGGGCTGAAGGATGCCTTGCAGGGCAAAATCCTGGTAGACGCCACGGCGCGGGTCGATTTCCGTGACCCGCGCCCGCCCGAAGCGCCTTCCGCTGCTCGCCATGCGCAAAACCTGCTGGGCCCTGGCGTGCGCGTGGCGGCGGCGTTCCAAAACGTGCCGGCCCACGCCCTCAAGAAGAACCTGGGCCAACCGATGGATACCGATGTGCTGGTATGTTCCGACGATTCCGCCGCCGCCGATGAAGTTATCCGCCTGGCTGAAGCGATGGGGGCGCGCGGCTATTACGCCGGCGGGCTGGATAACGCCCTGATCGTGGAAGGGCTGACCTGCCTGCTGCTCAGCCTCAACCAGCGCTATGGCGTCAAGACCGCCAGCATTGGCATTACCGGCATCTCTCGGCCTGCATGACGCTCATTCTGAACCCTCTGCCAGGGCTGCCGCTGGTGCGCCCCGGCGATGATCTATCGGCCTTGATCCTGGCGGGGCTGGCGCGCACCGGCCTGACCTTGCAGGACGGCGATGTGATCGTGCTGGCGCAGAAGATCGTCTCGAAGGCCGAAGGGCGGCTGGTGAACCTGGACACGATGCAGCCCTCGCCGCGCGCTCGCGAACTGGCCGTCCAGGCCAACAAAGACCCGCGCCTGGTGGAGCTGATCCTGCGCGAAAGCCGGGAAGTGCTGCGGGTGCGCCCCGGCTCGCTGATCGTGGAGCATCGCCTGGGGTTCGTATGCGCCAGCGCCGGGATCGATCACTCGAACGTGAGCGGGTTAGAAGGCGAGGCCTCCGGCGAGTGGGTGCTGCTGCTGCCCGAAGACCCCGATGCTTCGGCCCAGGCCATTCGCCAACAGTTGCAGGCGGCCAGCGGGGCTAAGATTGGCGTGCAGATCATCGACTCGCACGGGCGGGCCTGGCGGCTTGGCACAGTGGGCATCACCATTGGCCTGGCTGGACTGCCGGGGTTGGTAGATATGCGCGGCTGGCCCGACCTGTTCGACTTTCACCTGCAAATCACCCAGGTGGGCGCGGCCGACGAACTGGCCGCCGCCGCCTCGCTGGTGATGGGCCAGGCCGCCGAGGGTACGCCGGCGGTGCATGTGCGTGGTTTCCCCTTCCCGCTGCGCGAGGCCAGCCTGGGCGAGCTGCTGCGCCCGCGCGAACAGGATATGTTTCGATAAAAATGCGTCGAGGCGCCTCAACCTGGAAACGAAAAAGACCCCGTGGAAGCAGAATTCTGGACCTATTTAGATCGCCTGGTGGCCGAACATGCTGTGGTGATTGACCGGCCGCGCGGCTCGGCCCACCCGCGCTACCCCAGCCTGATCTATCCGCTGGATTATGGCTATTTGGAAAACACCACCACCGTGGACGGCGATGGGCTGGATGTGTGGGTTGGGTCGCGGCCAGAGCGCGCCCTGGACGGGCTGGCTCTGACGGTAGACCTGCACAAGCGCGACGCCGAGTTGAAGCTGCTGCTGGGCTGCTCCGAAGCCGAAAAGGCCATCATCCTGGATTTTTTGAACGGCGACAGGATGCGCGCCTGCCTGGTGGCGCGCCGGCCCTCATCCCCCTCACCTCCCTCTCCCCTATGGGGAGAAGGGGGGGCATTCTCCCCTCCCCCGATGGGGGAGGGGCCGGGGGTGAGGGGAATTCTCTCCCGCCGTTCGGTGCGCCGCTTTACGGGCGAGCCGGTGCCGCAGGCGGTGATCGAGCGCATTCTGACGGCGGCCTGTTCGGCGCCTTCGGCGCATAACCGCCAGCCGTGGCGTTTTGCTGTGCTGCCCGGCCTGGAAAGCCGCCGCCGCCTGGCGGAAGCCCTGGGGGTCGATTTCCGCCGTGATTTACTGGCCGACGGTCTGCCGCCGGAAGACGCTGCGGCCCAGGCCGGGCGTTCCTACCGGCGCATCTGCGAAGCGCCCCTGGCGGTGCTGTTGTGCTACGACCCAACCGGGGAAGATGTCTATCCCGACCCGCGCCGCCAGCAGCTTGAAACCTGGATGGGCGTGCAAAGCATCGCCCTGGCCGGGGGAACCCTGCTGCTGGCGGCCCACGCTGAGGGGTTGGGCGGGGTCTGGCTGTGCGCTCCGTTGTTCGCCCCCCAGGCCGCCCGGCAGGCGCTCGACCTGCCGCTCACCTGGCAGCCGCAGGCGCTGCTACTGATGGGCTACCCGGCCAAAATCCCGCCGCCGCGCCCACGTTTGCCGCTGGTGGAGGTGGCGCGCTTTTATCCTTAAATCGTTTGGGGTTGGTTCGACGGCCGCGCCGCCAAACCAACCCCAAGATTGGGTATTCTTGTGGGGTGGATGAAATGACGACCTCTTTTTCTCCGTCTGTGGTCGCCCTGGCAGGGGGCGTGGGTGGGGCGCGGCTGGCCGATGGGCTGGCCCAGGTCTTACCGTCCGAAAAACTGACCGTGATCGTCAACACCGGCGACGATTTTGAGCATCTGGGGCTGTGCATCAGCCCCGACCTGGATACAGTCTGCTATACCCTGGCTGGGCTGGCTAACCCGGCCACTGGCTGGGGGCAGCAGGGTGAAACCTGGCGAGCGCTGGATACGCTGGGCCGGTTGGGCGGCCCCACCTGGTTTGGCCTGGGCGATTCCGACCTGGGCCTGCACCTGGAGCGTACCCGCCGCCGCCGGTCTGGCCAGCCGCTCAGCCAGATTACGGCCGATTTTTGCTGCGCCCTGGGCGTGGCGGCGCGGGTTTTGCCCATGACTGATGACGCTGCCCCTACTTGGGTGTATACTATGGATGGAGCCTTACCTTTTCAAGAATATTTTGTCCATCGCCAGTGCCAGCCGCAGGTGACGGGCTTCCGCTTTGAAGGCATTGAGCAGGCCCGACCCGCCCCCGGCGTCTTGGAGGCGCTCCAAGCAGCTGACCTGGTGGTGTTCTGCCCCTCCAACCCCTGGGTCAGCCTCGACCCAATCCTGGCGGTTCCGGGAGTGCGGGCGGCGGTGGCGGCTAAACTGGCGCTGGCGGTTTCACCCATCATTGGCGGGCAGACCGTCAAAGGCCCGGCGGCCAAAATGTTTGCTGAGCTGGGCATCACGCCCAGCGCCCTGGCGGTCGCCCAACATTATGGCGACCTGTTATCTGGATTTATCCTGGATCAGGCTGACGCAGATTTGAGCCTGGCCGTGCAAGACCTGGGGGTACGTACCCTGGTGACTCGTACGTGGATGAGGAGCGCCCAGGATCGGGCGAGCCTTGCAAAGGAGGTGATTGACTTCGCCATCGAGCTGCTGAAAGACCGATGAGAAACCCAGGAGAGAATTCGCCCAACCACCACAAGATCTACCTGTTCCCATGCAAGACCTATCCGATAAGGAAAGGGAGATGCTTCAATGACTTTGTGGGCGATTGTCCCGGTTAAGCCCCTTCGATATGGTAAGTCTCGCCTGGCCGAAGTTCTCACCCAGGACGAGCGGGCAGACTTGAACCGCCGGCTGTTAGCGCATACCCTGGATACGCTGACCGCTATGCCTGAAATTGAACACGTTTTAGTGGTGAGCCGTGACCAGGCTGCCCTGGCGCTGGCGCGTGAATATGGCGCCCGCACCGTGCAGGAAAGCGGCGCAACCAAGTTGAACGGCTCGCTGGCGCGGGCTACCATCGTAGCTCAGAACTACGCCACGCGCGGCGTGCTGATCGTTCCGGCCGACCTGCCCCTCATTACGCCGGAGGATGTGCGGGTGATGCTGGAACGGGCCAAAGACCCGCCAGTAGTCGTGCTGGCCCCCGACCGTCACCGGATCGGCACCAACGCCATGCTGGTCTGCCCGGCCGGGTTGATCGAATACGAATACGGGCCGAACTCTTTCCAGCGCCACTGCCGCCGGGCCATCCAGGCCGGGGCGCGGTTGGAAGTCTGCGACCTGCCCTCGATTGCGCTCGATATGGACCTGCCGGAAGACCTGGAGCTGGTCAGCGAGACGCTTGAGCGAAGCGAAGAATAGCGCTTCTGGCTTCAAAAGAGGTTTACCAGGGGATTTTGCCGCCCGAAGGGCGGCAAAATCCCCTAAACATCTCTTTTGGGAAACCGCTTGAAGAGCGCCATGCCTGTTCCACGGTTTAATGGGGTGATACCTGAAGAGCGCTATATCCTTGTACCGGAAGCTACAATTTCATTTCCATATGGGGTAATATCTTATGAAACGTGTTGCATTGTATCTGCAAGATTCACATGACCTGCGCGATGGCTTGAACTATGTGCGCTATGCCGAACAGAAGGGCTTTGAGGCGGTGTGGCAGGCCGAATCGCGCCTGGTGCGAGACGCGATTGTGCCGATGGCGGCTTACGCCGCCGTCACCGAGCGCATCCAGGTCGGTTCGGGCGTCATCAACAACTGGACCCGCAACATTGGCCTGCTGGCGGCTACCTTCCTGACCCTGGATGACCTGGCCCCTAACCGGGTGATCTGCGGCCTGGGCGCCTGGTGGGACCCGCTCGCCAGCAACGTGGGCATTCGCCGCAAAAAACCGCTCACTGCTATGTGCGAGACGATTGAGGTGCTGCGCCGCTTGCTGGCCCTGGAGCGGGTGACGTATCACGGCGAGTTCATCCATGTCGATAACATCGAGCTGGACGTGGTGCATGGCCGGCGCGAGCCGCGGCATGTGCTGATTATGATCGGCGCCACCGGCGACCAGATGATGGAAATGGCCGGCGAGATCGCCGACGGGGTGGTGTTGAACTACTGCGTGGCCCCGGAATACAACCACAAGGCTCTGGAGCTGTTGGAGAAGGGCGCAAAGAAAGGCGGCTGCTCGCTGGACGATATTGACCGGCCGCAGTTGATCGTCTGCTCGGTGGATAACGACCACGACCGGGCGATTGACAACACCCGCATGCTGCTGACCCAATACCTGGCCCAACAGCCGCACATCGCCAAGGCTTCGGGCGTTTCGATGGATGTGGTGAACGAAATCCAATCGATTTTGGGCTGGCCGGCCACCAAAGAGCAGATCAACAAGGCCAAACACCTGGTGCCGGAAGAGTTGATTCTGCGCATTACCGCCTCCGGCACGCCCGACGAGGCGCGAGCCAAGGTGCAGGAGTATATCAACAACGGCTGCACCTGCCCGATCCTATATCCGGTCAGCGGCGATGTGCACCTGTTGATCGACACCTTTGCCCCGAACTAGTAGATTGTCTAAGGTGAAAGCTTGATCTGGTACGGAACTTGCATAGAACC
>CAYQDU010000035.1:0-28371 GCA_964416275.1 uncultured Anaerolinea sp. | reverse complement strand
TCCAGAATTGTTTTTGTTGATTGTGCTGCCGCTGGCCGGGCTGCTGCTGTTGGTGACCTTTGGCGGGGTGGCCCTGCACCAGCGCGGAATGCGCGAAATGGTGGGTGAGCGAGATGAACGAGCGGCGCGGGCCTCGGCCCGCAGCCTGGCCGGGCAACTGGCGGCCCGGCTGGAGGCGGTTCAAGGACTGGCCCGAAATGCGCCCCCGGATGCGCTGCCTGGCGCGCCAGACCTGGCCGAGCGCCTGCAAGCCAACGCTTTCTTGCTGTCTGATTTTGGGGCCGGGCTGGCGTTTTACAGCCCCGGCGGCCAACGCCTGGCGGCGGTTGGCCCGCCGGCAGCCTGGGAGGCGTTGGAGCGGCAGACGCCGGGCTGGCCGCCCGCGCCGGGACGGGCCTGGCTCTCGCCGGTGGTGTGGCTGGAGGAGAAGCCGCTCCTGTTTGCTGTCGCCGGCAATGCCGCCGGCGATCTGCTGGCGGTGGGGGCTTTTTCGCCGGCCCGTCTGGCCGATCAAACCCTGGGCGACCTGCTGACCGGGCCGCCGGCATCGGATCACAGCGCGCACAGCGCTAACGGTGAAATCTTCCTGGTGGATGAACACAAGCGGGTGATCTATCGTTCGGGGGCGGTGTTGAATTCCTTTGGGCTGGAGCTGCATCCGGGGGTGGACGAAGCCCTATCCGGGCAGAGCGGCTCGATGTTCATGGGCAGCCGCCAGGAACACGTGGCGGCCTACAGCCCGGTGGCGCTGCCGGGCAAGCCGGTCTACTGGGCATTGATGGTTGAGGAACCCTGGGAAAGCGTGTCCAGCCCCATGCTGCGCCTGACCGAGTACGCCCCGCTGGTGCTGCTGCCGCTGGTGGTGATCTCGACCCTGGCCCTGTGGTTTGGCACCCACCGGATTGTGGAGCCGCTGCGGGCGCTGCAGGCCCGCGCCGCCCGCCTGGGCTGGGGCGATTACGCTGCCATCGAAGCGCCAGTGGGCGGGATTGATGAAATCCGCCAACTGCAGGGCGAACTGGCTCACCTGGCCCGCAAGGTGCAGGCCGCCCAGCAGGGCTTGCGCGATTACATCGGCGCAATGACCGCCGGGCAGGAAGAAGAGCGCCGCCGCCTGGCGCGCGAACTGCACGACGACACCCTGCAAACCCTGATTGCTCTCAATCAGCGAGTGCAGTTGCTCCAGCTAAAACTGGATCAGACCGCCGGCTGCGAGCTGGCCCAGGAAGCCGCCGGCTTGCAGGCCCTGGCGGCCGATACAATCCGGAATTTGCGCCGCCTGACCCGCGCTCTGCGCCCGCTCTACCTGGAAGATTTGGGGCTGGCGCCCGCTCTGGAAATGTTGGCGCGCGAGATGAGCCAGCCAGGGCTGGAAATCGCCTTCGAACAGCACGGCGCAGCATACCGCTTGGCTCCGCTGATCGAGTTGGCCCTGTATCGCATGGCGCAAGAAGCTCTGAGCAACGTCGTCCGGCACGCCCAAGCCAGCCAGGCCCGGCTGACGGTTGAATTTGCCCCGCGTCAGGTGGCCGTCCAGGTGAGCGATAACGGGCGCGGCTTCACCCTGCCGGGCGGGCCGGCCGCCTTTACCCCTGGCGGGCATTTCGGGCTGCTGGGCCTGCATGAGCGGGCCGAGATGATCGGCGCTCAACTCGCCATCCGTTCGCAGCCGGGGCAAGGGACGCTGGTGAGGGTGGAAGTGGAGATATACTCCCCCTCTCATTCCTGATAAAATAGGTTCATGTTCAAGCGTTTCCTGTCTTTCTTGTCATCCCCCCAGGCGCGAGATTCATCGGCATACTGGGTGGCGGTGCGCTGTAACCGCTGTGGAGAGTTGATCCGGGCGCGGGTCGATCTGCGCAACGATCTCAGCCCGGAGTACGGCGAACGCGGAACGACGTATTTCTGCCGCAAGGTGCTGATGGGCGAAGGGCGCTGTTTCCAGCGTGTGGAGGTAGAACTGACTTTTGACGACCAGCATCGCCTGGTGAACCGCGAGATCAACGGCGGACGCTGGGAAGATGACGACAGACCGCCGCCCGCCGACCATACCGCCTGAGCTTTTTGGTACCCCCCAGTAAACCGGGGAGCGGGCATGGCGCTCTGTGAGCGCCTTCAAAAAGCTGCTCGCACGAACGTGGGCCATGCAAATGTCCTACCGTCGATTCGCTCAGCCGTGGTAGCGATAGGGACGCAGCGACGCGGCCGGCTTCAAGTTAGGGGAGAATTCGCGGCGTCGCTGCGCCCCTATGGGTCGGGTTGATGTTAAGGTCAGAACTTGCCAGTCACCTCCACCACGGTTTTGTGGAGCGCTGCTAGCTTTTTCGGCGCAGGCGTTTGTAGAAACACAGCAGAAAGGGGAGAGAAAATCATGCCGAAGGATATCGAACTGGAGAGCGTTTTGGAAGCCGGGCAGGGGTTAGCGCCGCCTATCTGGGAGGCTTCGCCCGCCTGGGTGGGGGCTGCCCTGAATTGGATTCATGCACGGTTGCACGCCGCCGGGCGGCGCGTAACCGGCCCGGCCATGCTGGTACGCCGCTTCCCGTGGGCGCTGGTGCTGACCGCCCCCACCGATCGGGGGGCGGTCTTTTTCAAGGCCGTTGCGCCGGATGGGATGTTTGAAGTGCGCATTACCCAGGCTTTAGCGCAGTGGGAGCCGGAGCTGACCCTGCCGCTGCTGGGGGTCGACCTGGAGCGGCGCTGGTTCCTGACCCCCGACGGCGGCCATAGCCTGCGCACAGCCATCCGCAGCCGGCAGAGCATCGCCCCCTGGTTCGACCTGCTGCCCCAGTATGCCGCTTTTCAGCAGCGCCTGGCCGCTCGCCTGGACGATCTGCGCTGCCTGGGCGCTCCAGACCAGGGCCTGGCCGCGCTGCCGGGCCTGTATGCCGATCTGCTGGCCGGGCGGGACTGGCTGCGTCTCGACCAGGAGGATGGGCTGAGCCTGGCCCAGTTCGAGCGGCTGCAAGCGATGGCCGGGCGGGTGGAGGTCTTGTGCGCCGAACTGGCCGCCTATGGCCTGCCCGAAACGCTCAACCAGAGCGACTTGAACGACGCCAACATTTTCTATAACGATGGCCGTTTCACCCTGTACGATTGGGGTGACAGCAGCCTGGGACACCCATTCTTATCGCTGCGTGTGCCGCGAGTCAGTATGGAAATCAGCCTGGATTGGTCGGATTTTGACCCGCGCGGCGAGCCGCCCGTGCGGGCTTATCTGCGGGCCTGGACTGAACAAACCGGGTTAGACGAGGCCCTCCTGTGGCAGGCTTACCGCCTCTCGCAGCCGCTGGCCTCTCTTTCGCGGGCTGTCGAGTGGCGGCGTGGTTTGCACAGCCCTGCTGAAGCCGAGCAGTACGGTTATCGTCACGTGGTCCCAGCCCTGCTGCAGGAATTTATGGAACTGGCATGAACCTGGAGGCGGCGGTTTGTCGGCATTGTGGGGCGGACGTGCCGGAGGGGGCAGATCGCTGTTTGATTTGCGAGCGGGTTGTCCGCCGGCCCTGGCTAGCAGAGTGGACTCTGCCCGGCCTGGCCCTGGGCCTGGGTGGGCTGGCGCTGGCGTTGGGGCTGATTGCGCCGCCCGTGGGGTTGGGGTTAGGCGCCGTGGCTGTCCTGGCGGCCGGGGTGGGGATGAGCGGCCAGAGCCGCCTGCGCCGCCCGGCCCTGGCCGTCACGGCGCTGATCCTGGTGGGATTAGGGGTCTGGTGGCATTGGGCGGTCAGCGACCTGCAAGCCATCGTCTGGCAGGCCCAACTGTTCCTTCGCCTCCAGCAACTGTTGGGGTCTGTTTTTGAGCGCTGACCTGATAGCGCGACAACAAAATTGCGGGCAGCATAGCCGCCCGCAATTTTGTTGTCGAAAGTAAATTCAGGCCTCGATGGGGGCCGGAATGCCCTGGCTCAACTGGCGGAAAACCAGCTTGTTGGTGGCTTCGTCCAGATCGACCGTGATTGTGTCGCCCTCCGAGAAAGCGCCGCCCAGCAGGCTGATCGACAGCGGGCTTTCGACGTACTTCTGCAAGGCCCGCTTGAGCGGGCGAGCGCCAAAGGCCGGGTTATAGCCCTCGTTCGCCAGCCACTGGCGGGCGGCGTCAGTCAGGGCCACATTCAGACCGCGCTCGCTCAGGCGCTCGGCCACTTCTTTCATCTGCAAATCGACGATCTGGCTCACCTGCTCCAGGCTGAGGGTCGAGAAGATGATCGTTTCGTCGATGCGGTTCAGGAATTCGGGCCGGAAGGCGTCTTTCAAAGCCTTTTCGATCTTTTCCTGTTCCTGGCGCTCTTCCTTGTTGCCGTTGTTCATGAAGAAGCCCAGGCTGCCAGAGCGGCGCACATATTCCGTCCCCAGGTTGCTGGTCATAATCAGCACCGTGTTGCGGAAGTCCACTGTGCGGCCCTGGCCGTCGGTCAGGCGGCCGTCATCCAGGATTTGCAGCAGGGCATTCCACACGTCGGCGTGGGCCTTCTCGATCTCATCGAACAGCACCACCCGGTACGGGCGGCGGCGCACCGCTTCGGTGAGCTGGCCGCCTTCCTCGTAGCCTACGTAGCCGGGGGGCGCCCCGAACAGGCGCGAGACGGTATGCTGCTCGTGGTATTCGCTCATGTCGATGCGCACCAGGGCGTCTTCATCATCGAACATAAACTCAGCCAGGGCTTTGGCCAGTTCGGTCTTGCCAACCCCCGACGGGCCGATAAAGATAAACGAGCCGATGGGCCGGCGTGGGTCTTTCAGGCCCGAACGCGCCCGGCGGATGGCGTCAGAGATGGCCCGGATGGCCTCGTCTTGACCGATAATGTACTCATGCAGGCGCTCTTCCATGTGAAGCAGCTTCTGCGATTCGGTCTCCATCATCTGCGAAACGGGAATGCCGGTCCATTGGGCCACCACCTCGGCGATGTCGGTCGATTCGACTACGTCGTCGAGCTGGTGTTCGGCTTCCCATTGATCGCGCAGTTGGTTGAAGTCGGTCTCCAGGCGCAGGCGCTCGGCCTTCTTCTGGGCGGCGCGCTCGTAATCGCGCTCCTGCCCGGCCTGCTCTTCTTCGGCTGCCAACCGGTCTACCTCGGTCTTCATCACTTTGAGGTCGGGCGGCAGCGAGTACAGCGCCACGCGCAGCTTGGCGGCGGCTTCGTCAATCAGGTCGATGGCCTTATCCGGCAGGCGGCGCTCGGTGACGTAGCGCGACGACAGGCGAGCCGCATCGGTGAGGGCCTGGTCGGAGAAGCGCACCTTGTGATGGGCTTCGTAGCGGTCGCGCAGGCCGTGCAGCATCTGGATGGTTTCATCTACGCTGGGTTCTTCCACATACACCGGGGCGAAGCGCCGCTCGAGGGCCGCGTCTTTCTCGATGTGCTTGTGATATTCGTCCAGGGTGGTAGCGCCCACGCATTGCAGTTCGCCGCGCGCCAGGGCCGGCTTGAGCATGTTCGAAGCGTCCATCGCTCCCTGGGCCGCCCCGGCCCCCACCACCGTGTGCAGCTCGTCGATGAACATAATCACTTCGCCCTCGGCCCGCTGCACTTCTTCCAGCACGGCTTTCAGGCGCTCCTCGAACTCGCCCCGGAAACGCGAGCCAGCGATCATGGCCCCCAGGTCGAGGGCCAGGACGCGCTTGCCGGAGAGGATCTCCGGCACGTCGTTGGTAGCGATCTTGGACGCCAGCCCTTCGACGATGGCGGTCTTGCCGACTCCGGCCTCGCCGATCAGCACCGGGTTGTTTTTGGTACGGCGGCACAAGACCTGGATCACACGCAGGATTTCGGTGTCGCGGCCGATCACGGGGTCCAGCTTGCCTTCACGGGCCATCTGGGTCAGGTCACGCGAGAAGCGTTCGAGAGTTCGGTAGCGGGTTTCGGCCTGCGGGTCGGTCACGCGCTGGCCGCCGCGAATCTGCTGCACAGCGTCGTAGACCCGCTCGCGGGTCACCCCGGCGCCTTCCAGCAGGCGCGCGGCCGGGGTGCTGCGTTCGCTCAGGATGGCCAGGAAGATATGCTCGGTCGAGATGTATTCATCTTTGAGGCGGTTGGCCTCTTCGTTTGCCAGGTCGATAATCCGCTTGACGCGAGGCGTGATAAAGATTTGCCCGGCCCCGCCGCCGAAGATATTGGCTTTCGGGCTGGTGCGCAGAATATAATCCAGGCGCTCGGTGAGGGCCTGGGTGTCGACTTTCAAGTATTCCAGGATTTGGGGGATCACTCCCTGGGGCTGCTCGATCAGGGCCAGCAAGATGTGTTCTGTGTCGATCTGGTTATGACCGTAGCGCTGAATGATCTCAGCCGCCCGCTGGGCCGCTTCCTGGGCTCGCTCTGTAAAACGGTCAAATCGCATCATAAGTTGTTTCCTCTTTTCCTACTACCTGAGAACAAGTGTCCAAATTATAACATCAGGGATGTTAATGAATTGTTTTGTAGCTGTTAGAATCCTATATGAATATACAAATTTGGTTCTTCTGGCCTGGCCGGGAAAGAGGTTGTATTTTGGGGGAAAATGTGTGACTACGCCACATAGATACCACCCGATTAAACCGTGGAACAGGCATGGCGCTCTTCGATCGCCTTCAAAAAGAGTTGTTCCGTGGATTTTGTCGCACGAAGTGCGACAAAATCCACGATTAATCCTCTTTCGGCGAAGCTCGCCAGTCACTGCCACCACGGTTAAGTGGGGAGCTATCGCCACACATTTTCCCCCACACATAGAAAAATTCCCGCCTTTGGCGGAAGAGCCGCAAATTTTCGCCCACCCATCCCTACTACCCAAGAAGGGGTAAAATTAGGGAACTATCCCAGGGGGTTGTCCGTCTTAGAGACGGTAAGACGATTGGAACGATTAACCTTTCAGGAGGAAAGAATGAACAAGAAAAGCATTATGTTACTACTGCTGGTTGCGGCGTTGAGCCTGGTCTTGAGCGGCTGCGCCGGGCCGGCCATGGCCCAGGCCGATACCCCTACCCCCGCGCCTTCGGCCTCTGCCGCCGGCGCCTCGACCCAGCCGCGCACGCTGACCGTCAACGGCAGCGGCAAGGTCTATCTGACGCCCGACATCGCCTATGTCACCATTGGCGTGCATACGGAAGAGTCTTCGGCTATGAGTGCGGTGACGACCAACAACACCCAGGCCGAGCAGGTCATCAGCGCGCTGAAGGGCATGGGCATTGCCGATAAAGACATCCAGACTACCAACTTCAGCATCTATCCCCAGCAAAGCTACGATCAGGACGGCAAGCCCACCGGCGAGATCAAGTATGTGGTGGATAATTCGGTCTACGTAACGGTGCGCGACATCACGAAGGTGGGCGACGTGCTGGATGGCGTGGTGAAGGCCGGGGCCAATACCATCAACGGCATTCAGTTCGATGTGGCCGATAAGACCGCCGCCCTGTCCGACGCCCGCAAGGCCGCCGTGAGCGACGCCCAGGCCAAGGCTGAAGAACTGGCCGCCGCCGCCGGGCTGACCCTGGGGCCGATTCAGACGATCAGCGAATACACCAGCGGCGGGGCGCAGCCGATGTATGATATGCGGGTCGCTCCCATGGCAGCCCCGGCGGCTTCCTCGGTGCCGGTGCAGAGCGGGCAGATGCTGCTGACGATGGAAGTCAATCTGGTGTATGAAATCCGCTAAGCGGGTTTCCCCACTTTGGTGTGAATAGAACGTCCGGCGGGCGGTATAACTGCCCGCCGGACGTTCTATTCACATTAGGGCAAAGCTCGCCAGTCACCTGCATCACAGTTGAGTGAGGGGCTACCACACAGCCAGGCAGCACCCAAAAATAGAGAAAGTTCCTGCCTGTGGCGGAAGAGCTACTATAATTAGCCCTATGAACGAAGTGTACGTTTTCGCACCCGACCGCCGCCAGGGGCATTGGTTTCACCTGGCGGCCCTGGCGGCGTGCGGCCTGGTAGGGCTGGGCGGGTTGTGGCAGGCCGGGCAGGCCAATATCGGCCCGGTCTTTTTGTTGTATTTGCTGCCCGCCCTGGCGGCATTTGTGCTGGCCCCGGCCCTGGCCTATCGCTATTACGAGCTGCAGAACGCTTCGTATACGCTGGAACGAGAGGGAGTGCAGTTGCGCTGGGGGCTGCGCTACGAGGTCATCCCGATGGAGAGCGTCTTGTGGGTGCGTTCGGCCAGCGAGCTGGGGGTGGGCCTGCCGCTGCCGCGCTTACGCTGGCCGGGGGCGGTGGTGGGGCAGCGTTACCTGGCCGGGGCGGGCGAGGTGGAGTTTATGGCCTCCCGCACCCGCAATCTGATTGTGATCGCCACGCCGGGCCGGGGCTATGCTATTTCGCCCGAAGACCCGCAGGCCTTCCTGGCCGCCTTCCAGCGCTGCATCGAGATGGGGTCGTTGGCCCCGTTAGCGGCGCGCTCGGTTTATCCGTCGTATCTGTTGGGTCGGGTATGGGCCGCACGCCTGGGCCGGGGGCTGATCCTGGCTGGGGCGGGCTTGAGCCTGGGACTGCTGGTGTGGGTCAGCCTGGCGATCCCCGGCCGGGTCCAGGTGCGCCTGGGGTTTACCCCGTTCGGCGGGCCAGGTGATACCGTTCCGGCCGTGCGCCTGCTGCTGCTGCCGGTATTGAACACGTTTTTCTTTCTGGCCGATCTATTTTTAGGACTGTATTTCTTTCGCCGCGAGGAGAGCCAGCCTTATGCGTACGTGGTGTGGGCCAGTGCTGCCCTGACGGCCCTGCTGTTCCTGCTGGCGGTGGGCTTTATCTTGCGGTAGTCCTCACCCGGCATGGATACGCAGCGTAGCGAGGGTTTATAGAACATCTGTACGAGTAATTGCATGAATCCCACATTATCCAACATTTACCCACATTTATCCCACATGAACCCATTATTGCAGATTGTGCTTGGTTTTTTGGCTGGCGCTGGCGTTGCTTTCCTGGCCTACCGGGCCAGGGCATTGGATCGGAGCGGGGCGGCGGCAGCGGCCCTGACCGGCGGCGTGATTTTCGGATATGGCGGGTGGCCCTGGGCGGTCTTGCTGCTGGCCTTTTTTGTCTCGTCCAGCGGGCTATCGAAGGCGTTCGCGGCCCGCAAGGCCGGGCTGAGCGAGAAGTTCTCGAAGGGCAGCCGGCGCGATAGCGGCCAGGTGCTGGCGAACGGCGGGCTGGCGGCGCTGCTGGCTCTGCTCCACGCATTCTGGCCGCAGGCTGCCTGGCCGTGGATCGCATTTGTGGGGGCCATGGCGGCGGTCAACGCCGACACCTGGGCCACCGAGTTGGGGGTGCTGAATCCCACCCCGCCGCGCCAGATCACCACTCTGCGCCTGACCGAGCGGGGCGAATCAGGAGCAATTAGCCTGTGGGGCAGCCTGGCGGCGCTGGCGGGGGCCGGGTTGATCGCTTTGCTGGGTGGGCTGGTCTCGCCCTGGGCGGGCGCGCCGCTGGACCAGGTTTCGCTCTGGAGCCTGATCCTGGCTGGCGGGTTGGGCGGTGTGGCCGGGTCGTTCTTCGATTCGTTCCTGGGGGCAACCGTGCAGGCGATCTACTGGTGCCCGGCCTGCCAGAAGGAAACCGAGCGCCATCCCACCCATCTGTGCGGCGCAGCCACCACCCGGCGGCGCGGCTGGCGCTGGCTGGACAACGATTGGGTCAATCTCAGCGCCTCGCTCATCGGGGCGGGGGCGGCCTTGTGCCTGGCGTGGTTTTTGTAAGCCGCGGCCGCGCCGCGGCTTACAAAAACCGCACCAGCTCGCCCAGGGCGTGGATCACCGGACAGTCGGCTTCGGGGAAGATGCCGTCAGGGTCGAGCAGAATGGGGCGCAGGCCAGCCCGCTGCGCGCCCAGGATGTCGGCATAATAATTATCGCCCACATACAGGGCTGCGCCGGGCTGGGCCGAGAGGCGCTGTAGAGCATGCTGGAAGATCAGTGGGTCGGGTTTCCAGGAAGCGACTTCGCCCGCCGCCAGGATCAGGTCGAAATATTCCAGCAGTTCGATCTGAGTCAGTTCGTCTGTCACGGGCTGGGCGCGATTGGTCAGCACGCCCAGGCGGTAGCCGCTGGCCTTGAGCGCCGCCAGGGTTTCTGGCACGTCTGGCGGCACATAGTTGATCGGGTTGTGCTGCGTGGTCATATAGGCGTGCATTTCGGGGGCCAGTTCGAGGGCGCGGGCTTCGCAGCAGCCCATCTGGCGCAGGCAGCGGTAAGCATATTGGGTCCAGAACTCGGCCTCGCGGCCGGGAAAAGCGGCTGCATCCTGCCGCAGCTCTGGCGATTGGGCCCAGTAATAGTGCGTCCAGCGGATGGCCGCCCGGCGCTGCTCGTCGTCCAGCGGCACGCCCAGCGCCGCGGCGTGGTCGATAAACGTCCCGGTCGAGTCGGGCCGGCTGTGACGCAGCGTGCCATCCAGGTCAAATAAAATCACCGCCGGTCGGGCCCCGGTCGGGTTCCATCCATCTCCGTTCAGATCAGCCTCCAATTTCATTCATTACCCGGTCGAGTGGGATAACGCCCTCGGCCAGCCCATGCCCCCAGGGTTTTTGCCAGATGCCATCCAGAATGATCTGGCGCAGATCGTCCAATGTGGCCCCGGCCCGCAGCGGGGTCAGCAGATCGACTTCGCCCTCCCGCAGCAGGCACAGCCGCAGGCGCCCGTCGGCCGTCAAACGAGCGCGAGTACAGGCGGCGCAAAACGGAACCGTGACCGATGAAATAAAGCCGATTTCGCCCAGCGCGCCTGCCAGGCGGAAAATGCGGGCTTCACCATCCAGCTTGCCGTCGTTGGCTGCGCTCAGCGGGCCAAGCCCTGTCTGGATGCGCTGCTGGATGTCGGCCGCCGTCACCACCCGGTTAAGCTGCAAATCGGTGGCCCCGGCGAAGGGCATCATCTCAATGAAGCGCACTTGCCAGGGGTGATCCAGGGTCAGGCGAGCCAGGTCGATTACATCCGGCTCATTATACCCGGCCACTACCACCGCGTTGAGCTTGATTGGGGTCAGCCCGGCCTGTTCGGCCGCCAGGATGCCCTGCCACACATCGTCCAGGCGGCCCCAGCGGGTCAGGCGGTGGAATTTTTCTGGGTCCAGGCTATCCAGGCTGACGTTGACCCGCTGCAAACCGGCCTCGGCCAGGGGGCGGGCCAGGCGGGGCAGCAGCACGCCATTGGTGGTCATGCTGAGCGAGCGCACACCGGGGGTGTGGGCGATCTGGCGCACCAGGTCTACCACGTGGGCGCGCACGGTCGGCTCGCCGCCGGTCAGGCGGAATTTCTCGAAGCCCAGGCGGGCGAACAACTGTATCAGGATGATGATTTCATCATCCTGCATGAGTTCCGGGTTGGGCCGGAAGGTCATATCTTCCGGCATGCAGTACACACAGCGCAGGTTGCAGTGATCGGTCAGGCTGATGCGCAGATAGTTGATGTTGCGTCCAAAACGATCCAGGGCCATAGGATTCCACCAATAAGCAAGATTTTCGTCATAATTATAATGGATATTTCGTCTAATGGCCGAAGATCACATCGTCGAAGTAGCCGACAAACCATTCGTTGCCATCTGTCCAGGAACCGATCTGCGGGTACAGGCTGGCAGTCTTCAAGAAATCGACATCTTTGGGGATGTGCCGGCCGATCAGGCGGCGATCCAGGTAAAAGCGGAACTCGCCGGAAAACTGATCTAGCTCGATGCGAGACGTGTACCAGGTATCCCAGGCAGCAGCGACATTGCCAGTCGTGTACTCAAGAGCGGTGGTTGTGCTGCCGTTCAACAGGGTGCGCACTTCACAAAAATACTGGAGGTCTTCCTTGTCTGTATGAGCAATCTGGCATTCCGCCCAACCGTAACTGGAAGCCGGCAAAGGATAAACAACCTGGGCCTTAATCATGCCGCCGCTTACTACGGGTAGCGTGCGGCCCATCTTGAGGCGCACCTGCATATATTTGAAGCGGGTGTACTCCCAGGCGCCAGGTAGAAGCGGTTCCAGCTTGTTGTTGCCGTTCTCGGTAAAAGAAGTCGAGTCGATCACCAGCGCCCCGTCTTGCTGGCGAAAACGCACCGGCCTGGTTTTGGTTTCCCGCCACAGGGCGGGATTGAAGCTGCCGTTGAAAGCCGGGTTGCTGAAGTCATCGTATGGGGCAACCGTTGGAGCCAGGGCCGTCGCATTCGAGCCGGAGGCGACCGGCGCAGCGGTTATCTGGATTGCCTGCTTTGGCCGGCCCAGGCCAGCCGCCAGCAGGCCAATGACCGCCAACGCCGCCAGCCCGACCAGCCCCGCCCAGCGGCCCCAGCGCCGCCCGGCGACCGGAGTGGAAGACGCAGCCCCCATCACCCCGGCGTCGAGAGCGATGGGCAGCGTGGCGGTATCGCCGGCCATCGGTGTGGGCAGCATAGGCGGCGGGGCCTCAACCGCCGAGACAACCATAGTCTTCTCCCAACCTCGACCACGCTCTGGGATGGCCTGGCGCACCGCCTGTCCAAACTGCCCGGCCGTGGCGAACCGCTCAGCGGGCGACTTTGCCAACGCCTGGGCCAGCACGGCTTCCAATGCTTCCGGTATATCGGGGTTGAGCAGGCGCGCTGGCGGCAGCGCGTCTTGAATATGCCGGTAAATCACGGCCAGCGGCGTATTGGCCCGGTACGGAACCCGCCCGGCGGCCATTTCATACAAGACAACGCCCAGCGAATATATATCGCTGCGCCCGTCCAGCGCCTCGCCGCGCCCCTGTTCCGGCGACATGTATTCCGGCGTGCCTAACATGATCCCGGTGCTGGTCAGGCGGCTGCTGTCTTCCACGATCTTTGAAATGCCAAAATCTCCCAGGTAGCAGTTGCCACGCTCATCGACCAGCACGTTGCTGGGCTTTACATCTCGATGGATGATGCCCCGGCCGTGTGCATAATCCAGCGCGTCGGCCACCTGCGGAATGATCTGCCTGATCTGCGGCAGGGGCAGCGGCTTTCCGGTCATCAAATCGGCCAACGTGCCGCTTTCGATGAACGGCATTACCAGGTATGTGTAGCCGTCTTGTTCGCCAAAATCGAAGATCGGCAAAATATGCGGGTGGCGCAGACCGGCCAGGATGCTGGCTTCCTGAGAGAAGCGGGCCATAAACTCTCTGGAAGTAGAAAAATGGCGCGCCAGAACCTTGAGCGCCACATCGCGCTCAATCTTGCCTTCCTGGCGGGCGCGGTACACGGTCGCCATCCCGCCTTCGCCCAGCGGCGCCACAATCCGGTATGCGCCTAACCGCCGGCCGGTCAGATCATCCATGTACGGCTACAATCTTCCCATCGGTCATGTGGGTTAAATCGTTGGGGGTCAGGCGGAAGACAGCGTGAGGGGTGCCGGCGGCGGCCCAGATTTCGGCGTATTGGAGCAGGTCTTCATCGATGAAGGTGGTCAGCGGCTGGCTGTGGCCCACCGGCGGCACGCCGCCGATCACAAAGCCGGTCTGCTGGCGCACGAAGTCGGCGTCGGCCTTGCCCAGCGGTTCGCCAATCAGGGCCTCGATGCGCTTCTCGTCCACCCGGTTGCTGCCGCTGGCGACGATCAAAATCGCCCGCCCGCTGTGTTTGGCCTTGAAGATCAGCGATTTGACGATCTGCCCCACCTGGCAGCCCACCGCCTGGGCCGCCTCCAGCGCGGTGCGGGTAGAGCCGGGCAGTTCGATCACTTGCAGCTCCAGGCCCAGGGCAGCCAGGGCTTCCTGTACCTTGCGGGCAGAAGAACTGAGGTCGGCCATAGATTGATCCTTTCTGATTGCGGGCGCGGCGCGCCCAAGGGCAGATGCGCCGCCGCGCGGTTAATCCATCCAGCCCCGGCGGCGCATCCAGAGCAACATGCCCAGCGGGGCCAGGATAAATATGAGCAGGCTGGCGATAAAGGACGGGTAACTGGTCCAGGCCGGCAGGGGGGCGCTGGGCTGAAAGAAGTTCATTCCGAAGAACCCGGCCAGGAACGAGATGGGCATGAAGATGGTGGTGATGATGGTCAGGGTCTTCATCACGTCGTTCATGCGGTTGCTGACGATGGATAGATAGGTGTCGAGCGTGCCGCTCACCAGGTCGCGCACGCCTTCGGTGATGTCGTACATGCGCACCAGGTGATCGTACACGTCGCGGAAGTAAATCCGGTCCTGCTCATCGATCACCTCGAAGTCATCGCGGGCCAGCTTGTTCATTACTTCACGCTGTGGGGCGATGATGCGGCGCAGGTACAGCACCGAGCGTTTGATAATGAAGATATGCTCCAGGGTGACCGGGCGAGGCTGATCGAAGATGTCGTCTTCGATCTGGTCGATCTGCTCGTCGAAGCGCTCCACCACCGGCATAAAGCTGGCCGCGATCTCATCCGTCAGGCGATAGAGAACATGATCCGGCCCGCTTTTGAGGTGGCGTGGGTCGCGCTGAATGCTCGACCAGACCTTCTCGACCGCCTCGATGTGTTCATCGTGATGGGTCACCAGGTAGTTCTTGCCGATGAAGATGTCCAGTTCTTTGGTGTCTACCCGGCGGCGGTCGCGAACGTCGATGTCGACCGCGTGCAGCACGATATACAGGTATTCGCCCCAGTTATCCAGCTTGGGGATGTGCGATTCCTGCAACGCATCGTCCACCGCCAGGGGGTGGAAGTGGAAGGTCTTAGTCAGCAGCGGCTCGGTCTCAGCCTGGGTTTCGTTTTCATAATCTACCCACAGCAGACCCTGGGCATCGTGAATAGCAAAGGCGATGTCGATGGGCTGCAGATCGGTGCGCAAATGACCTTCAGAGTCGAAATAGATCGCCCGGAACATGCGGCCTCCTGAACCAGCCTCGATCCCGATTTACGGGGTCGGCGCTGGGGATGTCCACCAGGTTCCGCTGAGGGTGGCAGTGTTGGTCACACCAGTGGTCGCCAGGGGGATGGTGGGGATGGGCTGGCCGCCAAAGACCAGGTTGGGGGCCATGCCGGGCTGGAGGAAGATCAGCTTATCGTTCTGGCTGAGGGCCGATGCATTCGCCAACGCTAACTGATAGTACAGATAGTTGGGGCTGGAATTGAGCAGGTTGGCCTGGGCAAACTCTTTCGATAAATCGGCGCGGGCCTTTTCCATAGCTGCGTTGGCCAGGGCGGTGTTAATCTCCAGATCGCGCTGGGCGCTGAGCAGGTCGTTGGACTTGGCAGCCTGGATGCGCTCGCGTTCGGCCACCAGTTGATCCACTTGCAGCTTTGCCAGGGCGGTCTGCTGGCGGGCGGTTTCCTGGGCTACGGCTTGCTGCACCCGGATGGCGGCTTCCTGCTCGGCCTGGCGGGCCGCGCCTTCCGACTCGGCCTTCAGCTTATCCTGGCGGGCTTTTTCGGTTTCCAGGCGGCTCTTGGTGATCGCGTCCAGCAGGCCCTTGACTTCCTCCGACAGGGCCACATTCGGCACGGTCACGTTTGCCACCGAGAGGCCGTATGGCTCCATCAGTTTGTTCAGTTCGTCGTCGATGCAGTTGCGCAGGTCGTCGCGGTTGCTGCCCAGGATCGATTCGTTGAAGGGCCGGTCGCCCACGCAAACCTTCATCGACTGAAAGGACAGGTCGGTGGCAACTTTTTGCAGGGCCGTGTCGGAAATGTAGATGGGGCGGTATTGGGTCCACAGGCGGGTAATTTCCTCAGCCGAGGCCGAAGTCAGGGTGGGGCGCAGCACGCTGCCGCTGACGGTTACGCCGATGCGCTGGTTATCCCGCGTGATGACTTCGGGGTCTTCGGCGGTGAACTGGTAGGCCTGGGTGTTGTATTTTTGCAGTTCGACGAACAGGCCGACATCGCTGTATACGCCCGGCGGCACCACATCCACAATCCGCCCGCCGCGCAGCTTCAGGCCTACCTCGTCGGGGTCAACCCGGGCGAAGATGTAGAAGAATTGGCCGGTTACCATCCACAGCAGGCCCAGGCCAATCACGGCCAGGACAAAAATGCCTAAAAATCTTATCATGCCAGGTCGAACGGACACGTTGCGCATAGCGTTTTTCTCCAGGGGATGCAATCATGGGGGGAAAGAATCGATTGTTGACGAGAGTACTCGTAATAGAGGCGATTGTACCATGCCGTTATTGGATCGTCAGGTCCAACGTATAATTGGCGTCGCCGCCCACCGAGACGGCCTGGATCATGTAGTCTTGGGTCAAGTTCAGCACATCGCTCCAGGTGGTCTGGCCCATTATCGAGCGCACCAGAGGCGAGCCGTCTTGCAGGCCGTAGATGGTCAGGAATACATCGTTGTGAGGTGAAGTCAGGCTAACGCTCATACGCTGCCCGGCTTTGGCCCAGGCCAGGTAATAATTGACCTGTTTGGCGGGCAGGTAGCCCGGCGTGCGGGCGCTGACGGCCCCAGCCTGGAACTGGATGCGAGCCGGGATGATGGTCTGCAAGGTATAGCTGGATTTCTGGGCCGGCGCAGATACTGTCAGGCGGTAATCGCCGCCCAGGCTGAGCGGCATGCTGAAATCGCTCCGGCCAGCGCCCGCACGCAACAGGGATGCGCCGTCTGGGGCGGTAACCCCCAGGTAGACACTGTTATCGGGCGAATAGACGCTGGCGATCAAATACTGCCGCGCCCCAATGTTGATGAGATAATCGTCCGCCGCGCCTTTCTTCAGGCTGCCATCCACCACCGCCGAGGTGGCCCCGCGCGCAAAGCGGATGCGCCCGGCCGTCACCGGCGGCTGCGCAGGGGGAATGACGGGCGGCGGGAATGTCGGCTGGACGGGGTTGGCCGTGGGCAGCGCCGGGGGGATTGCCAGGGCGGTCGCCGTGGCATACCCGGCTTGCTGGGTGGCGGCCGCGGCGGCCGCCTGGGTCAGGCGGGCGGATTGGGTGGCCGCCAGCGAAGCGTCGGTGGAAAGCGCCGCCGGTTGGGCGGTGGGCGCGGCGGGCGTAACGCCGGTCTGCGCCGCCAGGGTTTGGGCGGCGTAGGCCGCGATGGTGCTCATCGCGTCAGCCGAAGAAATCGGCTGGCCGGCTGGAACATACCCCGGCATGCTGCACGCCAGGGCGGCCAGCAGCAGGGTAAGTGGAATAACGTAAAAGGGTCTGATTCTCATAGCCTGGTTCTCCATCCTGTATAACGTTGAACCCCCCAATTCGTTCCACGCCTCGGCTTCATTTTGCAGGCTTACGACGCGGAGCGGGCGATGGCGGTCAGGGCCAGGATCAACACCCCCAGAACCAGGTTCAACTGAATCAGGCGCTGCTGCTGGCGCTCCAGGCGGGCGGTCTCGGCTGGCGTCAGCTCGCCGGTTTTGGCCCGCCGCAGGGCCAGGCGACGCAGTTGGGGCAGCACGCCCCAGGTCAGGTAGGCCGAGAGGCCGGTCATGCCGAAGAACAGAATGTGTTTGACCAGGATGGCGTAGGCCCAGGCGGTATCGACTGCCAGGAAGCCGTTATAGTTTGGGTTGGCGCTCATCTGGAACATGCCGGTAGCGGCCAGCAGCGTCAGGTTGAACCAACTGAGCGGGTCGAAGCGGGTTTGCAGGGCCGAGAGGAACGCCGCGTAGGCTGAAGCGTCCAGGGCCTTGCGGGCGGCGGGCAGCACGAACAGCCCCAGGGCAGCCAGCCCGCCGATCCAGACCACCGTCGCCAGCATGTGCAGCCAGTATGCAATCGAAAGCCCCCAGGTGGGAATATGCATGGTTCTCCTGTTACTTCTGAGAGAACGTGCGCCGGTTCTACCGGCGCACGTTCTCTCAAATCATTTTTGGCTCTTCCGTCGAAGGCGGGAATTTTTCTATGCTTGGGGGTATTGCGTGGCTCAGCCAGGCAACACCCCCCAAGTCGTACTTCTTTCCCGGCAAAGCCGGGAGAGCCTGAAAATTCTACGGCCCCGGCGAAGGGGTCTTCTTCTTGTTGGGCTTGGGCGTTTCGTTGGGCGCAGAGCTGCCCCCACCGCAGGCTTTGGATGCGTTGTCGAAGGCAGCCTGCACATTGGGGTACTGCCCAATCGTCAGCGATTGCTGGTACAGCTCCAGGGCCTTGCAGGCCTGGCCCTGGGCGGCCAACTGGTTGCCATATTCGAACAGCGCCTGGCGATAGCGCTCGTTGGCGCTCATTCCCGAACTGTCGGTCAGGTTTGGCATCTGAGGCGCCACCTGCGAGAAATACTGCACCACCTGGGCCCAGTCGATTTCCCAGAAGCTGGCCCCGGTAATGTAAAGCTGCGACCAATCCAGCAGGCCCTGGGCCTCCGTGTCGAGCGGGGCAAAGTTGGCCGCCAGAGTCAGGTCGTAGATGCCGCCTTCCAGGTCGGCCTTGGTGATCTTGGTGCGGCCGCGGTTGCGCAGGGCGATATACAGCATCCCGTCTACATCGACGGTGTGAGCGTTTACGTCTTTGCCGCGCAAGGCCAGCAGCGAGTTGATGGCTGCGTCCCAATCGCTGTTCTGAAGGGCCTGCCTGGCCTGGTTGTATAGATCGTCCACGGCGCGCGTATCGGGGGTAGGGGTGACGGTGGGCGTCGGGATCGAAGTGGGCGTAGCCGTGGCATTCAGGTAGAGCAGGGTCTCGGCCAATTTATCGGCCGCGCCGGGAAAGTTCGGGTTGAGCTGGATCACATACTCGAAATGCTGGCGGGCGCGATAAAAGTTATTCTGGCTCATCTCCTGCAAACCCAATTGGAAATGATCCATGGCCGACTGGGCCGCCTGGGTGCTTTCCGCCTCTTTGCGCAGGCCGATGCCAGAGGCGTAGCCGCCCAGGGCGCTGACGCCCGCCACGCCGATCAAGATCAACAGCCCCAGGATGGGGAACAGGAACCAGGGGATGCGGCGCTTGCCTTTCGGCCGGCCGGCGGCGCCAGGGCGGTTGGGGTCGCCTGAAGCGGCGGCCTTTTTGCGCATCGGCTTCCCAGAGCCGGGTTTCCCCGCCGGGCGCGCGCCGGGCGGCCGCGTCTCTGCCGGGCGCCTGGCCGGGGCTGGCCTGGTTTCGCCGGGCGCGGGGGCCGGCGGCTCTTGCAGGTTGGGCGGCGGGATAGTTTCGTCAAAGGCCGGGGCTGCCTCTGGATGGGTGAACGAGACGCGGGTGTGAGCCAGGGTGTCATCGTCGGCTGTCGGGCCGACCTCCACCGGGTGGGTGCGCTCGACCGGTGTGAGCGGTTCTGGCGTGGGCGCGGGGAACACGGCCGGGCCAGGCTGTTCTGGCGCAAGGGGGCCAACCTCCGCCGGCGCAAGCGGTTCGGCCGCGCCGGCCGGCGGCTCGACCGGCGGCTGGGTCAGGCGACGCGGTTTGGTGTCTTCCAAATCGTCGATTGGGGGTTCGTTTTGATTGTCTTCAGATTGAACGGTACTCATGGGATGCTATTATACCCCACCCACAAGGTATGCTGCGCGCTTGCGGGTGCGGTATAATGCTTTTTATGCCGCGTTTTCGCTTTTATCACCCCCTGGAAATTCGCTATGCCGATTTAGACCCCCAGGGCCACGTCAACAACACCAGCTACCTGACGTACTTCGAGCAGGCCCGGGTGGCCTATATCCGCAGCCTGGGGCTGTGGAAGGGCAGCTCGTTCATCGATTTTGGCGTTATTGTAGCCGACGCGCATATCCTCTATAAGGCTCCGCTGTTCTTTGGAACCGAGATCCTGGTGGACGCCCGCGTGACGCGCCTGGGCAATAAAAGCCTGACGATGGAGTACGTGGTTGAAGAAGCGTGCAGCGGGCGCGATTATGCCACCGGCTCGACCGTATTGGTGACCTACGACTATCATGCCCAGGAAACTATCGTCATTCCGCCTCAGTGGCGGCAGATCATCGCCGCCTTCGAGGGCCTGACTGAAAACTGATCCAAGGTAAAAATTTCTATGTCTCTGCCCGCCATCGACCAAAAATTTCTGCTCGACTTTTTGACCCACCTGCTCAATATCCCCAGCCCCACCGGGTATACCGAGGCGGCGGTGGACTATACCCGCCAAACGCTGGCGGCTTTCCCGGAATTATCCCTCTCGCTCACCCGCAAAGGGGCGCTGGTGGCGACCTGGCCGGGCCGCCGGGCCGACGCCCCGCGCTCCCTGACCGCCCATGTGGATACCCTGGGGGCGATGGTGAAGGAGATCAAGCCCAACGGCCGCCTCAAGCTGACCCGCATCGGTGGGCTGGTGTGGAACGCGGTCGAAACCGAGGGCTGCACCGTCTTTACCGACCGCAGCGGCGTGCTGCGCGGCTCGCTGTTGATCGAAAAAGCCTCCTCGCACGTTCACGCCAAGGCTACTACCGACACCGAGCGCAGCGATGAGCATATGGAAGTGCGCCTGGATGCGCCCACCGTTTCAGCCGAAGAGACCCGTCGCCTGGGTATCCAGGTGGGCGATTTCGTGGCCTTCGACCCGCGGGTAGAAGTGACCCAGGGGTTTGTCCGCTCGCGTTTCCTGGACGACAAAGCCTGCGTGGCCTGCATCGTGGCGGCGGTCAAGGCCCTGCACGACGCCGGGCTGCAGCCGGCCCAAAAGACTTATCTGCATATCAGCAACTATGAGGAAGTCGGTCACGGCGCAGCGGCCGGCATCCCGCCTGAGGTGACCGAGCTGCTCACGGTGGATATGGCTGCCATCGGCGAGGGCCAGGCCTCGGATGAGCGTCACGTTACGTTATGTATCAAAGATTCGGGCGGCCCGTATCATTACGGCCTGAATCAGCGCCTGCGCCGCCTGGCCGAAGACAATGGGATTGACTATAAGACCGACATCTATCCCTTCTATGGCTCGGATGGCGAAGCCTTCTGGCGGGCAGGCGGCGATGTGGCCGTGGCCCTGATTGGCCCCGGCGTGGACGCCTCGCATAATTACGAACGCACTCACCTGGATGCGCTCATCGACACCACCCGCTGGACGCTGGCGTATCTGCTGAGTTAGTTTGGTTCTTCCGGCTTCGCCGGGAAAGCTGCTCGCATTGGCGTGGGCCACGCGAAATGTCCTACCATCGATTCGCGCCGCCGCGGTAGTGGTCGGGTTGATGTTAAGGATGGAAAGGTCAAAGAAGAAGTTATGGCGCTTCCGCCAAAGGCGGGAATTTTTCTATATTTTTGGAAAAATGGATGGTGTGGTAGCTCCCCACTTAACCGGGGTGGAGATAACTGGCGAGCTTCGCCGAAAGAGGATTAAGCGTGGATTTTGTCGCACGAAGTGCGACAAAATCCACGGAACAACTCTTTTTGAAGGCGCTCGAAGAGCGCCATGTCTGTTCCACGGTTTAATGGGGTAGTACCGGGTGGCTACGCCACCTATTTTCCCCAAGATATAACCTCTTTCCCGGCCTGGCCGGAAGAGTCGGTAGGCTGTAATCATAGAGCGGGGGCAACGTCCCCGCTCTATGATTACAGGTAAATGATGAAGGCGCTCTGGCTGCGCTGAGAAGCAGCTCGCTACGAAGGAGCGCTGGGAGGAAAGAAGAAAGGGGTGTGTGGATGTTATTCGATGCTTCTTTGCCGCCTGTACCGTTGAAAGATGTCCCGGCGATTGTGCGCGCCGCCGAGGCGATAGGTTTCCACACCTTGTGGGCCACCGAAACGGTCCATGACCCGTTCCTGCCGGGGGCGCTGCTGAGCGAGCATACCCGCCGCCTGGGCTATGGCACGGCAGTGGCAATTGCCTTTGCCCGCAGCCCGGCCACCCTGGCCTATACTGCCTGGGACCTGGCCCAGGCTTCGCAGGGGCGTTTTATCCTGGGGCTGGGGACGCAGATCAAGGCCCATGTCGAGCGGCGCTTTGGCATGCCCTGGCCCGAGTCGGTGGTGGGCAAACTGCGCGAGCAGATCCAGGCCATCCGGGCCTTCTGGAATGCCTGGCAGAACAACGCTCCACTCGATTTCCGCGGCGAATATTATAAGCTCACCCTGATGTCGCCGTTCTTCAACCCGGGGCCGATCCAGCACCCCGATGTGCCGATCTACATTGCCGGAGTCAACACCGGGCTGGCTCGCCTGGCCGGGGAAGCCGCCGACGGTTTTCTGGCCCATCCCTTCCATACCCCGCGCTATCTGAACGAAGTAATCGTCCCGGCTATCGACCAGGGGCTGGGAAAGAGCGGGCGAGCGCGGCCAGATTTCCGGGTGTCGGTGACCGCCTTTGCCGTCACTTCGCCAGAAGAGGCGCAGTTTGTGCGTTCGCAGATCAGCTTTTATGCTTCCACGCCTTCGTATCGGGCGGTGATGGATCTGCACGGCTGGGGCGATGTTGCCGAACGGCTCAGCGGGCTGGCGCGGGCCGGAAAGTGGGACGAGATGCCCGCCCTGATTAGCGACGAAATGCTGCATACCGTAGCGGTGGTATGCGCCGAAGACCACCTGGCCGCGGCCCTGCTCGACCGCTACGCCGGGCTGGCCGACCGGCTGGGGCTGTATCTGCCGTTTGTCCCCGGCCAGCGCGACGGACTCTGGAAGCGCCTGGCGCAGGAGCTGGCTTGATGGATAACCTGTACGCGGCGGCCTGCGAGCGTATGCTGGAAAGCCAGATCGTGGCGCGCGGAGTGCGCTCGCCGCGCGTCCTCGATGCGCTGCGGGCCGTCCCACGCCACGAATTTGTGTCGCCTGAACAGCGCGATTACGCCTACGCCGATGCTCCGCTGCCGATTGGCAACGGGCAGACCATCTCGCAGCCCTATATTGTGGCTTTGATGAGCGAGCTGCTGGAATTGCAGGGCCACGAGAAGGTATTGGAAGTCGGTACGGGGTCGGGCTACCAGGCGGCGGTGCTGTCTCACCTGGCGCGGGAAGTGCATACCATAGAGCGGTATGCTAACCTGGCTCGCTACGCCGCCTGCCTGCTGCGCGACCTGGGTTTGAATAATATCCACGTCCACGTGGGCGATGGTTCGCTCGGGCTGCCAGAGCAAGCCCCCTTCGATGGGATCCTGGTGACCGCCGCCGCCCCCGACATTCCCCGCACGCTGCGCGCTCAACTGGCCGACGGCGGGCGGCTGGTGATCCCGATTGGGGCCCGCGGCAACCAGACCCTCGAAGTGTGGACCCGCCAGGGAGCGCACTTTGAGTTCGAGCGCATCATCCCGGTGGCGTTTGTGCCGCTGGTGGGCGAGGAGGGGTGGAAGGAGTGAAGATGCAGACCGATTTTTTCTCGGCGCTATTACCCTGAAAAGGTTTACTTGGGGATTTTTTCGCACGAAGTGCGAAAAAATCCTCTGAATGTATCTTCGATCGCGGCAGCGCTTCCTTAGGCAAGGTTAACCCATAACAGGATTTATAGAACCCGCGCTGCGCGCATAGAGCAGATATGGCCCCAGATCGTCTTTCATTTCCTTTTCCAGGCGCATACCGATCTTTTGAGCCACCCGGATCGAAGCCAGGTTGGCCGGGTCGATCATGCACACCAGGCGCGTGAAACCAAGCTGCTCGAAGGCATATTGAGCGATGGCCTGGGCAGCTTCGGTTCCTAACCCCTGGCCCCAATACGCTTTGACCAGTAGATAAGCCACTTCCACTTCGTCGCGCCCATCGATCTTCCAGGGCAGCAGCCCGCAGCGTCCGATAAACTGGCCGGTTTCCTTGTGGATTGTGGCCCACAGCCCCAGTTCTGGATGTTCGGGGTGGCCGTTCTGATGCCATTCCAGTTCTTCCCGCGCCTCGGCATAGCTGCGCGGCGCATCGGGAATGTAGCGGATCACGTCGTGGTCGCAGTACAGGGCGTACAGATCGTCCAGGTCGGCCAGGGTTTGGCGCCGCAGGAGCAGGTGTGGGGTTTCCAGAATTTTCATCCGGCGCTCTCTTTCAGGCTACGATCAGGGCCAGCGAGGCCAGGCACAGCGCCAGGCCGAAGCCCTGCTGGCGGGTGGCCTTTTGCTTCAGCACCAGCGCAGCCAGGATCACCGTCGACACCGGGTACATCGACGAGACGATTACGGCGAAATCCAGGCGCGTGGTCTGCTGGGCCAGGAAGAAGAACAGGTTGCCGCCTACATCGAGCAGGCCGCTGAGCAGGGCGTAGGGGTTGCGCCGCGGGGAGGGGACGGGCTGGCGCTGGATCAGCACAACCAGTCCGGCGGTGAGCAGCGAGGCGCTCTTGGAAAGCAGCAGGGGGATGAAGATGGGTGGGGCAGCCATGCCAGCCGAAAGATCGCCGCTGCGCGCCAGGCAGACGAAGAAAGCCCCAAAGGCCATCCCCGCCAGAACAGATGGAATCAGCCCCGGCTGGCGCCAGGCGGCGCGCCGGGCGCCAGCGGCATCCTCCCGGCCTGGTGAGACGGCCGAAACCTGCCAGATGCCCACCACCCCGGCCAGCAGCCCCAGCGACTGCGTCCAACCGGGCAGGCCCTCCAGCAGCATTCCGGCTACTACCGGCAGGGCCGCCCCCACCACTGCGGCGGTTGGCGCTACCAGGCTGGCCTTGCCGGTTGACAGCCCACGATACAGGGCAGCAATGCCCAGCGCCCCGAACAGCCCGGCAAGCAGCGCCCAGGCGCTGGCCTCCGGGCCCGGCCAGGCCTCTCGCCGCAGCCAGACCAGCCCGCCCAGGAAGAGCGTGGCCGCCCCCGATCCCAACAGCACAACCTGGAACGGCGCGTTGCGCCGGGAGGCGAACCCGCCCGTAAAATCGGCGCTGCCCCACACCAGGGCCGAGAGCAGACCGTACAGGATGCCGGCGAAGGAAGTGGATGGCATAGAGAGATAATTCTCCCGGCGAAGCCGAAAGAGTCGGAAAAATTTCTGTGGGTTGGATGGGCGGCATAGCCGCCCGGTAGCTCCCCACTTAACCGGGGTGGAGGTGACTGGCGAGCTTCGCTTGGCGAGCTTCGCTTGGCGAGCTTCGCTCGCCTGGAAAGAGGATGAATCGCGGATTTTGTCGCACTTCATGCGACAAAATCCGCGGAACAACTCTTTTCGGGGGCACCCGAAGAGCGCCATGCCTGTTCCACGGTTTAATGGGGTGGTACCCGCCGCCCATCCAACTCGCAGAAAATAAATTTTCGTCTACGGCCGGCTGAGGGTGATGAATACCATCGGCCGGCGCCGGGTGCGGTTGAACAGGAATGACTTCATTGCCTGTTCCAGGTCTTTTTGCAGGTTGCCGTTGCCGTTGCGCACCGCCTCACGGATCACGTTGCGCGCTCCGTCCAACAGTTCGTCGCCGGCCCGGCTCTGGATAAAGCCGCGGGTAATGATCTCCGGCTCCTCGTTGAGCGTGTTGCGGTCGCGCTCCAGGCTCAGGTTCACCAGCACCACCCCGTCGCTCGCCAGGGCTTCGCGCTCGCGCATCTCGCTGGGGCCAATATCGCCCACGCCCGACCCGTCTACAAAGACGTAGCCGCCAGGCAGGCGCTCGCCCAGGGTCATCTGGCCGTCCTCGAAGTCTACGATGCGCCCGTTTTCGATCACGGCGATGTTTTCATCGGGGATGCCCACCAGGCGGGCAATGTTGGCGTGCTGGCGCAGGTGGCGCAGCTCGCCATGGATGGGGATGAAGAACTTGGGCTTCACCAGGTGCATGAGCAGCTTCATTTCCTCCTGGCTGGCGTGGCCCGAAACGTGAACCGGGGCAATCCCTTCGTAGATCACATCGGCCCCGCGCCGGTACAGGCGGTTGATAGTGCGGTAGACGCTCTCCTCGTTGCCGGGGATGGGGTGCGACGACAGCACCACCGTGTCGTCGGGCTGCAAATCGAACTGGCTGTTGGTGCCCATCGAAAGCCGCCCGATGATCGAGGTCGGCTCGCCCTGCGTGCCGGTAGACATCAGCGCCACCTCTTTGGGCTTCATCTTCAGGGCTTGATCGAGCGGAACCACCAGGTCGTCGGGCAGGTCGAGGTAGCCCAGCTTGCGGGCGATCTTAGCGTTATCGACCATGCTGGCGCCCACAAAGGCCATCTTGCGGCCATATTCCTGGGCCACATTGCCCACCTGCTGCATGCGCGAAATCAGCGACGCGAAGCTGGCGATGATGATCCGCCCCGGCGCCTTGCGGAAGACCTCCCGGAAGGCCGGGTCAATCACCCGCTCGGAGGGCGTCCAGCCAGGCCGGTCGGCGTTGGTCGAATCGGCCAGCAGGGCCAGCACGCCCCGGTTCGACATCTCGGCCAGCTTGGCGAAGTCGGTCGGCCAGCCGTCAACCGGGGTCTGGTCGAACTTGTAGTCGCCGGTGTGGACGATCAGCCCGGCGGTGGTGGTGATCCCCAGGCCAATCGAGTCGGGGATCGAATGGCAAACGTGGAAGAACTCCACCTGGAACGGGCCGATCCAGGCCGTGTCGCCGGCCTGGACGGTGTTGAGGCGCACCTTGTTAATCAGCCCGCCGCGCGATAGCTTGGCCTCCACCAGCCCGCGGGTCAGCGGGGTGGCGTAAATGGGCGCGTTGACCTTCTCGACCAGGTGGGCGATGGCTCCCGTGTGGTCTTCGTGGCCGTGGGTGATGATGATGCCGCGCACCCAATCGGCCCGGTCGAGGACGTATTGAAAGTCGGGGATAATATAGTCGATCCCCAGCATGTCGTTTTCGGGGAACATCATGCCGGCGTCTACGATGAGGATATTCTCACCGTATTCGTAGACCATCATGTTCTTCCCCACTTCCCCCAGGCCGCCCAGGGGGACAATGCGAAGTGTTCTCTTGCTAATACTCATTACCTTGTTATCCTTCAAATGACGGGCGACTTTCGGGGCCGCCCGGAAATAGAGTCAAGTGTCTGGAAAATATAAAAAATAGCCCCGCCAGAAAGTTCACCGGCCGGGCCTACGATAAACCTTGATCTGTTACCAATCCCAAACCGGGGCGTTTTGACCCGGATTCTATCCTACCTTCCAAGCAGGACGATTTTAACATTAAAGACAGGGTTTGTCAAAGTAGTTTTTTATAAGAAAATGAGCGGATGAGTCAGTTCTCTTATCCGGATAAACGTAGAGACGGTTAGCGCAAGCCAACCGTCTCTACGTTTATCATTCATAGAAAGAGGTTCTTCCGCCGAAGGCGGGATTTGATCTATTTTGGGATTTGCGGGTGACGTAGTCACCCGCAAATCCCAAATATAGAAACTTCCCCGGCGAAGCCGGAAGAGCCTGGAAAGATTAGTATTCAGGCATAGGAGCCGGAGCGGATTTTTCCTTCTCCGGGATGTCGGTAATCAGGGCTTCGGTGGTCAGGATCATGGCGGCAATGGAGGCCGCATTTTCCAGGGCGCCGCGCGTTACCTTGGCCGGGTCGATCACGCCGTCTTCGACCATGTCCACGTACTTGTCGGAGATCACGTCGTAACCGATCTTGTAGTTGTTCTGTTCCTTCTGGGCCCGGCGCACGCCTTCGATCACTACCGAGCCATCCTGGCCGGCGTTTTCGGCGATCTTGCGCATCGGGACTTCCAGGGCCTTGCGGACGATGTTCACGCCGATTTGAGCGTCATCATTGTCCATCTTCAGGTCGGCCAGGGCCGTCACAGCGTTGACCAGGGCCACGCCGCCGCCCGGCACGATGCCTTCTTCAACCGCGGCGCGGGTGGCCGAGAGGGCGTCTTCGACGCGGTGCTTCTTTTCCTTCAGTTCGGTCTCGGTGGCTGCGCCAACCCGGATGATCGCCACGCCGCCCGACAGCTTGGCCAGGCGTTCCTGGAGTTTTTCCTTGTCGTAGTCGCTGGTGCTTTTGTCGATCTCGACCCGGATCTGTTCGATGCGGCCCTTGATCTGGGCGGCTTCGCCGCGTCCGCCGACGATGGTGGTATCGTCTTTGGTAACCACAACCTTCTCGGCGTGGCCCAGGTCGTTGACGGTGGCGCTTTCCAGCTTGCGGCCGGTCACCTCAGAGATGACCTGCGCGCCGGTTAGGATGGCAATATCGCCCAGCATGGCGGTGCGGCGGTCGCCGAAGCCGGGAGCCTTGACGGCCACTACGTTGAGCATGCCGCGCAGCTTGTTCAGCACCAGGGTCGCCAGGGCTTCGCCGTCGATGTCTTCGGCGATGATGACCAGGTCGCGCCGGCCGATCTGCACCAGCTTCTCCAGGATGGGGACAATGTCCTGGGCGGCCGAGATCTTCTTATCGTGAATCAGGATGTACGGGTCGGCAATCGAGGCTTCCATGTGTTCGGGGTCGGTGATGAAGTAGGGCGAGATGTAACCCCGGTCAAACTGCATACCTTCCACGTACTCGGTCTCGAATTCCAGGCCTTTGGATTCTTCGACGGTGATGACGCCGTCTTTGCCAACCTTGTCCATCACGTCGGCGATCAACTCGCCGATGTTGCGATCCTGGGCGGAGATGGAGGCTACGTTGGCGATGTCGGCCTTGGTGGTCAGCTCGATGGCCTGCTGGTTGACTTTCTCGGCCACGGCCTTGGTGGCGGCTTCGATGCCGCGCTTGAGCAGCATCGGGTTGTAGCCGGCGGCCAGGCTCTTCATGCCTTCCATCACGATGGCGTGGGCCAGGACGGTGGAGGTGGTGGTGCCGTCGCCGGCGATGTCATTGGTCTTGGTGGCGGCTTCCT
>CAYQDU010000034.1:0-28552 GCA_964416275.1 uncultured Anaerolinea sp. | reverse complement strand
CGCAGAGAAACAGGCCCTGGCGCTGTCTCGCCAGCCGGCAACCCATCGCTACGCGCCGGGCGAGCGATTCTGGTTCCTGGGGGTCGCCTATCCGCTGGAGATGGCGCCGGGCGCGGCCCCGGCCCTGGGCTTCGACGGCCAGCGCTTCCAGCTAGCGCGGGCGGCCCTGCCCAGGGCCGCCCAGGTATTTGAGCAGTGGTACCGCGCCCAGGCGCGGGCGGTCATCGGCGCCCGCGCTGCGGCCCTGGCGGCCCGCTTCGGATATACCTATACCAGCCTGCGCATCAACGCGGCCCGCAGCCGGTGGGGATCGTGCGGGCCAAAAGGCAGCCTGAATTTCACCTGGCGGCTGGTGCAGGCCCCGCCGGAGGTCATCGACTACGTGATCGTCCACGAGCTGGCCCACCTGGTCGTGCGCAGTCACGCCCCGGCCTTCTGGGCCAGGGTGCGCCAGCACCTGCCGGATTACGAACAGCCGCGCCGCTGGCTCCGAGATTTTGGATTGAGGATCGCCGATCTGTAGGATCAGCGGCTTGAAAGGGATGTAGAGGGCTTGCCGGCGGCGCAGCCGCCGGCAAGCCCTCTACATAGAACATTGCGAAAGATTGAGGATATATGATGCAGCCAATTCGCAGCAAAGTCTACCGGATTTTCATCCTGTTTGCGATCCTGGCCCTGGCGGCCGGGTGCAATTTGCCGGGCGCGCCGGCCGGCGAGGGCGCAGAACCTACCTCGGCCACGGTGATCGCGCCGCTGGCAGATACGCCAGGCGGGCCGCCCACCCAGGCCCCGCCGCAGCAATCCCAGATTGAAACAGTGATCGCCGAGCTAAAATCGCAGACCCCGCCCACGCCCATCCCAGCCCAGGCCAGCGACACTCCGCAGCCGCCCACCCCGGTCACCCCTTCGCCGGCCCCCGCCCAGGCCACGGCAGAGGGCCCTGCCGCGCCCACCCGGCCCGAACCGGCCGGGCCGCAGCTGGCCTTCCTGAAAGATAAAGACATCTGGCTGCTGGATGAACCCGGCGGCCAGCCTTACCAGCTCAGCGTAGCGGGCGACATCCTCAGCTTTGCCTGGTCGCCGGACGGGCAGCGCCTGGCAGCCTTCAACGGCAAGACCGTGTGCTTCTTGCAGCGCGACGGCAGCGTGCGCAGCGCCTGCCTCGACCTGGGGCTGGACGATAACCAGGCCAAAGTCGAGCGGCGCATCGTCTGGTCGCCCGATCAAACCTGGCTGGCGCTGTGGAACCCGGTCAACCCGTGGGATGAAGGCGCCATCGGCTGGCTGATCGTGGCCCTGGACAGTTCGAACACCACCTATCGCATCCAGGACCCGGTGGATTGGGGGGCTTCGCTGGCCCCGAACAATGAAGCAGGCGGCATCACCGGGCAGCCGGTCTTCCTGCCAGATGGGAAGCTGGTGGGAACCCTCACCCATCGCATCCTGTGCTCGTCAGGCGGCTGTCACTATCAGCTCTTTCAGTTCGACCTGCAAAACCGGGTCTTCACTGTCTACCCCAACCAGCCCGAAGAGGGCTGGAGCGAGGGAATGCGCCTGGAAGTTTCGCACGACGGGCGGATTTTGACCAATTACGGGGTGTTTTTCTTCGGCTGCGATTCGTACATCACCTTTGCCGACGATTTCAACCTGGCCGACCAGACGCGCCAGACCTATAACCTGGAAAATCAGGCCCTGGCCGATATGGCCCTGCACCCGGCCGGGGGCGCTTCGCTAATCGCCCGCACCGCCGGGTGTTCCAGCCAGGCCGCCGACCTGTGGAGCCAGGTCTGCGGGCTTTCCCAGGGGTTCGAGGTCTACCCGATGCAGCTCTGGGAGCGGGCCGCTGGCAAGTTCACCGACCTGGCCCCCGGCCTGGAGCCGGCCTGGTCGCCGGATGGCAAGTGGCTGGTGTTCCGCTCTTGCCTGGCGCAGAGCGGCTCCAACTGGAAAGCCAGCGCCGAAACCCCGGCTGGGCTGTATGTGTGGTATGCGGCGGATAACACCTATCGCCCGCTGGGGCCGGGCAGCCAGGCCCAGTGGCGACCTAAATGAGATTGCCCTCTTTCCAGGCGAGCTTTTCTAGCGGCCGCGGGCAGGGGAGCCGTTCTTGCGCTGCGCTTTCAGGCGGGCAATCTGCAGCAGCTCGCGCCGGTCGTCTTCCAACAGGCGCGGCAGCAGCAGGCGCAGCTCTTCGGCCTCGGCGCACTCGCCTTCCAACGGCGGCAGCAGCCCCGCCTGGCGGAAAACCAGTTCGGCCGGCACGTCCAGGGCGGCGGCCAGGGCCAGGCAGGCTTCCCACTTGGGCAGGTTTCCGGTGCGGGCTTTGCTGATGACGGAATGGGAGATCCCGGCGCGCAAAGCCAGCTGACGATCATTCCAGCCCTTGAAACGCAGTTGCTCGTCTAACCAGTCGATGAACATGCCGTTACACTCCTTCTTGCCAGGCCCAATCTGCAATCTGGGGGCCGCGCTCTTCGAGCGCCTTCAAAAAGAGGTTTTCCGTGGATTTTGTCGCACTTTGTGCGACAAAATCCACGATTCATCCTCTTTCGGCGAAGCTCGCCTGTCATCTCCCCCCAGTTAAGGGAGGAGTTATCCCCTGTTTTCACAGTAGAACAAATTTTCTATTTATTTTACCCCAATCCGCTGGATGAGCAAGAGACAACCGGGCGGATTCACCCGTTATTTACGCCGGAGCCGCCGGAAGACCCGGGGCGCGCCCTGCGGCACGGCCTTCCTGTGGCCGGCCAGGGCAGGCGCAGGCGGTCTATATTCGCCCAATGATATAATAACAAGATATGAGGCGGCCCGTCCCGTTGCGTCGAGCAGGCATATCTACGCGTCTCTGGCTGCTGGCCTGGCTGGCAGCCCTGGCTTTTAGTTGCAATATGCCCAACCGCATCGGCGAAGCGCTGCGCACACCCACGCCCTCGCGCACCTCCACCAGCACGCCCAGCCCAACCCTGACGCCCACGGCCAGCGCTACGGCTACGCTCACGCCCAGCCCCAGCCCGTCTCCAACCTTCACGCCCACCCCAACCCCGCCCACTCCCACCCCGCGCCCCCCCGCCACCCTCCAACCACCCACCCTGACCCCCGGCCCCAACCAGATCACCTTTGGGCAGGACTTTTGGCAACTGGTCTCGCTTGAAACGCCCGATCACATTACCGCTATCGGGCGCGTGTTCTACCCGCCGGCCAGCCGCAGCCCCCAACTGCCCTACGTCTTCCTGCGCATGAACTTCAACTGCGCCAGCGGCAAGTCGATGATCCAGCTATACACCGGCAAAGACATGGGGTTGACGTTCATCTACCGCCCCGATGGATACAGCGACGTGTTCGTGGAGGATTACCAGGGCTATCGCTACCTGGTCAACCTGATCGGGGCCTGCTGGATGGCCGCGCCGGTGCCGCGCAACACGCTTGAGAAGCGCTACTTTACCCTGCACTTCAAGAACCTGCCGCCGCTCGAGATGGCCCTGCCCGATAAAAGCAGCCCACCCATGCGCCCGCTGCTGTACGTATCGGAGCAAGACCTGAACCCCGAAATCTACGCTTATGACCCGGCCAACGGGGCGCAAATCCGCCTGACCAACGACTTCAAAGACGATCGCCAGCCCGCCTGGGGGCCGGATGGGAAGACCATCGTATTCAGCAGCAACCGGGGCGGCAACGACGACCTGTATCGCCTGGATGTGAGCGGGCTGGGCGCCGCCCGCAGCGCGGTGGCCGCCGGGGGCCGGGCCTCGGCCGGGGAGGCCGCCGACGGCCCGCCGCCTTATAACCTGACCAACAACGCCGCCGCCGACCAGGCCCCGGCCTGGAGCGCCGCCACCAACGTTATCGCCTTCCAGACTTACCGGGAGGGCAACTGGGAAATCTACAGCATGGCCGGCGACGGCTCGAACCCGCGCAACCTGAGCAACGACCCGGAGGCCGACCAGATGCCAGCCTGGTCGCCGGATGGGCGGCTGCTGGCGTTCCAATCGCACCGCGACGGCAACTGGGAAATCTACGTCATGAACTTCGACGGCTCGAACCCGCGCCGCCTGACCGACCATCCAGCCGAAGATATGGCCCCGGCCTGGTCGCCGGATGGACGCAAGATCGCTTTCTGGTCGCGGCGCGACAGCGGCTGGGGGTTGTACGTGTTGGATTATCACGACGCCGCCCAGCCGGGCCAGCTTCAGTTGGACGCGCCCCTGGCCCAGGATGCCCCGCCCACCCCGCTGATCCAGTTCATGAACCCCGGCGCGGACCCGTCTCGCCCGGCCTGGTCGCCGGATGGGCGCTATGTGGTCTTCACCACCACCCGGGCCGGCGGCCTGGAACTGTACTGGATCAGCCTGGACGGGGCCGAAATCCTGCGCCTGACCGAAAACCAGGTCGACGATTACGACCCCGGCTGGTAAAAAGGGCAGCACCCCACTTAAGCGTGGAGCAGCCTATGGCGCTCTTCGCTCACCAGTCACCTTTACCAGGGTTGAATGGAGAGCTGCCGTAAAAAGACGCCGCCGATAGAATTTTTCTGGCAAAACAGGGAGACTGTTGAACCTATGATGGAGCGCATTATCGATCAATCCAAAGCGGATTTTCGGGCCTGGCTGAGGCGCTATCACCGCCCCAGCCGCGCCGAGGGGCTGGCCTGGGCCAAAAAAGCGGCCGGCGTCCTGGCCCTGTTTGCTGTGCTGTATCTCGTGGGCATGTTCGTGCCGGAAGGCTTCGATTACGTCCACTACTTCAGCCAGGGGCGCTATCCGGCGTTCTGGATTCCCTGGGTTCCGCCCATCGTCAATCTGATGAACATGCCGGCCTTGTTTGCTATCGCCATCCTGGGGCTGACCCTGCGCACCTGGCAGCTCAAAGGCTCGCCCCTGGTTCTGGCGATGGCGGTCTTTTCGCTGCCCACCTGGTGGGTGATTAACCTGGGCAACGTGGAAGGCTTTGTACTGTTGGGGCTGCTGATCCTGCCGTGGGGGGCGCCGTTCGTGCTGTTCAAGCCCACCATCTCGGCCTTTGCGCTGCTGGCGCGCAAAGATACGATCATCGTCGGCGCGCTGTGGGGCCTGCTCTCGCTGTTGATCTGGGGGCCGTGGCCGCTGGAACTGCTGGCCCTGGGGACGACTACCTGGAAAGCCGACTGGGTGCAGGAGATCAGCCTGTTCCCCTGGGGGTTAATCGTGGCGCTGCCGCTGCTGTGGTTATCGCGCGGCGACGAAGACCTGCTGATGGCGGCGGGCAGCTTCGCCACCCCGCACCTGTTCCCCTATCACTTTATCGTCCTGATGCCGGCGATGGCCCGCATGCGCTGGTATTGGGCGCTCGCCACCTGGCTGGTCAGCTTTACGCCCCTGCTGGCGAACTGGCTGGGGCCGATTGGCTGGCATTTCGGCAACCTGATGAGCGTATGCTTCTGGCTGGGGATTTATACCAACCGGCGGGCGGCGCAGCGGGAGAAGACCGCGGTGTGAAAGAAAGCGTGGGGCGCAGCCCCACGCTTTGTTTCAAAGAGCGGTCTTAGGGTCGAACACCAGGGCGAACTGCCAGGCGGCGTCTGGCCCGGCCTGGCGCATCTGCCAGGCCCCGGCCGGCGGGATGGGGTTGCCGTGATCGAAGACCTGGCTTTTTAGCATGGCCCGGTCTACGCCCATCTGCTCCAGGATGACGCTCACCGGCCCGCCGTGGGAAACGAGGCCCACCGGGCCGCCGTCGGCCTCGGCAATCGCCTGCTCCACCAGGGCGGCCACCCGCTCCCAGACCACCTGGGCGGGTTCGCCGGGCGGCATTTCGCGCAGGCGGTCGTCTACAATCAGGTCGGCCCCGGCAATGCGGGCCGCAATCTGGGCCGTGTGCAGGGTGCGCTCCAGCGGGCTGACATACAGGCAGCGCACCCCGGCGGTTTTCAGGTACAGGCCCAGGGCCTCGGCCTCAGCCAGGCCCAGATCGGTCAGCGGCGGGCCGGGCGGCACGTGGTAGGGAATGTCTTTGCGCTCCCAATCGGGAGTAGCATGGCGGATCAGATAGATGGTCTTCAAGGTCATGCCGCCAATCTTACCATATTGAGGGGGCTGTGGGCGGCTGCGCCGCCCGCAGCCCCCTCAATCGGAGAGATTGAGCAGGGGATTTTATCGCCCTGAAGGCGACAAAATCCCCTGCTCAATAGGACTTTCTTCCCGCCTGCGGCAGACGGCTCTTTAAACTTAAAGCGGTACAATCAGGGTATGAAAAATTATTTCCGCATTGCTATTTTTCTCAGCGTGATTGGGCTGGCGCTGGGCGGCGCAGCCGCCGGGAGCGCCCGGCGGGCCGCCGCAGGGCCGGTCATCCAGGGCTGCGCCATTCTGCCGGCAGACAATATCTGGAATACCCCGGTGGATACGCTGCCGCTCGATCCGCACTCGGCCGATTACGTTGCCAGCATGGGGGCCAGCGAGCATCTCCACCCCGATTTTGGGGCCGGGCTGTGGGACGGCTCGCCCATCGGTATCCCCTACAATGTGGTGGGCGGGGGGCAGGCCAAAGTCGGCGTCAGCTTTCGCTGGCCCGACGAAAGCGATGCCGGGCCGTACCCCATCCCGGCCAATCCGCTCATCGAGGGCGGCAGCGATCATCATCTGCTGGTGATCGACACCGATCACTGCGTGTTGTATGAACTGTACAACGCGGCGCGCACTACCAACGGCTGGCGCGCCGATTCGGGGGCGATCTTCCCCCTGGGCAGCAATGGCCTGCGCCCGGCCGGTTGGACCTCGGCCGACGCGGCCGGGCTGCCGATCCTGCCCGGCCTGGCGCGCTACGACGAAGTCGCTTCTGGCGAGATCACCCATGCCCTGCGCTTCACCGTCGGCCAGAGCCGGGGGGCCTACATCTGGCCGGCCCGCCACCAGGCATCCGACCTGACCGGTAGCCAGTACCCGCCCATGGGCCAGCGTTTTCGGATGAAAGCCGACTATAATCTCAGCCGCTTCAGCGACCCCCAGGTATTGACCCTGCTGCGGGCGCTGAAAAAGTACGGCATGATCGTGGCCGATAACGGCTCCGACTGGTATATCTCTGGCGCGCCCGACGAGCGCTGGAACAACGACGCCCTGGTTGCGGCCTTTCATTCGATCCCCGGCTCGGCCTTCGAAGCGGTTGATTCATCCTCGCTGATGGTCTATCCCGATTCGGGCCAGACCTTGCGCTATGCTTTCTCGATCTGGCTGCCGCTGGTGCGCCGGTGAAATTTCCAGGCCCTTCTCCGGCGAAGCCGGGAAAACCAATTTTTTATAGGTGGCGTTCATTGGACGGTTCCACCGTCCAATGAACGCCACCTAACCAAACCCGCCGGCATCGGAAGGGCCTAAATTTCAAGGGAGGTAGAAGAATGCCGCCGATTACACGCTGGTTCATCAAGGCTTCGTTGGCGTTTTTTGTGTTGGCCCTGGCGGTGGGGGTCTTGCAGGCCGCCCAGGGGGTGTGGCATTTTTCCGCCTTCCTGGCGGCGGTTGGGCCGGTCTACTTCCACCTGTTCCTGGTGGGCTGGATCACGCAGCTCATCATCGGGGTGGCGGTATGGATGTTCCCCAAATACTCGCTGCAGCAGCCGCGCGGCGACGAGCGCCGGCTGTGGGCGGTCTTCTGGCTGCTGAACGTGGGCCTGGCCCTGCGGGCGCTGGCCGAGCCGTTCAATACGCTTCATCCGGGCGGGGTGTGGGGCTGGCTGGTGGGGCTGTCGGCCATCCTGCAATGGCTGGCCGGGCTGGGCTTCACCGCCAACGCCTGGGCGCGGGTGAAGGAGAAATGACATGCCGCGCCTGAGCGTCATCAGTATTCGGGTCGGGCTGGTCTACCTGGCGGTGGGGTTTACGCTGGGGATGCTGATGCTGTTCAACAAAGGCATTCCCCTGGGGGCCTGGCCGTGGCGGCTGCTGCCGGCCCACATCGAATTTTTGCTGTTCGGCTGGACCGCCCACCTGGTGCTGGGGATGGTGTTCTGGATTCTGCCGCGCTTTGCGCGCCCACCCAAGCGCGGCAACGAACGCCTGGCCTGGGCGGCCCTGATTCTGCTCAACCTGGGGGTCTGGCTGGCGGGGGTGGTTCCGGCGGTGTGGGGCGCCGCGCCGGGGGCGGTGCTGGCGGGGCGGCTGGCCGAGGCCGGGGCGGCGGTATGCCTGGCCCGGCACGCCTGGCCGCGGGTCAAACCGCCTGGTACGTAAAGCGCCGTAGCCACACTATGTGGATTTTGTCGCACTCCGTGCGACAAAATCCACGATTCATCCTCTTTCCTGGCGAGCTTCGCTCGCCAAGCATCTCCACCACGGTGAAGTGGGGAGCTATCCGGAAGGAAGAAGCCGCAAGTTAGCCCGATTTCTGTTCGAACAGCGCCTGGCGCTCGGCCGGCGAGAGGAACGCCGCCAGAACCCCGTTGCGCTGCACGGCCCGGATCTGCTCACGGCTGAAGCCGGCCGCCGGGGCGGCTACGTTGTACTCGTAGGGCAGGTCGATCCCGCTGATGCCGGGGTCGTCGGTGTTGAACGTCACCAACAGGCCGCGCTCCAGGAAGGCCCGCAGCGGATGCTCGGCATAGCTGGCGACGGTGGTGGTCTGGAGGTTGCTGGTCAGGTTGCCTTCGATGGCAATCTGGCGCTCGGCCAGGAAGTCCATCAGGGCCGGGTCCTGGGCGGCGGCCACGCCGTGGCCGATGCGCTGCGCGCCCAGCTCGCGCACCGCTCGCCAGATGCTCTCCGGCCCGGCCGACTCTCCGGCGTGGACGGTGATCTGCCAGCCGGCCTGGCGGGCGCGGCCAAAATGGGGCGCATACCAATCGGCCGGATAGTGGGCTTCGTCCCCGGCCAGGTCGAGGGCGGTGATCTGCCCGGCTTGGGTCAGCAGCGCCTCCAACTCTTTCCAGGCGATCTCTGGGCCATAGGTGCGGCTGAGGATGCCAATCAGATTGACGCGCACGCCAAACTCGCCCTCCCCGGCCCGCACCCCGTCGATCACGGCTTCGACCACCCCGGCCGGGTTCAGGCGATGGGTTTCGGCCATAAACCAGGGGCTGAAGCGCAGTTCGACGTAATCCAGCCCTTCGGCGCGAGCGTCGACCACGTTCTCGTAGGCCACCCGGCGGCAGGCGTCCAGATCGACCAGCACTTTGGTCATCCATTCAAACTTGCTGATGAAGGCCATCACCCCCGGCTGGGGGTCGCTGATCTGCACATACGGGCGCAGGCCGTCTACGTCCCAGGCAGGCAGGGGCAGGTTATGCCGGCGGCCCAGGTCGAGGATCGTCTCCAGGCGCAGGCTGCCGTCCAGGTGACGATGCAAGTCGACCAGCGGGAGCGCCGGGTCAATGAAAGAGGCGGAGGAGGGGTGCATATCAAGCTCGCGGTTGCCAGGGGCGGCGAAAAGCGGGTAAGCTTTTCGCCGCCCCTGCGAACAGGCTGGCTAAGGCGCGCCGAACTGCTGGATCAGCCGCTCGAATTCTTCGATGGGCTGCGCGCCAATCAACGGATTGCCGTTGACTACGAAGCTGGGCGTGCTGCGCACGCCGATCTGCTGGGCGATCTGGGTATCGGATTCAACGATCTGGGCGTATTTCTGCGTGTCCAGGCATTGGTTGAACGCGGCGGTATCCAGGCCCAAATCGGCGGCAAACTTTTTCAGGTTGTCGTTCGAGAAAGCGCCCTGGTTTTCGCCGTTCTGGCTGGCGAAGAGCGTATCGTGAAATTCCCAGAACTTATTCTGGTCGGCGGCGCACTCGGCTGCCTGGGCAGCCATCTTGGATTCATCGCCTAGAAAAGCGAAATTCCAATAAATGAAACGGGCTTTACCCGTTTTTACATACCGTTCATCGATCAGACGACCCGCGTCTGTGGCAAATTTGCCGCAGTAAGGTCACTGATAATCGCTGAACTCAATGATGGTCACCTGGGCGTCCTGCGGGCCTTTGGCGTGGCGAGACTGGCCGATGAGATAATCCATCAGCTTTTGATTGCCGGCCGCCTGGGTGGCAGCCATCCCGGCCTGGACGGTTTGGGTGGCCTTCGCCGCCTGGGCTTCCGGCCCAAACTGGCCGCGCCCAACATAGCCCAGCAGCAGCCCCAAAGCCAGGGCCGCCAACCCAACCATGATCGTGACCCCCCAGCCCCGGCCGGCGGAGGAAGCTTCTTCTTCCTCTTCCTCCAGGTCCAGGCTTTCCGAGTCTGCCGGCTCGACTGGCGGCTCCGGCGCGGCGGGCAGATCGGCAAAGCGCTCCGGAGGCGATTCGGGGTCGTTCAGCGTATTGTGCGGTTCATCCATACAACACTCTATTTTCCCTTCTTGAATGAGTTAACAAAACAGCGCGCTCATTATATCAGTGAACTGCCAGCCAACCGCAGATTATTCCGATGGTTCTTCCAATGTAGAAATCCAAATTCACCCAATCGAGACAAAATCGAGATGTATAATCTGTATTGTGATAAAGACAAACGCAACCGTCCCATCCAACCGCGCCGGCTGCCTGGCGCGCCTGGGCCGGGGGCTGTTCTTCCTGCTGGCGCTGCTGGCCTTCCTGGCCCCCATTGGCAGCCTGTATCAGGAGATCGCCAGCCGGCGCGACCGGGCGCGCTTCCCGGCCCCCGGCCGGATGATCGACATGGGCGGCTACCGCCTGCATATATACTGCATCGGCCAGGGGTCGCCTACGGTGGTGATGGAAGCGGGCCTGGGCGATGGCGCCTTTTCGTGGGCGCTGGTGCAGCCGCAGACGGCGCAGTTTACCCGCGCCTGCGCCTATGACCGCCCCGGCCTGGGCTGGAGCGATTTCATCGACCAGGCGTTTCTCAGCGCCGAGGCGGCCCGCAACCTGCACACGCTGCTGGCGCGGGCCGGCGAGCCAGGCCCCTACCTGCTGGTGGGCCATTCGGCCGGCGGGATCTACCTGCGCTCTTTCGCCCACCTGTACCCAGCCGAGGTGAGCGGGCTGGTGCTGGTCGAATCGGCCCACGAAAGCCAGGTGCTGCGCTACGAGCAGCGCCTGCAAATGGGGGTCAGCCCGCTCAGGGGTTTGCTGCGGGCCTGCCAGGTCATCGCCCCTACCGGCTTCCTGCGCCTGACCGGCGTGACCGGCCTGACCCTGAGCGACAGCACCCTGCCCATCCCGATCAAACAGAGCGCCGTAGCCGGGATGAACCGCACTACCTACTGCCGGACGATTGAGAATGAGCTGCGATCCACCGACATCGACATGAGCCAGCCCGGCGGCCTGGCTTCGCTGGGCCGCCTGCCGCTGATTGTGCTGACCGCCGGACGCAGACTCGACAATCGCGGCCCTGGTGGGGCTATGGGCGATACCATCTGGCAGCAGCTCCAGCGCGAGCTGACCAGCCTTTCGAGCCACGGCCGCCAGGTGGTGGCCGCCCAGAGCGATCACTACATCCAATGGAGCCAGCCGGAGCTGGTGGTGCAGGCCATCCGCGATTTGATCGACCGGTAGGGCGGGATTGGCCCTAAAAGCGGCGCGCACTGCCGTGGGCAACGCAAGAGGTGCCACCCGATTAAACCGTGGAACAGGCATGGCGCTCTTCAAACGCCATCAAAAAGAGTCGTTCCGTGGATTTTGTCGCGCTTCGTGCGACAAAATCCACGATTAATCCTCTTTTCAGGCGAGCTTTGCTCGCCAAGCGAAGCTCGCCAGTCGCCTCCAACCCGGTTAAGTGGGGAGCTATCCACGCAAGATGCCCTACCGCCAAAGGCGAGAAGAGCCAGATTTAATTCGCGCTGGCCGAAAATGGGTTAAAATCGGGGGGCAAATTTTTTAGATGAAGGACAACCACATGTCAATTCGCACACTATGCTTGCTGGGGCTGGCCGTTGTGGCGCTTGCGGCCTGCGCGCCGCCTGCGCCGGCGCCCACCCCCACCCCGGCCGGGCCGCCGGCCCGCATTCGCGGCGTGATCCACTTCGCTTCGACCCCGGGGGTTACATTCCCACCGGCCGCGCTGCGCCTGATGGACACCGCCAAAGATCAGAACGCGCCCGAGGCGGTGGTGGGAACCACCCAGACCGATGCAGATGGCCGGTATGAATTCGCCGGCCTGAAGCCCGGCCGCTACAGCCTGGGGCTGACCGCGTCTATGCCCGACGGGGCCGGCTGCAAACCGCCCAGCCTGCTGCGCCAGGATCAATGGCTGATCGGGGCCAGCTACGCCAGCGGCGAGCAAGGCGAGATCATCCCCACCCTGCTGGCGGTCTGGGATGCAGCCATCGAAGCCCAGGCCGGAGACAATCTGGAGTACAACCTGGAGTTAGCCATCCCATGCAGCCCCTGATTCCGGAAAAACTGCGCCCCGGCGACGAGGTGCGCGTGGTTGCCCCGGCCTGCTCGCTGGCGGTGGTCAGCCCGGCGGTGCGCCAGATCGCCCAGGAGCGCCTGGCCGGGCTGGGGCTGCGGGTCAGCTTTGGGGCGCACGCCGCCGAGCTGGATGCGTTCCGCTCGGCGGCGATTGCGGCGCGGGTCGAGGACCTGCACGCCGCTTTTGCCGACCCGCAGGCGCCGGCCATCCTCACCAGCCTGGGCGGCTACAACAGCAACCAACTGCTCGACGCCCTGGACTATGACCTGATCCGGGCCAATCCCAAAATCCTGTGCGGTTACTCCGACATCACCGCCCTGGCCTGCGCCATCTACGCCCGCGCCGGGCTGATGACGTATTCCGGGCCGCACTATTCCACCTTCGGGATGCGGCGCGGGCTGGACTATACCCTGGAATATTTCCAGAAATGCCTGATGCAAAGCGAACCGTTCGAGGTTCAGCCTGCCCCGGCCTGGAGCGACGACCCCTGGTATGCAGACCAAGAGAAGCGCCTGTTTGTGGACAACGCCGGCTGGCAGGTGATCCAGCCCGGCCTGGGAGAGGGGCGGCTGATCGGCGGCAACCTGTGCACGCTGAACCTGCTGCAAGGCACGCCCTACATGCCCTCGCTGGGCGGCTGCCTGCTGTTCGTGGAAGACGATGAAGAATCGCGGGCCGAGCATTTCGACCGTGATCTGCAATCGCTGCTGCACCAGGTCGATCTGACCGGGCTGGCCGGGCTGGTAATCGGGCGCTTCCAGCGCGCCTCGAACATCCGCCGGGAAATTCTAGCCGAGATCGTGGCTACCAAGCAGGCGCTGGCCGGCGTGCCGGTGATCGCCCAGGTTGATTTTGGTCACACTACCCCACAACTCACCCTGCCAATTGGCGGGCGCGCCCGGCTGGAAGCGCAAGGAGATAGCCACAGATGGACAATCCTAGAGCATTAATCGAACAATACTGGCAGGCCCACCGCGACCAGCTGCCAGACGACATTCCGGCCCACCTGCGCCAGGAAACACCGGAGGCCTGGGCTTTTGGCGACCGTCCCGAAGTGGCCGACGAGCTGGGAGCGCTGGTGCAGGCCGGGGTCAAGACCGCCACCTGCTCGCTGCTGTGGGAGTACGAGGCCGAAGGCGAAGCCCTGCCCCGCCCCGGCGACCTGAGCATCATCCTGGACGGACAGGGCCAGCCGATAGGCCTGATCCAGCTCACCGAAGTGTGGATCAGTCCATTCGACCAGGTCTCAGCGCAGCATGCCTATGAGGAAGGCGAAGGCGACCGCTCACTGGACTACTGGCGCGAGGTGCACTGGCGCGTCAACGCGCCGGTTTGCCAGCGCCTGGGGCGCCAACCGGCGCAGGATATGCCCCTGGTATGCCAGCGTTTCCGCAAACTATTCTGATCAAGAGAGATACCCTATGAACCGTAAAACTCTGAGGCTGCAATTGTACGCGCTGTGCCTGCTGCTGGGGCTGCTGACCGGCGGCTGCGCCAGGGCGGAACAACCCAAAGAACTGGCAAAGATCGTCGCCACCCCCAGCGACGACGTGCAACTGGTGGAAGCCTTTGTGACCCACAACCCGATGCTGCTCTCCAGCGGCACCCCGCTGCCCAACATCCTGCCGGCCAATCTCAAAAAAATCTACCTGGGGCTTAAGTTCAACAACCTGGGGACAGACGTAGACCGCTTTAAGGTGGATTACCGCCTCACTTACAAGGGGCTGCCGGTCGAGGCGACCTTCGACAGCGAGCCGGCCTCGTGGCGCGAACAGGGCAGCGGGGCCAACGTCTTGATCCTGCCGATCCGCAAAAAAGACGGCTCGGTCTTCGAGAGCGGCGAATATGACGCCGAGCTGCTGATCGACGGCAAGGTTGTGGCGATGCTGCACTGGCGCATCGGCGGCGGCGAGGACTGAGCGTGGGGCGCCACCCGATTAAACCATGCGAGCTTCGCTCGCCAAGCAAAGCTCGCCAGTCGCCTCCAGCATGGTTGAGTGGGAGCTGCCAGGCGCGGCCGGAGCGGCCAGCCGGGGAAGATTTTCGTTATTCAGCTCTTAACCAAACCATGATAAAAAGTGTCAGATTATGGTATACTGGGAACTTGATTGTTCTCTGATACGTCTTAGGTTACATCGTAGCAAGCCGAACGTAAAAACCAATCAGGAGGTTCACTAATGAAAGTTTCTCGTCGAATGCTCATCTTAACCGTGATCCTGGTTCTCTCGATTGCCAGCCTGGCCGCGGCTAAAGTCGATCCCTTTGCCGGGGTCTGGAAAGGCGTAGCCGCCGATGGAGCCAAGAATCAGATCCGCGTTACCACCTGGCAGGGGCGCTACAATGTTTCCTTCCAGGACGGCAACGTAGCTGCCTGCGGCGGCGGGATTGCAAAGGGACAGGGCGCGGGCCGGGCGATTAACGGCGTGCTGGTAACGGCTATAACGGTGAAATGCGCCAACAGCGGCGCCATCGTTGCCGCCAACTACAACGTTGGGCTGACCCTGAGCGGCGGGCTGACGAATGCGGTGGATGCGGCCGGTACATCGTACAAGATGACTCGTCGCGCTGGCTGCAACGGCCATTAAATTTTGGCGTAGAATAAAAATCGTCCCTTTCCCGCCTTGGGCGGGAAAGGGACGATTTTTATTTCTGGCCCTCCCATTCCCGCGCTCTGGCGTGTACAATTAGCGCATGGAGCAAAACGAGCGCATCGCGGCCGGGCAAGTGCTGGAACAACGCTACGCGGTGCAGGAGCTGCTGGGCCAAGGCGGGTTTGCCGCCGTCTACCGGGCCTGGGATCAGCACCTGCACCGCGCCTGCGCCATCAAAGAAAACCGCTTAGGCACGCCCGAAGCGCAGCGCCAGTTCGAGCGCGAGGCCAAGCTGCTGGCCGGGCTGCATCACCCCAACCTGCCGCGGGTCACCGACCACTTCGTCATCCCCGACCGCGGCCAGTATCTGGTGATGGATTACATAGGCGGCGACGACCTGCACCAGCGCGTCTTCGGCCAGGTCGGGCTGATCGACCCGGCCCAGGCCCTGGCCTGGATTCTGCCCATCTGCGACGCGCTGAGCTACCTCCACACCCAGACCCCGCCCATCATCCACCGCGATGTAAAGCCCCAGAACATCATCCTGGCGGCCAACGACCAGCCCTACCTGGTCGATTTCGGGATCGCCAAGACTTACCGGCCCGACCTGGCAACCACCACCGGAGCCAGGGCCGTTTCGCCGGGCTACTCGCCGCCTGAACAATACGGTCAGGCTGCCACCGACGAGCGCAGCGACCAGTATTCGCTGGGCGCAACCCTGTACACCTTGCTGACCCGCTCGATCCCCCCCGATTCCATCGATGTGATGTCGGGCAACCTGGCGGCCCCGCCGCCCGTGCGCCAATGCAACCCGGCAGTTGCGCCGTATATCTCTGAGGCGATCCAGCGCGCCATGCACCCCGCGCGCGCGGCGCGCTTCGAGAGCATAGCGGCCTTCAAACAGGCCCTGCTGACCCCGCGCCCGCCCACGCCGCTGAAACGCGCTGCCGAAAAGACCACCGTGGCGGTCGTTCCGGGCGGCAAACCAGCCGCCCGCAAGCGGGCTTCCGCGCCGGCCACCAGCCAGCCGCCCCGCCGCGGCCAGAAAGCCGAAAAACTGCGCGGGCTGCTGGTCGCCGCGCCCCAACCCAATCGCGCCCCAGAGATCGACCCGCCGGCGGCCGCTGCGCCCGCCCGGCCGGCGCCTGGGTTCAACTGGGGCTTTCCAGTGATCGGCGTGGTGGCCGCGTTGGGGGCGATGGGCATCCTGGCGCTCATCTGGCTGATGGGGCCGGCGGGAAGGTCGGCGCAGTTGCCGGGCAGCGCCACGCCCGAAAACCTGGGCGGGCTGCCGGCCGCCCACGCCCAGACGGCCACCGCCCTGGCGCTGAGCGCGCCGCCCAGCGCCACGCCGACGCCCGTGCCGTCGCCCACGCCCACCATCACCCCCAGCCCCATCCCGCCCGGCCAGGACGACGCGCCGATGGTAGCGATCCCGGCCAGTACGTTTATGATGGGCCTGAGCGAAGACGCGGCCGCCTGGCATTTGAACCTGTGCAATCAGTACAGCACGTGCAACCCGGTGGATTATAACGATGCGATGCCGCAGCATCGGGTGAGCCTGAGCGCGTTTCAGATCGACGCGCACGAAGTGACCAACCGCCAGTACCGCACCTGCGTGCAAGTGGGCGTCTGCCAGGCCGCCAGCCAATCCATCTTTGTCGATCCGCTGCCCGGCGATTATGCCAGCAGCCCGGCGTACGACGATTACCCCGCGGTTGGCATGACCTGGGACGATGCAGCCGCCTACTGCCGCTGGGTGGGCAAGCGCCTGCCCAGCGAGGCCCAGTGGGAGCGGGCCGCCTCCGGCGAGGGCGCCTGGTTCTTTCCATGGGGCAATCCATCTTCCGAAGACCCGTTGAATATCAGCCTGATCTTCGGCGGGCGCGGCCCGCTGGCAAATTACTGCGATCAACGCTGCACCTCTGCCTGGCGCGACCCGGAGAACGACGATGGTTGGGTTGGCCCGGCCCCGGTGATGAGCTACCTGCCCAACTTTATGGGCTTATACGACCTTTCGGGCAACGTGCAGGAATGGGTGTTCGATTTCTACAGCCCCGATTTCTACAGCCGCTCGCCGCAAGATAACCCGGTGAACCAGACCCCGGCGGCCTGCCCAGAGCGCAGTGAGCTGGACTGTCACCTGACGCGCGGCGGCGGGTGGAACAACGGGCTGTATCATTCCACGGCCCGCTTCCGCTATTACGCCTACGCGGGCAGCGCCCGGTCTTTCCGCGGCTTCCGCTGCGCGCTCGCACCCTAATAGCAAGCGGACCCATACTGCTGGCTCTCCCGGCTCCGCCGGGAAAGAGGATGAATCGTGGATTTTGTCGCACTTCGGGCGACAAAATCCACGGAATCACTCTTTTTGAAGGCGCTCGCAGAGCGCCAGGCCTGTTCTACGGTTTAATGGGGTGGTACCGCGGAGCCGCACATTCCCCAAAAACGTAGAAAAATTCCGCCTTCGGCGGCAGAGCCATATTTCTTGATGATAGAGGAGGGAAACGATGAACGGTGATGAGGAACGCAGGTTAGAAGTCGCCACCCTGGCGGGGGGCTGTTTTTGGTGTTTGGAAGCGGTCTACCTGGACCTGAAAGGCGTGGAACAGGTTGTTTCCGGCTATTCCGGCGGGACGGTGGAGAACCCGTCCTACCAGGCCGTCTGCACCGGGCAGACCGGGCATGCCGAGGTGGTGCAAATCGCCTACGACCCGCAGGTGGTCAGCTACCGCGATCTATTGCAGGTATTTTTCACCATCCACGATCCCACCAGCCTCAACCGGCAGGGGGCCGACGTGGGAACGCAGTATCGCTCGGCCATCTTCTATCACACTCTGGAACAGAAAGCGGTTGCCGGGCAGGTGATGGCCGAGGTTGGCGCGGCCGGTCTGTGGGACAAACCGCTCGTCACCCAACTGGCGCCGTTCGAGAAGTTCTACCCGGCCGAAGCCTATCACCAGAACTACTTTGCTCGCAACCCCTACCAGGGCTACTGCCAGGCGGTGATTGCGCCCAAAGTGGCAAAGTTTCGCAAGCAGTATACCGAGCGATTGAAGCGATAAGGGGACGATCCCATGAAATCCTATCGCAAGGAACTCTGGTTTAACGTGCCTGGCCGGATGGGGTTTGTTAACATAACTCCCCAGGTCGAAGACTGCCTGCGCGAGAGCGGCATCCGCGAAGGACTGGCGCTGGTCAACGCCATGCACATCACCGCTTCGGTGTTCATCAACGACGACGAGAGCGGCCTGCACCAGGATTACGAGCGCTGGCTGGAGAAGCTGGCCCCGCACGAGCCGGTCAGCGGTTATCAGCACAACCGCACCGGCGAAGACAATGCCGACGCTCACCTGAAACGCCAGGTAATGGGGCGTGAGGTGGTAGTGGCGGTCACCAACGGTAAGCTGGATTTTGGCCCCTGGGAGCAAATCTTCTACGGCGAGTTCGACGGGCGGCGGCGCAAACGCGTCCTGGTCAAGCTCATCGGCGAATGACTGCCGTTGAGCTTGACCAGGACGCGGAAGCCCATTGGGCATAGGGGTGGTTGCATGGCTATGCCACGCAACCACCCAGAATGTAACTTCTTTCCCGCCAAAGGCGGCGTATCCTCTTATATTATTTTGGAGAAATCGTGGGGCTGCGCTCCACGATTTCTCCAAAATATACGTTGCTTTCCGGCGAAGCCGGAAGAACGCCAAAATTTAGCCCAGCTTTTCCAGCAGGTAGTTCTGAATGCCCATCTGCTTGATCTGGTCAAGCTGGGCTTCGATCCAGTCCAGGTGGGCTTCTTCGTCGTGCAGGATGCTTTGCAGCAGGTCGCTCGTGCCGTTGTCTTTGATCTCGCCCGCCAGGGCAATAGCTTCGTTATAAGCCTTGACGGCTTCGACTTCGGCCAGGGCGTCGCTCTTGTGCTGGGCTTCGACATCGGCCCCGATGTGAATCTTGTTCAGATTGGTCACCACCGGCGTGCCTTCCAGGAACAGGATGCGCCCGATCAATTTTTCGGCGTGGCGCATTTCTTCGATAGCGCGCTTCTCGGCGGCTTTGTGCAGCTTTTCATATCCCCAGTTGTCGCACATTTCGGAATGCACCATGTATTGATTTACTGCGGTCAGTTCATCGGCCAGCAAGTCGTTCAGGCGAGCAATGATTTGTTCGTTGCCTTTCATGAATTTTTCTCCCTTCTGAATGGTTAAAAGTATTTTACCACGCCTGAAAAAAGGCAGCTCTCCCGGCTTCGCCAGGAGAATTTCTATAGATCAAAAAGATGCGGCGTGGATTTTGTCGCCCAGGGTCAAAAGATCGCCTGAGTCCTATTGCATTCTGGCAAAAAGTGAATAAACTATTAGAGCAAGGGTAATGCTTGCTCCACCCAAAGCCGCGACGGCCGCTGGGATATTGCGTAGATACACACAGAGGTGAACATGAAAATTATCGCTTATATTGCCGCCGCCATCCTGATCTTCTTTGGCGTATTGTTCATGTGGGGATCGTTCGACCCGCAGGGGTCGTTCGTCTGGCTGCCCATCGGGTTCATCACCGTCTTGATCGGGCTGGCCCTGATCTGGTTCGCCCAGCGCAAAAAGCCGGCCGCTGGCGACGGCAATAACGTGACCGTCCAGGTCGATCTGCCGGCCAACGTGAGCCTGGACACGTTCAAATGCAAATCCTGCGGCGGCGCCTTGACCCCCGAAAACGTCAAAATGGTGGCCGGCGCGCCGGTGGTCACCTGCCCCTATTGTGGGACGAGCTACCAGCTGACCGAAGAACCAAAGTGGTAGCAGGGCGCGAGCGTCATACGCAAAGGGACGCCTGGGCGGCCATCCACGATCTGAATACGCCCCAAAGTGGGCGCCTGTGGATCGCAAGATAGACGATCTTTTTACCATCCACCTGCAAATGGGTATTCTAAAAAATACGACCCTTCTTTAGATGTACACAATAAAGAAAATGGAGGCCAGGTTGAATAAACACATCTCCAAATGGACTGCGGCCGGGCTGCTGTGCCTGGCGGCGCTGCTGGGATTCAGCGGCGCGGCCTACGCGCAGAGCTACCTGTTCAGGCTCAACGAACTGCGCGCCGACGTCTTTATCCAGGCCGACGGCTCGACCGCCATCAACTATGTGTTCGTGTTCGCCAACGCTCCTGGGGCCCACGCCATCGAATTCGTAGACGTGGGCATGCCCAACGGCAACTTCTCGCTCTCCGGGGCCGCCGCCGATGTAGACGGCAGCCCGGTCGAGCTTTCCCGCTCGGATTACGAGGGCGATGGGTCGGGCTTTGCGGTGGTCTTGGGCGGGCAGGCCATCCCCGCCGGGCAGACCGGCGCGTTGCATGTCTCGATCCCCAGGGCCGGAAGCTGGCTGCGCAAAGACAGCCAGGGCGATAACTACGCCAGTTTCGTCTTTTCGCCCACCTGGTTCGGCTCGGAATACGTGCAGGGAACGACCAACACCACCGTCGCCATTCACCTGCCGCCCGGCGTAAAGCCTACCGAACCGCGCTGGCACGCCGCCCCCAACGGCTTCTCCGAACAACCCCAGGCCAGCCTGGACGCCGAGGGCCGGCCGGTCTACGTGTGGAACAACCCCCAATCTCGGGCCGACCGGGAATACGAGTTCGGGGCCTCTTTCCCGGCCCAATACGTCCCGGCTTCAGCCATCAAGGCCCCCTCGCTGGCCGAAACCCTGGGCATCGACCCGGAGTTGATCGGCACATTTGGCTGCTGCGGAGCCATCTTCGCAGGCATCATCGCCCTGACCTATGCCGGGAATGCCAGCGCCAACCGGCGCAAGCTGAAATACCTGCCGCCCAAGATTGCCATCGAGGGGATGGGCATCAAGCGCGGCCTGACGGCGGTCGAAGCCGCGGTGCTGCTGGAACAGCCGCTGGACAAGGTGATGACCATGATCCTGTTCGGGCTGATTAAGAAGAACGCGGCCAGCGTCGTCAAGCGCGACCCGCTGGAAATCTCCCCCGTCACCCCCCAGCCGGAAGGTCTGTACCCTTATGAAGCCGATTTCATCCAGGCCTTCCAAAAGCCGAATGGATCAGAGCGCCGCAAAGCTTTACAGGCCATGACCATCGACCTGGTAAAAGGCGTGGCCGCCAAAATGAAAGGCTTTAGCAACAAAGAAACCACGGCCTATTATAAAGACATCATGGAGCGGGCCTGGAAGCAGGTGGAAGAGGGCCAGACCCCAGAGGTCAAGAGCGAGACCTACGAAAAATACATGGAATGGACCATGCTCGACAAAGACTACGACGAGCGCACCCGGCGGGTGTTCACCGGGCCGGTCTATACGCCGGTGTGGTGGCCGCGCTACGACCCCACCTTCCGCCCGTCCGGCGGGGGCGCGGTCGTTAGCTCATCGGGGCGCAGCGGCAGCTCCAGCGGCGGAGGCGGCGGCGTCTCGATGCCCACCCTGCCCGGCTCGTCGTTTGCCGCCTCGGTGGTCAATGGCGTACAGGGCTTTTCGGCCGGAGTATTGGGCAACCTGCAAACCTTCACCGGCGGCGTAACCGATAAAACCAACCCGGTTCCAGTAACGACATCCTCGCGCGGCGGCAGCCGGGGCGGCGGCGGCGGGTGCGCCTGCGCCTGCGCCTGCGCCGGGTGCGCCTGCGCCTGCGCCGGAGGCGGGCGGTAGTGCGGCAGATCTTCCGCCGGCTGCGGCTTGCTGCAAGCCTGGCGCTGTGGATGGCGGCCAGCCTGTTCTGGATGACCGCCCTGGCCCAGGGCTATTATTTCCGCCTCGACCGGCTGAGCGCCGACCTATGGATCAACGCCGACGGCCGCGCCGCCCTGGAGTACCGCTTCGCCTTCACCAACCTGCCCGGCTCGGCCGCCATCGAGTACGTAGACGTGGGCCTGCCCACCAGCCGCTTCTCGCTGGCGGGGGCGCAGGCCCAGGTGAACGGCCAGCCGGCGGCGCTATCGACCGCCGAATACCAGGGCCAGGGGCCGGGCGTGGCGGTGGCGCTGGGGGCGCAGGCCATCCAGCCGGGGCAGAGCGGAGAGGTGCGCCTGTGGCTGCCCAACAGCGGGCTGAAGTTCTATCGCGACGACCAGGACCCGCAGTACGCCAGCTTTAACTTCACCCCCACCTGGTTCGGGTCGCAGTACCTGGATGGGACTACCCAGGCCGCGGTGAGCCTGCACTTCCCGCCTGGCGTCCAGCCGGCCGAACCGCGCGGCCACGCCGCCCCGCCCGGCTGGCCCGCCCAGCCAGAGACTTTCATTGACGAGCAGGGCCGGGCGGCCTATACCTGGGCCGCCCAGGTCAGCGCCGACCGGGCCTATGTGTTCGGGGCCTCCTTCCCAGCCGACCGGCTGCCGCCGGGCGGGGTGGCTCGCCCGGCCGCCTGGGAGCGCCTGGGGATGAGCGCGGGCGGGTTCTTCAGCCTGCTGGCCGGGCTGGGGCTGATTGCAGCGGCGGTGGGTTGGGCGTTGTGGGGCCGGTACACCGTCCAACGGCGGCGCAGGCAGTACCTGCCGCCCCGGGTCGCCATCGAAGGATTGGGCGTCAAGCGCGGCCTGACGGCCGTCGAGGCGGCCATCCTGCTCGAAGAACCGCTGGACAAAGTGCTGACGATGATTCTGTTCGCGACGCTGCGCAAGGGCGCAGCCGAGGTGACCCAGCGCGACCCGCTGACTCTGAAGGTGGTTTCTCCTCTGCCGGATACCCTGCGCCCCTATGAGGTCGAATTCTTGCAGGCGTTTCAGGAAAACATCCTCAGCCGCCGCCGCCAGGGGTTGGAAGATGCCCTGGTGCGCCTGACCCAGGCGGTGGCCGAGCAGATGCGCGGGTTCAGCCGCCGCGAGACGACGGCCTACTACCGCGAGATCGTGCGCAAAGCCTGGCAGCAGGTGCAGACCGACCAGACGCCCGAAGTACAGCAGGAAGCCTTGGCGTACAACGCCGATTGGATGCTGCTGGATCGCAACTATCGCGGGCAGATAGAACAGCGCTTCCGCCAGCCGGTGGCGCTGCCCGACTGGTGGCAGCGCCTCGACCCCGACCTGGGGCGTGCAGACCGCCCGGCGAGCGAAACCTGGCCGGCGCCGCCCCACCCTGCGCCGGCCCCCCGGCCGCAGGCGGGGCAGCCCGCCGGCGGCGGGCCGCCCCGCCTGCCTGGCTCGGCCCTGGCGGCCTCTATGGCCCGCAGCGTGCAGGATTTCTCGGCCGGCCTGCTGGGCGATATAGGCGGCTTCACCCAGGGCGTGGCAAACCGAACCAACCCGGCCTTTATCCAGCCCAAACCCAGCGCCTACCCGCCCACCACCTGGCGCTGGCAGGAAAGCCGCTCCGGCCAGCCGCCGTCTGGCAGCCCGCCCATCGCCTGGCGCTGGCAAGAAAGCCGCTTCGACCAGCCGCCGGGCGGCTCATCTTCCTCAGAAGAACAGAACAGCGGGTGGCGCCGGGGCGGAGTAAGCCGCGGCGGGTCGCCTGGCAGCCACAGCGGCGGCGGCCAATCCAGCTGCGCCTGCGCCTGCGCGTGTGCGGGGTGCGCCTGCGCCTGCGCCGGGGGTGGACGGTAGGCAACCATTAAAGGTATGGAATGCTTGCAATAGAGGGATCGAATGCTTGAAAAACTCTCTTTCCTCTTACGTTCGATGAAACCGCCCGCCGCCCAGGCTGGCGCGCCAACCCTGCTGCACTTCACCCGCCAGGGTCAGGGCGAGAAAGCCCGCATCCATCTGCGCATCGACCCCGATGGCAGCGGAATTTTGCTGGTAAACGCCAACCGGGTGGTGCATCTCAACCCCAGCGCGGCCAGTATGGCCCGCCTGGCGCTGGAGCAGGTAGAGCCAGGCGAGGCCCTGCGGCGGCTGAAACGCCAGTACCGGGGCGATCCGGCCCAAATCCAGGCCGACTATACGAAATTAGCGGCCCAGATCGACGAACTGGCCCGCCCAGACGGGGCCTGTCCGCTGCACGACCTCGACCTGGACGTGACCATGCCCTTCAGCGCCCGCCCGGCCGCCCCCTATCGCATGGACCTGGCCCTCACCTACCGCTGCAATAACGACTGCGCCCACTGCTATAACGCCCGGCCGCGCGACTTTGCCGAGCTTCCCACCGCCGACTGGCGGCGCATCCTCGACCGGGTCTGGCAGATCGGCGTGCCGCACGTGGTCTTTACCGGCGGCGAGCCAACCCTGCGTCCCGACCTGGCGGAGCTGATCGCTCACGCCGAAGCCAACGGGCAGATCGCCGGGCTAAACACCAACGGCCGCCGCCTGAGCGACCCGCGCTACCTGGCCCAACTGGTGGAGGCCGGGCTGGATCACGTCCAGATCACGCTCGAATCGCACGACCCGCAGATCCACGACGAAATGGTGCGCCTGAAAGGGGCCTGGAAGCAGACGGTGGCCGGCATCCGCAACGCCCTGGATACGCCCCTCTACGTGATGACCAACACCACGATGCTGCACAACAACGCGTCTGTGCTGGGCGAAACCCTCGACTTCCTGGCCGACCTGGGCGTGCCAACCGTGGGGCTGAACGCCCTGATCTACTCCGGGCGCGGCCAGACCGTCGGCACCGGGCTGAACGAGGCCGAACTGGCCCCGCTGCTGGAGCTGGCGCGCAGTAAGACCGAGGCCGCCGGTCAGCGCCTGATCTGGTATACCCCCACCCAATACTGCCACTTCGACCCGATGAGCCTGGAACTGGGCGTCAAAGGTTGCACCGCCGCCCGGTATAATATGTGCGTCGAACCTGATGGCGGCGTGCTGCCCTGCCAATCGTACTATCAGCCCCTGGGCAGCCTGCTTAACGATCCGTGGGAGGCCATCTGGAATCATCCGCTGTCCATCCGGCTGCGCGAGCGCCAATACATCGCCGAGCGCTGCCGCGACTGCGCCCTGCTGCCCGAATGCGGCGGCGGCTGCCCCCTCAAGGATGTATGATGTAAGATTGCCGATTGGCAGGTTCTCAATCAAAAAACAGAAATGGATGCTCTATGACCAGTTTACTCCGGCCTTTCCAACGTTTGTTTTCGGGCGGGCGTTCGATCCCGGCGGGGATCTATCATTACCAATCGCCGCCGGATGACCCGCGCAATTATCGCCTGCACCTGCGCATGGAGGAACATGGCGGGGGCGTGCTGATCGTCAACGCCGCCACCGTGCTGCACCTGAACCAGACCGCCGCCGAGTACGCCTACTATCTGGTGCAAAACGCCCCGCCCGACGAGGTCGCCCGCCAGATGGCCGCCCGCTACAACGTCAGCCAGGCCGAGGCCCGCCGAGATTATCTCGACCTGGCCGAGCGCATCCAGCTCCTGGTCAGCACCCCCGACCTGGACCCGGTGACGTACCTGGACTTCGACCGCCAGCAGCCCTTCAGCGGCGAATTGACCGCCCCCTACCGGCTGGACTGCGCCCTGACCTACCGCCTGCCCGGCGACGAGCCGCCCGACGCCGCCCCCATCGAGCGGGTGGGACGCGAGCTGAACACCGCCGAGTGGCAAAAAATTCTGGACAAAGCCTGGGCGGCCGGCATCCCGCACGTGGTCTTCACTGGCGGCGAGCCAACCCTGCGCGATGACCTGCCCGAATTGATCGCCTACGCCGAGCAGCTTGGGCAGGTGAGCGGCCTGCTGACCGATGGGCTGCGCCTGGCCGACGAACTGTTCCTCGACCGGCTGCTGAAGGCCGGGCTGGATCACCTGCTGCTGACCCTGCACCCGCAGGACGAGCAGTCCTGGCAGGCGGTGGGCAACGCCCTGGTCGAAGACCTGTCGGTGGCAGTCCACCTGACCCTGACCGACGAAACCGCCCCACAGACCGGGACGATCCTCAATCGGCTGGCCGAGATGGGCGTCCGGCGGGTGTCATTGAGCGCGGCCGACCCGGGCCTCAGCGCCGCCCTGCGCGCCGCCGGCGACCAGGCCGCCGCCCGGCAGATGGAGCTGGTCTGGAACCTGCCCGTGCCGTACTCGGCTTTGCACCCGGTGGCCCTGGAGGCCGGCGACGCCCTCATGCAGGGCGCCGGGCGGGCCTGGATGTACGTCGAGCCAGACGGCGACGTGCGCCCCACCCAGGGCGACACGCGCATCCTGGGCAATCTGCTCAGCGACGCATGGGAAAAAATCTGGGGATCTTCCGCCGCGGGCAGGGGTTGATCTAGATTTTTGGGGTGGCGCGTGGCTGCGCTACCCGCCAACCCCCCATCTAGAAATTTTCCCAGCGAAGCCGGAAGAGCCAAATCTGGAAAGCCTGACCAGGGTGTGGTAAGATCGTATCTGGATATTTATGGTAACGAAAGGAGACAAACTCGATGCAAATGAAGTCGAACGCCACCCCGCCGGCTGCGCCGCAGATCGGCGTGCGCACCAACCTGTCGGCCGGCAGTTGCCAGAGCGATACCAACTACTGGCGCAACCAGTTCAATAAGATCAACCGCGAGGTTGAGAGCCGCGGCTGCCTGCTGCGCTAAGCCCCTTTTTGTGTGAGACAGGAGGATCAACGATGAAAATTCGCTCTAACCTGCACGCGGGGGCCGAGCTGTGCCCCCAGGCGAACCTGTGGCGCAAACGGGCCGAGGCCGCAGCCGAGACCCTGCTGAAATGCAAGCAGATTCAAAATAACGATCGCTATCTGCCCTACTACGAGCCGGTCTACGTCAACCCGGGCGGGATTGCGCCGGTGCAGCCGGTGGTGGGCGGCTATGATGGCCGCGATTACAGTGGTCTGTGTGGTTAAACGCCAGGGAGGCGCAATCTCATGAAAATTCGCACCCATCTGCGGGCTGGCGCAGCCTGCTACACGGTTCAATCGGGCGATTCGCTCAGCTCCATCGCCTCGGCCTTTGGCACCTCGTGGGATGTGATCTACCAGGCCAACCGGTCTGCCATTGGCGCCAACCCCAATGTGATCATCCCCGGCCAGAAGCTGTACATCCCCGGTTAGCTGTTCAGGTTCCCCCAAGATAGTGAACTGGGGAGGAAATTGTGGGGCGCAGCCCTACAATTTCCTCCCCAGGGGAACACTTCCCACCCGCTCAACGCTTAATCGAAAACCCGTTGGCTTCCAGGGCTTCGGCCCCGGCCCGGCGCAGGGCGGCTTCCACCGCCTGGCGGAGCGGCACGCGCGTCCGGGCGCACACCCGCAGGCGCACCCCGTCATGCTGCGAGCCGCTCCAGCCCTGCACGGTGGGCGGGGTCAGCAGGTCGTCTTGCAGGTTCTCCTGGGCCACGGCCTGTTGGGCGGCCTGTTCGAGGGTCTGGATGGCGCGCGGCAGGTCGATCTCGGCCGGCAGGTCGAAGCTGGCATCGGCCAGGCCCCAATCGCGCGAGGCGTTGGTGACGGCGCGCACGTCGCCGTGCGGGATCACCGAAAGCTGGCCGTTCTCGTGGCGCAGCCAGGTGGCGCGCATGGTGATGCGCTCCACTTCGCCGGTCAGCCCGCCAATCGTCACCGTCTCGCCTACCGAATACTGGTTTTCGATCAGCACAATCAGCCCAAAGATATAGTCCTTAATGAGGGTCTGCGCGCCCAGCGAAAGGGCCAGCCCCACCACGCCCAGGCTGGTAAGCAGCGGGGTGACGTTCAGCCCCAGGGCTGAAAGCAGGCTGATCAAGGCCATAGCGATGATCGCCGAGCGGGCGGCATACGTGAACACGCCCACAATCGTGCTGAGGCGGGCTTTGCGCCCAACGTCGGCCTGGGAGGGGTCGTCGGCCTGGGAGGGGTCGTCGCTCTGGTCGATGCGCCGCAAGGCCCGGCGCTGCGCCAGGGCCGCCAGGCGCAGCGCCAACCAGGCCAGCAGCAAGATCAGGGCGATATCAAAAACCGCCGCCAGCTTGCCGAGCAGCAAAACTCTGGCTTCCGGCCAGGTGAGACTCATCGAGGCTTTAGCGCCGACCAGGGCGGAACAACCCGGTGATCGCCAGCAGGGCCACAGCCCCCACCACCGCTACGGCAAAGCTGGGCAGGCTCCACTGGATATTGAACGGCTGGCCGGTAATGAACTGCATCACCAACCCGCCGATGAACGCACCCAGGATACCGATGGCGATGTTCGCAAAGCAGCCCATTCGGCTGTTGCGCCCGGTCAAAATGCTGGCAATCCAACCCGCCAGCCCCCCAAAAATAGCCCATGATAGACAACCCATTGTGTTTTGCTCCTTTCGCGGAAAACAAACGCCTTGTTGTGTGTGTCAATGGCTCTTCCGCCGAAGGCGGGAATTTTTCTATGTTATGGAGGTTGCTGCTTGGCGTGGCGCCGCCCCATTACACCGTGGAACAGGCACAGCGCTCTTCAAGCGCCTTCAAAAAGAGCTGTTCCGTGGATTTTGTCGCCCTTCGGGCGACAAAATCCACGATTACTCCTCTTTCCAGGCAAGCTTCGTTTGCCAAGCGAAGCTTGCCAATCACCTCTACCACGGCTAAGTGGGGAGCTACCTGTGGCGCAGCGATGCAACAACCTCCATATATCACTTCTTTTCCCGGCGAAGCCGGAAGAACCATGTCAATTTATATACGCAACCCTACGGGCCAGGTTGCAAACAAGGCGGGCGGCGAAAGCCTATCGACTGGGGCAGACCTCACACGTCCCTGAGCCGGCGATCTCCCCAGATATACCCGGCCAGAAAAGCCAGCAAAACCAGAACAAGCATTTCCATGGCGC
>CAYQDU010000033.1:0-28983 GCA_964416275.1 uncultured Anaerolinea sp. | reverse complement strand
AACGGTTGACATCAAGCTGGTGCCGACCGACGTCTACTATGGGGCCGATAACATGTGGCTGGAAGCCGACTTTGCCATCACCGACTGGGGGTCTCGCCCCTACCCGCAGCCCTACCTTGACCTGGCCTACGTCTGCGGCGCAAAGTGGAACGAGAGCCACTGGTGCGATAAAGAAATGGACGAACTGGCCGCCCAGGCCGCCAAAGAGATGGACCCGGTTAAGCGCGCCGACCTGTATCACCAGATCCAACAGATCTTCCAGGATCGCGGCCCGATCATCCTGACCTTCTTCCTCAACAACCTGTGGGGCGCCAGCGCCAAGCTGGATGGTCTGAAACCCACCATGGGCCTGGGGACGGGGGTTGATTTGCGCTACGTGTATTTCAAGAAATAAGTTGTGATCCGCGGGGTGAGCGGGCGCAGCCCGCTCACCCCTATCCATCCGGTATGTGGGCCTGCGTGCAGTTTTGACAGGCAGGCCCACGGCATCGCGAGGTGCAGTGTTGGCCGATAGCCCTCCCCTGACCCAGACTCTCTCTGCTCCCCGCCGGAGGCGCGCCTCGCGGCGTCTCAGCCGTTATCCGGCTATGCTGATTGGGTTTTGCATCGTAGGGTTTTTCCTGCTGATGGCCCTGATCGGTCCGCTGGTGGCGCCTTATAGCTATACCAAACAAGACCTGTCGAACCGTTTGCAGCCGGCCTCGCCCAGCCATTGGCTTGGCACCGACCAGTTCGGGCGCGATATTTTCAGCCGCCTGTTGGTGGGCAGCCGAGATGTGTTTACCATTGCCGGCTCTGGCACGTTGGTAGCCGTTTTGTTGGGGCTGACCCTGGGCCTGCTGGCCGGTTATTTCGGCGGCCTGTTCGACGAAATAACCATGCGGCTGATGGATATTTTGCTCTCGATCCCGCCGCTGCTGCTGGCAATGATTATCCTGGGTACGGTAGGATCGTCGCGGCTCAACGTGGTGCTGGTGGTGGGCCTTCTGTACGTGCCGATGGTGGCGCGGGTGGTGCGCAGCGTGGTACTGGACATCAAGACCCGCGAATACATTGAAGCCGCCAAGCTGCGCGGCGAGGGCAGCCCCTACATCCTGTTTCGTGAGATTCTGCCCAACGTGCTGCCGCCCCTGGCCGTAGAAGCCTCGATGCGCTTCTCGTACGCCATCTTCCTGGTGGCCTCGCTGGGCTTCCTGGGCCTGGGGGTGCAGCCGCCTTCGCCCGACTGGGGCATGATGGTGAGCGAAGCGCGCACCTTCTTCAACCAGGCCCCTTGGGTGCTGCTCTATCCGGCCGCCACGATTGCCCTGTTGGTGGTGGGCGTGGCCTTTATGAGCGACGGGCTGCGGCGGATGCTGCTGCCCGGCGGTATAAGCCAGCGTTAGGAGCCGCACATTGATGACCACGCTCAACCCTCCCCTCGGCGCGCTGGAGCCGCCTGTACTGGACCTGCAAGCCCTGTCGGTGACGTATGACACCGGGAAAGGTCCGCTCATCACCGTGCGGAACGTTTCGCTGCACATCCGGCGGGGCGAAATCTATGGGCTGGTAGGCGAATCTGGCTCCGGCAAGACCACCCTGGCGCGGGCCATCGTGCGTTACCTGCCCACGAACGGGCGCATCAGCCAGGGCCGGGTGTTGCTGAACGGGGTAGACCTGGGCGGGTTATCGTCTGCCGCGCTGCGTAAGATTTGGGGCAACCAGATCACGATGGTGCATCAAGACCCGGCTGCGGCGATCAACCCGGCCATCCCGGTGGGCGAGCAGGTGGCCGAGGTGGCGCGGGCGCACCTGGGCCTCTCGAAGGCCCAGGCCTGGCAGAAAGCCATCGAAATGCTGCAAAAGGTGCAGCTCCCCGACCCCGAATCGGTGGCCCGGCGCTACGCCCACCAGTTAAGCGGCGGGATGCTCCAGCGCATCCTGATCGCCGCCGCTCTGACCACCAGCCCGCAGCTTCTGATCATGGATGAGCCGACCACCGCCCTGGACGTTACCACCGAGGCGGTGATCCTTGACCTGGTGCGCGACCTGCTTAAAGAATACCAGACCGCCGTGCTGTACATCACCCATAACCTGGGGGTGGTGGCCCGCCTGTGCCACCGGGTGGGGGTAATGTACGCCGGGGAGCTGATGGAAGAAGGCGCGGTGGGCGAGGTGTTCCAGCGCCAGCTCCACCCCTATACGTTGGGCCTGCTGGGCTGCGTGCCGCGGGTCAACCTGAGCAAGTTCGACGTCGATCTGCACACCATTCCGGGCTACATTCCCCGTCCAGACGCTCTGCCGAACGGCTGCATCTTTGCGCCGCGCTGCCCGTTGGTGGAAGAGACCTGCCGCCAGGCCCGCCCGCCGCTGATCGAAGCCCTGCCGGGGCGGCTCACCGCCTGCCGCCGCTGGGCGGTGGTCGAAGAAACCCGCCAACGCCAGGCCGGAACCCAGGTGGTCGAAAAGAATATGGAAAGCAGCCCGGCCCCCCTGGTGCTGGATGCGCGCAACATCGAAAAACAGTTCAAGCTGAACCGGCGCGGCCTTTCGAACCTGTTCGATTGGAAGCCCGCCATTGTGCGGGCGGTAGATAATATTTCGATCCGGGTGCGCAAGGGCTATACGATGGGCATTGTGGGCGAGAGCGGCTGCGGCAAGACCACCCTGGCGCGCTGCATCGCCGGGCTGGAGATCGCCACCGGAGGAGATCTCCTTCTGGATGGCGAAAGCCTGCCATACCCCATCGCCCGGCGCTCGAAGGCCGCCCTGAAGAAAATCCAGATGGTGTTCCAGAACCCCAACGCCTCGCTCAACCCGCAGCTTACGGTGGGCCAGAGCGTAGCCCGCCCGCTGGAGTTGATGGGGGGGCTATCGCCAGCCCAGGTGGCGCAGCGAGTGCGCGAACTGTTCCAGGCGGTCAACCTGCCCGAAGATTACATCCACCGCCTGCCGCACGAATTGAGCGGCGGCGAGAAGCAGCGGGTGGCGATTGCGCGCGCCTTCGCCGCCGACCCCACCCTGCTCATCCTCGACGAGCCGATCTCCTCGCTCGACGTTTCGGTGCAGGCTTCGCTGATGAACCTGCTGGTCGATTTGCAGCATGATCGGGGCGTTTCGTACCTGTTCATCTCGCACGACCTGGCGGCTGTGCGCCACCTTTCGGATTGGATCGCGGTGGTCTATTTGGGGCGGCTGTGGGAGGCCGGTTCGGCTGAAGATGTGTTCGCCCCGCCCTATCATCCCTACACCGAGGCCCTGCTCTCGGCCATTCCCATCCCCGATACGAGCGTGCAGCAGCCGCCGATCCGCCTGAGCGGCAGCGTGCCGAGCGCGGTGAATATCCCCTCCGGCTGTCGCTTTCATACCCGCTGCCCGCGCAAGCTTGGCCCCATCTGCGAGCAGGAAGACCCGCCCTGGCAAAGCACCGGGCGCTATCACAGCATTCGCTGCCACATCTCGCTGGAAAAATTGTCGGTTCTGCAAAGCAGCCCGGCCTTCCGGCCGCCCACGGAGCCAGCCCCATGATCGCTTACCTCCTGCGCCGCCTGGTTTCCATCCTGGTCACCATGCTGGTGGCCTCGCTCATTATCTTCGCCGTCACCCAGCTTCTGCCGGGCGATGTGGCGCGGGTCATGCTGGGCCAGTTTGCCACCGACGAGGCCGTCGCCAACCTGCACGCCCAGTTAGGGCTGGACCGTCCGGCCGCGGTGCGCTACATCGACTGGTTAGGGCATTTTGTGGTGGGCGATTGGGGCGAATCGCTGGTTTCGCGCCAGGCGGTGCGGCCCATCGTGCTGGAGCGGCTGCGCAACTCGGCCATGTTGGCAGTGGTGGCCCTGCTGCTGTATGTGCCGCTGGGTATCCTGTTGGGGGTCGTTGCGGCTCTGAAAGAAGACGGCTTCATCGACCAATTGATCTCGGCCCTTTCGATGGCCTTTGTGGGTCTGCCGGAGTTTGTCACCGGGCTGATTTTGATCGGCCTGCTGGCGATTGGGCTGGATTGGCTGCCCGCCAATTCGTCCATCCAACCCGGGGCCAGCTTTGGGGAAGCCCTGCCGTATCTGATCCTGCCAGCCTGCACTGTCAGCCTGGCCAGCCTGGGCTACATCGCCCGCATGACCCGTTCCAGCACCATCGACGTGCTGCGGGCCGATTACACCCGCGCCGCCGACCTGAAGGGTCTGCCGCGCAGCCAGGTGTTGGTGAAGCACGTGCTGCGTAACTCGCTTTTACCCACCGTCACCGTGGTAGCAATGGGCATCGGCTGGCTGATTGGCGGGCTGATTGTGACCGAAGCCGTGTTCGGCTATCCCGGCCTGGGCCGCCTGCTGATCTACTCGATCCAGCGCCGCGATCTGATCACGATCCAGGCCGTCAGCATGGTGATTGTTGCCATCTATGGCTTCTCGAACCTGCTGGCCGACATCTTATACGGCGTGCTGAACCCACGCATCCGGGTGGGTTAGTTTCTATTTGGAGGCTGCCGGCCGCCCAGCGGCTGGCAGCCTCCAAAATTTGATGATTGTGCGGATGGGCCGGCGGCGCAGCCGCCGGCCCATCCGCACCAGGAGCCATCATCGTGAGCCAACATTGGAGTGGGCCGGGAGTACAGTTCCGGGCGCTGGCCCCGGAAGCCATCGAGCGGGTCTACCAGGCGGCCCTGGAATGCCTGGAACGCACCGGAATGAACGTTCATCACGTTGAAGGGCGCGACCTGCTGCGCCGGGCCGGGGCGCAGGTGGATGGAGTTCGGGTGCGCTTTCCGCCTCGCCTGATCCAGGACGCGGTGGCGGCTGCCCCCGGTGCCTTCAGCCTGTGGAATCGCGACCTGACCCAGCAGATCGACCTGCAGCCGGGCCGGGTCTACTTTGGGCCAGGCCCCACTTCCAGCTACTTCATCGACCCCATCACCCGCCAGCGCCGCCGCTCCACCCGCCAGGATGTGGCCACCACCGCCCGCGTCTGCGACGCGCTGGACAACATCGATTACCTGATGGGCCTGGCCCTGCCCGAAGATGTAGACCCGGCGCGCTTTGCGGTGTTCGAGTTTGCCGAGATGGCGCAGAACAGCCGCAAGCCGCTCATGGCCTGGGGCAACAGCCTGGACAACGTGCAAGACATCCAGCGCATGGCGGTTGCCGTGCGCGGCAGCGAGGCCGAACTGCGCGCCCACCCGCTGTATGCCCTGTTCGCGGTGGGCATGGGGCCGCTGGTGATCCCCGACGCGGTGATGGGCAACGCTCTGTGGTGCGCCGGGCGCGGCGTGCCGATTGTGTATCACGGGCCGGGGGTGGCCGGCATCTCGGCCCCCATCACCGGGGCTGGCACGCTGGCGATCACGCTGGCCGGCTGCCTGGGCGGGCTGGCGATCATTCAATTGAAGCAGCCCGGCGCGCCGGTGGCCCTGGGGACGGTTCCGGCGGCTATGGACCCGCGCACTGGCCGCCCATCCTATGGCGGGCCAGAGCTGAACCTGTACAGCGCCGCCTTTGCCGAGATCGCCCGCCACCTGGGCTTTCCGTATATGGGCGTGGCCGGGGCCTCGGAAGCCAAAACGCTTGACCTGCAAGCCGCTATTGAAAGCACCGCCCAAGTGATCTTCTCACTGCTCAGCGGCACCGGCCTGCCCCACGACGCCGGTTTCCTCGACTGCGCCGACATCGGCGCGCTGGAAATGCTGGTCATGACCGACGAGATCATTGGCTTTGCCCGCCGCATGATGGTCGGAATCGAAGTAAGCGACGCTACCCTGATGCTGGATGTAATCGACCAGGTGGGGCCGGGCGGCGATTTCCTGGCCCGTAAAGAGACTGCCCGCCAACTGCGCCAGCACATCTGGCTGCCGCGCCTGATGGATCGCCAGCCGTGGAATCTGTGGGAGAACGCCGGCAGCCGAGATATGCTGGCCCGCATCCAGGCCCGCCTGGATGAAATTCTGGCCGGGCCAGGGCCAGAGCCGCTGCCCCCCGCCGCCCAGGCCGCCATCCAGGCGGTGCTGGCAGCCTGATTTTCAGGAGCGATGACGTAGCCGCGCCATCGCTCCTGAAATAGAAAAAACCGCCTCCAGCGGAAAAACTGGAATTTCCTAAAGGAGCTTCTATGATTGTTCAAAGCAACTATACTTCGTTCGATACCCCTCGCTTCCGCAAACTGTCTGACGATCAGGTGGAACGGCTGCATCACGCCAGCCTGGAAATTTTGGAGCGCACCGGGGTAGTGCTGTATGAGCCGGAAGCGCTCGACCTGCTCAAAAAGAAGGGCATTCCAGTGGAAGACGATAACCGGGTGCGCCTCCCGGCCGGGCTGGTGGAATGGGCGCTGTCGGTAGCCCCCAAGCGCACCGTGCTGTGCAACCGTCACGGCCAGCGCGTGATGCCGCTGGAGCGCAACAACGTCTTCTACGGCCTCGGCTCCGACTGCCCCAACGTGATCGACCTGCAGACCGGCGAGCGCCGCCCCGGCACACTGCAAGACATCGTAGACGCCATCCGTGTGGCCGACGCGCTGCCCAACATCGACTTCCTGATGTCGTTCTGCATCGCTTCCGACCTGCCCCAAGACACCGCCGACCGCCACCAGATGCGGGCCATGCTGATGAACAGCGCCAAGCCGATCCTGTTCGTCACCACTGAATTCGAGGGCTGCGTGGATGCCATTCGCATGGCCGAGGCGGTAATGGGCGGGGCCGAGGCCCTGCGCCGCAACCCCATCTGCGCCTGCTACATTAACGTCACCCACCCGATGCGCCACAACCAGGAAGCCCTGAAAAAGCTGCTGTTCCTAGCGGGCAAGGGCCTGCCCACTACCTACACGCCGATGGTGCTGCGCGGCGCCACCGGCCCCGTCACTGCCGCCGGGGCGATTGCCCTGGCAAACGCCGGCGAGCTGGCCGGGTTGGTGCTTGCCCAACTGAAGCGCGAGGGCGCGCCGATCATCCTCACCGGCGGGGTCAACGACATGCTGGACATGCGCGCCACCACCGACGGCTACGCCGACCCCACCAACCGGGTGATGCTGGTGGAACTGGCCCACCGCTACGGCCTGCCCATCTTCGGCCTGACCGGGTGCAGCGATTCGAAGCTGCCCGATGAGCAGGCCGCCGCCGAAGCCGCCTTTGCCTTGATCCTGGAAACCCTGGCTGGGGCGCAGATGGCCCACGATGTGGGCTACCTGGAAGGCGGGATGTGCAACTCCATCGAGCAGGTTATTATCTGCGACGAGCTGATTAACTACGTCAAGCAGTTTATGCGCCCGCTGGAGATCAACGACGAAACCCTGGCCCTCGACCTGATCGACCAGATCGGCCCGGCCGGCGATTACCTGAGCAGTGAGCATACCCTCAAGCACTATCGCGAGGACTGGTATCCCAAGCTGTTCGACCGGCGCAATTATGACGAGTGGAAGCGCCTGGGCGGCACTACGCTGCGCCAGCGGGCCCACGCCAAAGCGCTCAAGCTGCTGGCGTCTCACCAGCCAGAGCCGCTGCCAGCCGAGGTGCAGGCCCAGTTGGACGCCATCGCTGGTTAACAGGTCATCTATGAAGAAAACTGTGGGGTTGCGCCCCACAGTTTTCTTCATAGATGGAAAGGTCTCTTCCGCCGGCGCCACCCCGCTCACCGTGGAGTAGCCTATGGCGCTCTTACGAGCGGCGTTTTCAAACGTCTGAAAAAGAGATCTTCAGGGGATTTTGTCGCACAAAGTGCGACAAAATCCCCTATTAAACCTCTTCCCAGGCGAGCGAAGCTCGCCAGTTACGTCCGCCCCGGTTGCGTGGGGCGCTACCGCCACATATTTTCCCAAAAATATAGACAAATTCCCGCCTTCGGCGGAAGAGCCAAAAATAAACTTTTAATCAGGAGAATATCGATGCCCGCTCAAATTCGCGCCGCGCAAATACGCACCGCCGTGCCTGCCGACGCCCCAGCCCTGGCCCACATCCAGGTAGACAGCTACCGCCGCAGTTATGCCGGGATTTTCCCGCCCGCCTATCTGGATCATTTCACCTACGAAGAACAGATTCAAGACTGGCTGGATTGGCTGGCCGCCGCGGCGGCGGCTGATTCGGCCGATTTCTTGCTGGCCGCCGAGGCCCCAGACGGGCAGGTAGTGGGTTACGCCCTGGGGCGGCCCGGTCTCACCGGTCTGCCGCCTTACGATTGCGAGCTGGCGGCGCTGCACGTGCGCGGCGAACACCAGCATCAGGGCTATGGCCTGGCGCTGATGCAGGCCGCCGTCGAGCGCTTCCGCCAGGCCGGCTGCCGCTCGCTGCTGCTGTGGGTCTTGGAGCAGAATTCGCCCGCCCGCCGCCTGTACGAGCGCCTGGGCGGCTGGCTGGTGGGCCGCCAGACGATCCAGGTAGGCGAAGCAGGCGAAGTCAGCGCTCAGGAGACGGCCTATGGCTGGCCCAGCCTGGCAGCTTTCCCGGCCCCCCCTGGCCCGCAGTCGGTGCGGGGGGTGATTTTTGACATCGATGGGGTGCTGACCTTTCAAGGCCAGGTCTACCCCGGCGCGGTCGAGACGATAGCCGCCCTGCGCCAGCGCGGGCTGCGCCTGTGCTTTCTGACCAACAGCACCCTCAAGAGCCGGGCATCGGCGGCCGAGAAGCTGCGCCAGCGCGGGTTCTGCCTGGCCGACGAGGAGGTGATTACCGCTTCCTACGCCGCCGCCCAATACCTGCGCGCCCTGCAGCCGCGTTCGGCCTATGTGATGGTAGAGGGCGAAGGCATCCACGAGTTTGCCGAATTTACCCACGCCGAGCAGACTCCCGAATATGTTGTAGTAGGCGATAACCATTCGAAGTTCGACTTTGCCCACCTCAATCAGGCGGCGCGGTTGCTGCGTCAGGGGGCCAAGCTGATTGGAATGAGCGCCGAGCTGCTGGATAACAGCACCGGCGAACTGGAGCTGAACGTCGGAGCCTGGACGCGCCTGTTGGAGGCCGCCGCCCGCGCCCCGGCGGTCTACCTGGGCAAGCCCCAACGCTACGCCTTCGACCTGGCCTTGCAGCGCCTGGACCTGGACCGCCGCCAGGTGGTGATGGTGGGCGACCGGGTAAACACCGATGTGCAGGGCGCCAACGCCAATGGGCTGCGCTCGGTCCTGGTCCAGACCGGCGAGTTCGACCCGGCCGAACTGGAAGCCTCCCCCGCCCGTCCCGATTACGTCATCGCCGGCATCGCCGGGCTGCCGGCCTGCCTGGATGGTCTGCCGGCCTGAACGGAGGAAGTTTTTGGTATTTTTTATGAAATGAAGCATGCGGGTAGCCTGGCTGCCCGCATGCTTCATCTTTCACCCCCGGCGCAGTTGCGCCCCCAGCGCGCCCAGACCCACCAGGCTCATCCCCACGATCTCCTGGCCGTTCAGGCGTTCGCCCAGGAAGACCCAGGCCAGCAGGGCGATCTGGATCAGCATGGTGCTGTTGATCAGGCTCGACTGCATGGCCGAAAGCTCTTGCAAAGTGAAGTTCCAGGCGGTGAAGGCAAAGGCGGTGTTCACTACTGCCAGCCAGGCGATGATCGCCCAGCCCGTCCAGGGCAGGCTGGGCAGCCCCTGCAGGGCCAGCCCGGCCGCCAGCAGCAGCCCCGCCCCAACCCCCATGCTGACCCCCGTCACCAGCAGCGGCGGCAGCCCGCCGCCCCGGTTGATCGCCCGTCCCAGCACCGCCGAAACCGCATTCGCCAGCACACCCAGCAGTACGATCCCCGCGCCGGTCAGTTGGGTCTTGGGCAGATCGACCGGATAGAAATAGATCAGCGCCCCCAGGGTAAAAACGATCAGCCCCAGCCATTGCAGCCGGGTGGGGCGCTCGTTCAGCAGGCCGATACCCAGCAGGGCCACCGCCAGGCTGGTGAAGTTGAGCAGTACGCTGACGGTCATGGCGGGCAGGTAGGCCAACCCCACGAACTGCGTCCCCTGGGTCACCGCATAATACAGCCCGCCCAGGCCGATCAGCCCCGCCCACTGGCGGCGGGTCAGGCCGCGCAGGCGCAGGCGGTTAGCCGGGCGCAGCGCCAGGGGCAGCAGACACAGCCAGGCCAGCCCATAGCGCAGCCCGGCGAAGGTGATGGCCGGGACATCTTTCAGCCCCAGTTTGATCAGTACCCAGGAGGTGGACCACAAAAACGTGACCAACAGGGCCAGCAAAACGGATTTCAGGCGGCGATTCATCAGATCGCTATTATAATCTGCGAGGCGGCCGGGCGGCCGGGCGGCCGGGCGGCGCAGCCGCCCGCCTCACCTGACCAGAGCGTTCTCTGGGGGGCCTGCAGGGCGCAGCCCTGCAGGCCCCCCAGAGAAAGTTTCTCACCTGTGGCGGAAGAGGCTTGATTGATGAAATTGCTGACCTGGAACGTCAACGGCCTGCGGGCCTGTCTCAACAAAGGGCTGCTGGATTTTTTGGAGGCCGAGCAGCCCGACGTGGTATGCCTGCAAGAGGTGCGCGCCCGGCCGGAGCAACTGGAGCCGAAGCTGGCCGGGCGTTTGCACGCTCTGTACCCGGTGCAGGTCTGGAACCCCGCCCAGCGCCCCGGCTACAGCGGCGTGACCACCCTGCTGCGCGCGGCCCCGCTGGAGGCCCGCCTGGGGCTGGGCCACGCCGCCTCCGACGGCGAAGGCCGGGTGGTGGTTACCCGCCACCCCGGTTTCCTGCTGTTCAACGTCTACTTCCCCAATGGCGGGCGCGACCTGGAGCGTGTGCCGTATAAGCTTGATTTCTATGCTTGCCTGCTTGATCTATGCGATGGCCTGCACGCAGCCGGCGAGAACCTGATTATCTGCGGCGATTTCAACACCTGCCACCGCGAGATCGACCTGTGCAATGCCCGCCAGAATGTGAAGCATACCGGTTTTCTGCCCGAAGAGCGGGCCTGGATCGACCGTTACCTGGAACGCGGCTTGATCGACATTTACCGCCAGCGCTACCCAGAGCGGGCGCAGTACACCTGGTGGGCGCAGTACTCGGCTGCCCGGGCCCGCAACGTGGGCTGGCGATTGGATTATTTCCTTATCTCGGCCGGGCTGCTCGACCAGGTGCAGGAGGCCGTCATCCACGACGATATCCCCGGCTCTGACCATTGCCCGGTGAGCCTGCACTTATTCTGATGATGGGCTTTCGTGGTCGTTCGGCTGGCGCTCTGGCCGCCTGGGGAGCGCCCTACCTGCCCTACAGTGTAGTGGAGCGGCGCCGCGAAGCCGGTAGAACTGCGCTGAGGCTGCGAGGCGCAGTTTTGGCCTTGCAATTTTATGCTTCGCAAAACTGCGCCGCACATTTGCGTAAATTTCAGTTAAAATTGCCCGCATGAATATCCTGATGATTGCCTCCGAATGTGTCCCCTTCGCTAAAACCGGAGGCCTGGCCGACGTGGTGGGCGCGCTGCCAAACGCTTTGCAAGCCCTTGGGCATCGGGTAATTGTTGTGATGCCGAAATATTCCCTGATCGAGTATGCGAAGCATGGGCTGAATCCGTTTCAGCAAAGCATGGGCGTATGGATGGGCAACACCCAGGAGTGGTGTTCGGTCCACATGTCTAGCCAGTATGGAGCGCCAGTCTACTTTATTGAAAGCCACCAGTATTTCGACCGCTGGGGGTTGTATCACGACGCAGCCTTCTACGATTATCAGGATAATGCCCGTCGCTTTGGCTTCCTGACCCGCGCTGCGCTGCAGCTCTGCCGGGATATGAACTTCAAGCCAGACATTGTCCAATCGCACGACTGGCAGGCTGCCCTGGCCCCGGCTTATCTCAAGGTGTGGCATTGGAACGATCCATTCTTGAGCAACGCCGCCAGCCTGCTGACCATCCATAACCTGGCATACCAGGGCGTATACAGCGCCGCAGATTACGATTACCTGGGCCTGCAATGGCGCAACTTCACCCCCAATGTATTTGAAGACCATGGGCGGGTCAATTTCCTTAAGGGCGGCATCCACTTTGCCGATATGGTTAATACCGTCAGCCCTACCTATGCCTGGGAGACGCGCGCTCCGGCCGGCGGTTTTGGCCTGGCCCCATTTCTCAACGCCCGCGGCGACGATTACGTGGGTATTTTGAATGGTGTAGACTACACCCGTTGGGACCCGGCGGTTGATCCGCTCATCCCGGCCCGCTACACCTGTGAGGATCGCTCTGGTAAAGCCCTGTGCAAGCGCGAGCTGCAGCAGCGCTTCGACCTGACCCCCGACCCGGACGTTCCCGTGGTGGGGATCATCAGCCGCCTGGTGAACCAAAAAGGGCTGGACCTGCTGGCCCAGACTATCGAGCGCATCGTGCAGGATATGCGGATTCAGTTCGTCATCCTGGGGGCCGGCGACCCTGGCCTGGAGCATTTCTACGGCGAGCTGCCGGCTCGCCTGCCTGGCCGGGTAGGCAGTTATATCGGTTATAACGATGAGCTTTCGCACTGGATCGAAGCCGGGAGCGATTTCTTCCTCATGCCCTCGGTGTATGAGCCGTGCGGCCTGAATCAGATCTATTCGCTGCGGTACGGCGCGCTGCCCATCGTGCGCGCCACCGGCGGCTTGGACGATACGGTGCAGCAATATGACGAGGCCAGCGGCATGGGAACCGGGTTCAAGTTCTGGGAGGTCAGCCCCGCGGCCATTTACTATACCGTCGGCTGGGCAGTCAGCACCTACTTCGACCGGCCTCAGCATCTGCAAAATATGATCTGCATGGCGATGGCGCAGCGGTTTTCATGGGAAGACAGCGCCCGCCAGTACGAACAGGTTTACGACCGCGCCCAGGCAAACCGGCAAGCCTATGCCCAACGATCTGCATCGAGATAGCTTTTTTAGTTATTATGGATAATTCATCTCCTTTATCAATCTTGATGCGGGTAGTTGGGCGAAACGAAGACGGTTTTGCCGGCTTTGTGATTGAGGTTGTGCGTCTGCACGTCCCCGATCTGGCGGATGAAACCATCATGCAGCGCGTCAGCCGCGACCAGAACTACGTCTCGGTAGTGGTCCCGCTGACTCTGGATAGCAAAGAGCAGTTTGACGCTATCTACCGCGCTCTGACGGCTCACGAACGCGTCTTGATGGTGTTGTAGGCTCTGCCGCCGCACCCAGCCAGTGATCCTTTCCGGCCCGGCCGGGGAATTTTCCATTGGAGTTTTCAATCGGATCGGGTACAATCTTGCCCAGAGGGGCTGTTTCCGCCTCCGATCAAAGAACCGGACTGGTTTTGTGGCTCTTGCGGGCAGCACCCATTAAACCGTGAGGCAGGCGTGGCGCTCTCTGAGCGCCTTCAAAACAGACGTGTTGGGTGGATTTTATCGCCCGAAGGGCGACAAAATCCACGATTAACCCTCTTGCCATGGGGATAACTCCTTTTCTGGCCAGGCCGGGAGAGCGGTTTAGTTTTATTGGACTGGGTTGGTAGCATGGGCTGAGGAAAACTATGGAAGCGGAAATCGCACGCGCAGAAACCAGGGTTCAAGGCGCTCACCGGCAGACCCGTATTCTGGCGTTTCTGGTAGCCGGAGTTGGCGCGATCAACGTAGGTTGGATTGCCGCGCCCGGATGGCGTATTCTGGCGGCCCTGGGGAACGGGTCGCCTTTTTTCATCCCCTCCATCGAGCCGCTCCAGGCGTTCTTTGCCGGGCTGGGCCTGTTGTTTTTGGCCTGGGGGCTGTGGCGCGGCAAACGCTATGCCTGGCTGGCGGCGCTGGGGCTGGCGGCTCCGCTGGCAGCCCTGTATGCGCTGGATGGGGCCTATCTGCTCAAGCTGCTGGGCGCAGCCGGCCTGACGCTGGGGCTATGGGCTGCCCGGCGCAGCTTTACCACCCGCAGCGACCCTGCCGCGGTGCGGCGGGGGCTGGAACTGTGGGCGCTGGGGTTGGCAGCCTCGCTGGCCCTGAGCGTCTTTACCGGTCCGGCGGACGCGCCGCTCTCAACCTGGCTGAACCAGGTCTTGCTGAGCGCTTTAGGCGGGTTCGTCCTGTCGCTGGCCCCAGTTGGCGGCTGGCTGGCCCAGGAGTATGGCGGCCTGCTGACCGGGCTGCACTTCGGCCTGGGGCTGGCCTCCTGGGGTGGGCTGTTCTGGCTGCTCGACCGGCCCCTGCCCGCTCCGCCTGTGGCTGCATCTGCCGGGCGCGCTCGCGCCGCCGAGATTGTGCGCGCCTGGGGACGCACCTCGCAGGCTCACCTGGCCCTGCTGGACGATAAGACCTATTACTTCTCCCCTGGCGGCTCGGTCATCGCCTATACCGTCCAGGGCCGCTGGGCGGTCACCCTGGGCGACCCCATCGGCCCGCTGGAAGACGCCCCGGCCGCTATCCGGGCGTTTGTTGCGTTCGCCGCCCGCAGCGATTGGTGGGTGGTTTTCAGCCTTACCACCAGCGATTATCTGCCGCTCTATCGCCGCCTGGGGTTTGGCGCGCTGTGCCTGGGACATGAAGGCATCATCGACCTGCCAAACTTCTCCCTTAAGGGCAACGCCAGCAAGACTTTCCGCAAGCGCTATAATCGCCTGGCTGCCCTGGGCTACCGGGTGGATGTATATGACCCGCCGATCGATGCGGGGCTGCTGGCCGACCTGCGCCGGGTGAGCGACGAGTGGCTGGCGATGGCCCAGGCCCCCGAAAAGCGCTTTTTCCTGGCTTGCTTTACTGAAGATTATGTGCGTTCGGAGCGGGTTGCCGTAGTGCGCGCCCCCGGCGGTGTGATCTGCGCCTTTGCCAACCTGGTGCCGGAGTATCAATTGAACGAGCTGAGCATCGACCTGATGCGCCGCCGCCGCCAGATCGAACCTGGCGTGATGGATTTTCTATTCGTATCACTGTTCTTATGGGCTCGCGAACATGGCTACCAGACCTTCAACCTGGGCCTCAGCCCGCTGTTTGGAGTGGGCGGGCGGCCGGGCAGCTCGTGGCTTGAGGTCGTGATCTACTATCTCTACGAACACGGCACATTCTACGACTTTAAAGGGCTGAATGGATTTAAGATTAAATTCCGCCCGTCCTGGTCGCCGCAGTATCTGGTGTATCCATCGCTGCTGAGCCTGCCGGTGGCCGGGCTGGCCCTGGCGCGGGCCAATGCCGGGCGGGGCGAAACCCTGCTGGACTATTTCCGCCCGCGTCACAAACCGATGCACCACGAGTTTTAAGAAGCGTGGTGTTTGCCAGCCCTGCCCTGCCGCCGGATCGGGCTTGCGCCGGAGGCTGGATTGGGCCGATATCTGGAAGAACCTCAATTATAATCCAGGGTAGTCCTGGCGCCGGGAGGCGGGTTGTCCCGTCCTGGCGAAAGCGTGGTAGCTCCCCACGCAATATCTCTATTTCAAGGCGCTCGACGTGCGCCATACCTGTTCCCGGTTTAATGGGGTGGTACCGAAAGAGTCACTCCAATAAAGGAAATAAAAGAAATGGAACATAACCAATTCATCGGCGTTGATTTAGGCGGCACGCACGTGCGTGCCGCAGTTGTCGATACCCGCACCGGGCAGGTCTCGAACCTGATCCAGGTTTCTACCCTGGCGCGCGAAGGTCACGATGCGGTGATGGTGCGAATTGCCGACCTGATCCACGACGTAATCCGCGCCAGCGGCCAGTCAAAAGAAGCCATTGGTGGAATCGGGATTGGCGTGCCGGGCGTGCTGGATCTGGAACGCGGCCTGGTGGTCTTTCTGCCCAACCTGCCGGGCAACTGGCCCAACGTGCCGCTGCGCGACCGCATCAAAGAGCTGGTGGGGCTGCCGGTCTACTTGCTGAATGACGCCCGCGCCATGACCTTTGGCGAATGGAAATATGGGGCCGGGCGGGGCGTAGATACGATGGCCTGCTTTACCCTCGGCACCGGAGTGGGCGGCGGGCTGGTCATTGATGGCAAGCTGCACCTGGGCATTGGCGGCACGGCCGGCGAGCTGGGCCACACCAGCATCGACATGAACGGTCCCACCTGCGGCTGCGGCAATCGGGGCTGCCTGGAAGTCTACGCCAGCGGCCCAGCCATCGCCGCCGCCGGCATCAAGGCCGTCGTCCAGGGCCTTACCACTCGCATCGGGGTCATGGTCGATTATGATCTGAACAAGATTACCCCAGAGATGGTGTATAAAGCCGCCAAAGAAGGCGACGCCATCGCCCGCAACATCTACGAGAACGCCGGGTTCTGCCTGGGCGTGGCGATCGCCAATATCATGGTTTCGATTACGCCGCGCAAGGTGGTCATTGGCGGGGGAGTATCGCAGGCCGGCGAACTGCTGTTCAACCCCATCCGCCGCACCATCAATGAACGCGTGTTTGTAATGCCCAAAGATCAGGTGCAGGTGATCCCGGCCGAGCTGGGCCCCTACGCCGGGATGATCGGCGCCGCCGCCTGGGCCGATTACCAGGAACGGCTATGATCTTTAACGCCTGCTTCACCGTTCAGGCCCAGGCGCAGGAAGTATGGGACTTCCTGATCGACATCCCACGCATGGGCGTATGCCTGCCGGGGATGCAAAAGGTGGAGCAGGCTGGCGAGCAGCGTTATAACGGCCTGGTGGAGGTGAAGCTGGGCGCAGCCAGGGTGGCCTTCCAGGGGAGCATGGTAATCACTCAGGCCCAACCGCCCAATCGCATGGCGGCTCAAATCGAAGGCTGGGAAGTGAGCAGCGCCAGTCGGGTTACCGGTTGGCTTGATTCGACGCTAGACCCTGCCGGGGCCGATCAGACCCAGGTGCAGGTATGCCTGGACCTCAACCTGGAGGGCCGGCTGAGCCGGTTCGATCAGCCGGCCCTCCAGCCGGTTTTCGAGCAGACGATAGAAGCGTTTATGGCCTGCATGCGCCGGCGCATTGAGCGCCCCGCGCCGGGCGCGCTGCCAGAGGCCCCATCCGGCGCGCCTGGGCCTGTGGCCCGCGCCTTGCGCGGCTGGTGGGCGCAGATCAAGGCGCGGATTCAAGCGCTGTAACCCGGCTAAATACAAGCGGTTTCCCTGGCGCGAGTACTCTGCGAAACCCTGGGGCGTATCGACCGAGAGATTTTGTCGCACGAAGCGTGTCAAAATCTCTCGATCATCTCTTTCTTTGGACGCTTGCGGAGCGCCCTGCCTGCCCCGTGGTTTCGGAGAGTCATCCCCCGCGTATTGCTCCGCACTGTTTAAAGAAGTATAATCACAGCAGGTGGCTGAACGTGCGAAACGATAATGAGGCAACCTGTCCATGAGCGACGAAACGTTTGGTCTAAAATTTATCCTCGACTCGGGCAAGACCTGGACGTTTAACAGTCTGCCCATCCGCATTGGGCGAAGCGAGCAAAACGAGATTGCCGTGGATGATGAGGCCGTTTCAACCGTCCACGCCCAGGTCTATTACGACGACCTGATTGGCGACGTGTGCATTCAAGACCTGGATTCGCTCAACGGTCTGTTTATCAATAACCAGCCGACTCGCAAAAACGTGCTGCAGGATGGCGTGAAGATCGGCCTGGGCAAAACAGGTCTGACTTTCCGCGACACCGGCTACATCCACGCCGGCTAACGGCGCAGCCGTTGAGGAGGATTCCGTGGTTATCTGTCCCAATTGCCATGCCGAAAATCGCTCTGGGGCTAAGTTCTGTAAGAGCTGTGCGACCCGGCTGCCGGTTTCTTCGCCGGTCACCCGTCCGCTGGGGTTTGATCCCACGGCCGATCCAAAAGCCACGCTGGCCTTTAGCGCCGCCCTCAACGGCAGCCCGGATAACAACCAGGCCACCCGGCGGATGGCTTCCTCGGCCCGCTCTGGCACGCGCCCTTTGAACAGCCCCGACGCCTTCGGCCCGCGCCCGGTTGGGGCCATCTTTGGCGATACTTTCCTGTATGAGAATCTGGTGTTTAGCGATGAGCACCAGCACCGCTACAGCGTGCGCCAGGTGAACGTATCCGATGACCTGCAGATCCGGGTTTGTCCTAACCCTGACTGCGGGGCGGTCTTCCCACCGCGCAGCACAGCCCCAGAGAAGTTTTGCACCGATTGCGGCAAGACTCTCGAACGGGGCGGTAAAGACCTGGTGCTGATCGAGTCCAAAGCGCCCATCCCCGAAGCAATTGTGCGGGTAGCCGCCAAGGGGCTATCGCATGGCGGGGTGCGCGCCCCCCTGGCGACGTTTGTCGAGCGCCTGGGCGGCTTGCCGCGCCACTGTATGATCGTCAACCGCATTGGCCCGCTTGAAGCCCCGGCCGACGCCCTCCAGGCGATGCAGTGGGGCATCCGCCTGGCGCGGGGCATGGATTACCTGCATGATAATGGCGTGACCTTCAACGGACAGGCCGAGCTATCCTGCCTGGGCATGGCTACCGGCGGCCCGGTGTGGGCCAATTTTCTGTGCTGCCAGCATCACCCTGACGGCTACGTGAGCGAGCGCCAGGCCGATGCCCGCGCCCTGGCCTTGCTGATTTTCCAATGGCTGACCGGCCAGGCGACCTACACCCCTCATACCAATTTGTCGCCGGCGGTGCAGGCCGCCTTTGATGCGGCGCTTGGCGCCAGCGGCCTGGAAAGCGGCCTGGCCCTGGCCGACGCGCTGGATCAAGCCGCCGTCGAACTGTCGCTGCCGCAGGCCGTCGATTTTGAGGTGGGGCGGGCCAGCAACGTGGGCCGGGTGCGCACGTTGAACGAAGACAGCCTGTTGTGCGTCGAGATCAATCGCATCCAGCAGTCGGTCAGCCGGCCGCTGGGAGTGTTTGTAGTGGCCGATGGCATGGGTGGGCATACCGCCGGGGAGATCGCCAGCAGCACAATTGTCAATGTAATCGCCCAGCGGGCGTTTCAAGACCTGCTGCCGGGGCAGATCAGCCAATCGCCGGGACAGGAAAGCGAGCGCTGGCTGCGCCAGGCCGTCGAAGCGGCCAATCACCAGGTCTACACGCTGCGTAAATCGGCCGGCACCGATATGGGGTCTACCCTGGTGGCTGCCACCCTGGAAGGCAACCGGGCCTGCGTGGCCCATGTGGGCGACAGCCGGGCGTATCGAGTGACCCCCGCCGCCATCCAGCGCCTGACCATCGACCATTCGCTGGTCGAGCGATTGGTCGCCAACCGCCAGATTACCCGCGAGGAAGCTCGCCATCACCCGCAGCGCAACGTGATCTACCGCACCGTGGGCGATAAGGCCAACGTAGAGGTCGAAGTAGGCGTTCACATGCTGTCGGTGGGCGATTGGCTGGTATTATGTTCCGATGGACTGGTTGGCCCGGTGGAAGACGAAACCATCGCCCGCCTGGTGCGCGAGGCCGCTTCGCCGCAGGCCGCTTGCGAGGCCCTCATTCAGGCCGCCAATGACGGCGGCGGCGAAGACAATATTTCGGTCATCGTGGTCAAGATTATTCAGCCATGATAACCCTGCGCCTCACCCCGCATCGCCCGGTTTACCCTGCCCTGACCTCGCCGCAGCAGGCCTATATTCTGCTGGAGGTTGTTTCGGGCGGCCCAGGCGCAGGCCGGGCGGCGCAGCCGGTCAATTTCTGCCTGGTGCTGGATCGCAGCGGCTCGATGGCGGGCGAAAAACTGCGCGCAATGAAGGATGCCGCCTGTCAGGTGGTCGACCGGCTCGGCCCGGCCGACGTGCTTTCGATTGTGATTTTTGACGACGCCGACCCGGCCGAGCTGGTGGCCCCGGCCGCCCTGGTGACCGACCGCGCCGCTCTCAAGCACCAGATCGAGCGCATCGAAGAGCGCGGCGGAACCCACATGTCTACCGGGATGCGCCTGGGCCTGCAGCAGTTGGAGCGCGGCCGCAGCGTGGAGCGGGTCAACCAGATGCTGCTGCTGACCGACGGCCAGACCTGGGAAGACCAATCCGCCTGCCGCGAGCTGGCCGACCAGTGCCGCCAAGCGGGCATCCCGATTGCAGTATTTGGGCTGGGTTTAGGCGACCAGAACAACTGGGACCCGCAGTTGCTGGAAGACCTGGCTCGCCGCTCAGGCGGCGAATGGCGGGTGATCGAAAACCCCGCCCAGGTGAGTGAAGCCTTTGCCGGCAGCCTGCAAGCGGCCCAGGGGGCCGAGGCGGTAAACGCCCGCCTGACCCTGCGCCTGGTGCAGGGCGTGGCGCCGCGCTCGGTCTGGCGGGTTACCCCGCTCATCGGCCGGCTGGATCACGAAGCGGTTGGGCTGAACGACGTGCAGGTGCACCTGGGCGATATTCACCAGGGCGAGGGCCAGGCCGTGCTGGTCGATTTACTGCTCCCGGCCCGGCTGGCCGGCACCTATCGGCTGGCCCAGGCCGATGTGGTCTATGACTTACCCGACGAGGGCCAGGTGGAGCAGCGCTCTGGGGCCGACCTGGTGATCCAATTCGCCGCCGACCCGGCTCAGGCGGCCGCCTTCAACCAGCCAATGATGAACCTGATCGAGCGGGTGGTGGCTCACCGCCTGCAAACCCAGGCCCTGGATGAGGCCGCCGCCGGCAATGCCCTGCACGCCACCCAAAAGCTGCGCGCCGCCGCCACCCGCCTGCTCGAGCTGGGCGAAACCGAACTGGCTCGCCAGGCCAACCAGCAGGCCAATCAGTTGGAACAACACGGCCAGATCGACCTGGCCGAGGCCCAGAAGATGCGTTACGCAACCCGCCGCTTGACCGAGACGGACCGGTGAGGCGCTGCGCCGTCTCGGCGCATCCAATGATCTCAGGAAGGAGATTTCGATATGACGGCTGTTACCTGCCCCAGTTGTAATACCCCTGCCCCCCCTGGGGCGATCTTCTGCGATCACTGCGGTTATGATTTGCGCACGGTGACACCTGCAAACTCGAAGCCGACGCCGCCGGCTTTTTTGGCTCCTGGCGAGGCTGAGAGCCTGATTTGCCCCATGTGCCAGCACCCAAACGTGGCCGGGGCGGTTTTTTGCGAGAATTGCGGCGCGCAGTTGAGCGGGGCCAAACCGGCCCCGGTTGCGCCGCTGGAGTTCGAACCCCCGGCCGCCTCGGCCACCGCCGTGGATGCCCCCTCGCGCATGCCCGGCCCGGCTGCGGTCGAGGCCGCTCCGCCGACCCCCGCCCCGACCCCGGCCGGCGCGGTGGTGGGGCGGCTGCTGATTTCTGAATCGAAGGTCTCGCTGCCCATTCCGCCCGGCAAACAGGTGGTGGTGATCGGGCGTGAGGACCCGGTGAGCGGGGTCTTCCCAGATATCGACCTTGACCCCCACGGCGGGCATGAAGGCGGGGTAGGCCGCCGCCACGCTCAATTGGTGTGGAAAGACGGCCGGGTCTATATCGAAGACCTGGACAGCGTCAACGGCACCGCCGTCAACCGCCAACGGCTGCCGCCCAATCAACCGCAACCGTTAAACTCTGGGGATGAGATTCGCCTGGGGAAAATGGCCCTGATCTATTACAGCTAAACTACTTCGAAGCAGGCTCTCATGCGCATTTGTCCAGATTGTCAGGCGCAAGTCACAGACACGGCCAACTTTTGCGATAACTGCGGCTATCCCATCGGCGCCGCCCTGCCGGGGGCGACGCCCGCGGCCCCGGCGGTTCCCGTGGCCCCGCCCGCGCCTTCGTCTCCGGCGGAGGATCGGCCTGGCGCAGACCTGCCGAGCGGGGCCTGCGCGGCCTGCGGATACGTGAACTTGCCCGGCGAAATGTTCTGTCAGAACTGCGGGGTGCAGCTTCCGCCGGTTGCCAGCCTACCGCCGCCCCCGCCGCGGGCAGTTTCGGCGCCCCTGGCGGGCGGCGAACTCGCCGCCGGGAACGCCGCCCCCGGCCTACCCCTGCCTGCGCCGCCGCCCGTTCCACCTACCCCCTCCACCGCTCCCAGCGCGCCGTCCCCGGCGGCGCCGGTTATCTATGGTCGGCTGGTGCTGCGCGCCACCGGCCAATCGATCCCGCTTCCGCAGAGTGAACCCCAGGCCATTCTGGGGCGCTCCGACCCGGCCAAAGGCGTTTACCCACACGTGGATCTCTCGCCCTACGGGGGCAATACCAACGGCGTCTCCCGGCGACATGCCCGCCTGGTGATCCAGGGCGGGCAGTTATACGTCGAGGACTTGAACAGCACCAATTTTACGTTCCTCAACCAACAAAAGCTGACCCCCGGCCAGCTTTATCCGATCCAAAGCGGCGATGAGCTGCGCCTGGGGTTGATGGTATTCGAGTTTGCAGCCTGAGCGATCAGCCCGGCTTGTCTCCAGACCGCTACCTGTGTGGGAGATTGTCATGATTAACCTGGAAGCCGCCGTATTAACCGATCCGGGCCGCCGCCGGCCGTTGAACGAAGACCAGGCCTGGATGCAGGTCTTTGCCGCCTCGGATGGCGAGGCGGTGGGCCTGTTTGTGGTTTGCGATGGTGTGGGCGGCCACATGGGCGGCGAGGTAGCCAGCCATTGGGCGGTGGAAGCGGTGCGGCGCAACCTGGGCGACCTGTTTTGTCCGCCCGACCCGCGCGCCACTGTCCACCTGTCGCGGGCCGAGGTCGACGCGGCCATCCAGGGGATCGACGCAACCCGCCATACCAGCTTGCAGCAGATGGAGGCCCTGGTGCGGGAGGCGGTCCAGAAGGCCAACCAGGTGGTGTACGATTACGCTCGCCAGAAGCCCGAACAGGCCGGCGACGCCGGAACCACCCTTACCCTGGCCCTGCTGGTGGACAACCGGGCCGTCATCGCCAACGTAGGCGACAGTCGAACCTACCTGCTGCGCGCTGGCCGTCTGAAGCAGATCACTCACGATCATTCGTTGGTGGCCACCCTGGTCGCCAGCGGCCAGATCAAACCCGAAGAGATCTATATCCATCCGCAGCGCAACCTGATCTACCGCTCGTTGGGCCAGAGGCGTGAAGTGCAGGTGGATGTATTCGTCCAACTGGTGCAGCCGGGGGATCATCTGCTGCTGTGTTCGGACGGCTTGTGGGAGATGGTGCAAGACGAAGCCCTGATAGCCCGCCTGATCCTGGAAGCCAAAACGCCCGACCTGGCCTGCCAGCGCCTGGTGGAGGCGGCTAACACCGCTGGCGGGGAAGACAATATCGGCGTGGTGGTCGTGAAAGTGAAATGACCCTTTCGCCTGGCGATGTACTGCACGCCCGCTACCGGATTGTGCGCCGGATGGGTCAGGGCGGCTTTGGGACCATGTACCGCGTCTGGGATACCACCCTGGGGCGGCCCTGCGCGCTAAAAGAAAACCTGGACCGCGCCCCAGAGGTCGAGCGTCAATTCCTGCGGGAGGCCAAAATCCTGGCCAACCTGCATCACCCGGGCCTACCGCGCGTCACCGATTACTTCATCGAAGGTCAGCGCCAATACCTGGTGATGGATTATATCGACGGTCAGGATTTGCAGGAAATGCTGGAAGACCGGGGCGGCCCGCTGCCTGAAGACCTGGTGCTGCCCTGGGCGCGCCAGGTGTGTGAGGCGCTGGAATATCTGCACACCCAGACTCCGCCCGTTATCCACCGCGACATCAAACCCGCCAATATCAAGATTACCCCTTCTGGCCAGGCGGCGCTGGTCGATTTTGGCATTGCCAAGATCTACGATCCGCAATCCAAGACTACCCTGGGAGCGCAGGCGGTCACGCCGGGCTATTCGCCGCACGAACAATACGGCCAGGGGGTGACCGACACCCGCACCGATGTATATGCCCTGGGGGCCACGCTCTATACCTTGCTGACCGGGGTGGAGCCGCCGGAGAGCATCCAACGGGTGGTGCGCGATCCGCTGGCCCTGCCGCGCTCGCTGAACCCGGCCATCTCGCTGCGCACCTCGGCTGCCCTGGTCAAGGCCATGCAAGTAGACGCCAGCCAGCGCTTTCAGAGCGCGGCCGATTTCAAGGCCGCCCTGGCCCCGCCGCCTGCGCCGCTGCGGGCGGCCGCTCTACGCCCGGCCCCAGCCGCTTATCCACCTGCCGCGCCGCAGCCGGCTGCTGGCCCGGCGGCTGCGGCGCGGCCGCCCTGGGGCTGGATTACTGCGGTGGGTGGGCTGGCGCTGCTGGTGCTGTTTTTGCTGGGCGCAATTCTGCGCCAGCCGGCCGCCCGGCCAGCGGGGTTGGCCCCGACCAACCCCACGCCCGATGCGCTGCTCTATCGCCCGCTCACAGCCGAAGCCCAGGTCGCTTCGGTAACCCCGGTTTTGCCGCCGGAAGCGGCGGCGCCTGGCTCGTCTGCGCCGCTGACGGTCACCGCCGCCCTGACGACTGCCTCGACCACCGCTCCAACCCTCACGCCGACGGTCACCGCCACCCCTCGCCTGTTGCGCTACACCGTGCAGGCCGGAGACACCTGTGATGGCATTGCCCGCCAGTTCGCCACCTCGATCCAGGCGTTGGTGAACTTCAATAAGCTGCCCAATGGCTGCAACCTGCTGTACGCCGGGCAAACCCTATACGTGCCAGACCCGGCCGCCCGCGCCTCGGCCGCCAGCCCCAGCCCTACCCGCCCGCCTGTTACCCAGGTGTCTGGCCGGGATGGGATGGTGCAGATTTACATCCCCTCCGGCGAGTTTTTGATGGGTTCTACCCCTGACGACCTGAACGCTGGCGATGAGGAAAAGCCGCAGCACCCGGTGCATCTGCGCGCCTATTGGATCGACCGCAGCGAAGTGACCAATGCCATGTACGCCCTGTGCGTGCAGGCCGGGGCCTGCCAGCCGCCGGAAGAAGCGCGCTCCAAGACCCGCCCGGCCTATTACGACGAACCGGAGTTCGGCGATTACCCGGTGATCTTTGTCTCCTGGCGCGCCGCCGAAGCCTATTGCCAGTGGGCTGGGCGCCGCCTGCCCCTGGAAGCCGAATGGGAAAAGGCCGCCCGCAGCGGCGACGGCCGGCCCTACCCATGGGGCGAAGCCGCGCCCGACTCGGGGCGGGTCAATTTCAACGGCCAGGTGGGCGATACCATGCCCGCGGGCAGCTATCCGAACGGCGCCAGCCCCTATGGGGTGTTGGATATGGCGGGCAACGTGGCCGAATGGGTGGCCGACTGGTACAGCGCATCCTATTATAAGCTTACCAGCTATACCAACCCGGCCGGGCCAGAGAAAGGGGAATTTCGGGTGCTGCGGGGTGGGTCGTGGTTCAGCCCGGCCCGCACCATGCGGGCCGCCTTCCGCCTGTGGAATTATCCGGATGTATTTTCCGACACCATCGGATTTCGCTGCGCGCGCTGAGGCGCATTAATCGAAGTCGGGGCGACGAGACCGCCACCGTTACCATCCTGCTTAACCGTGGAGCAGCCTCTGGCGCTCTGCGAGCGCCCTCAAAAAGAGATGTTTAGGGGATTTTGTCGCACGGAGTGCGACAAAATCCCCTGTTAACCTTCTTGTCAGGCGGCGAAGCTCGCCCCAGTCATCCCCACGGTTGCGTGGGGAGCTAACGCCATCCGCAAACCCGCAAGAAAAGAATTTTCCTGGCGCAGCGGGAAGAGACAGAAAAAATTGATTTGGAGTAGAATTAGCGTAGATGGCCTGGATGGTTGAAAGCGATGCTCGTTTGGTCCGCCTGAAACGGATTGATTATCCGAGGAGAATAAAATGAGCGCCTTGACCTGCCCCAATTGTGGGATGCAAAATGCGCCCCAAGCGCGCTTCTGCGCTCGCTGCGGCGCTCCATTGGCGGCGTCTACTCCAGCGGCTGGGCCGCAAACGCCCTCTTCGCCCCAGAGCGTCGACCCGCCTAAGCTTTGCCCGCGCTGCGGGACGCCGGTGCGCTCTACGGCCCGTTTTTGCGCTGCGTGCGGTTACGACCTGCTGGCCGCCGCCCAGGCGGCCGCCGCTCCGAACGCGGCCCCTCCGGCGGCGGCGCCTGCCTCGCCCAATCAACCTCCGGGGCTGCACACCGTCTTGATGAACGAAAACCAGGGCGGCGGTACGCTGATTGTGCGCTGGATGGGCGGTAATTCGCAGCGCTACCCGCTCAACAAGATGCAGATCAGCGTGGGCCGGGCCCCAGATAACGATGTGGTGATTAACCACCCGGCTGTATCGGGCCATCACCTGAGTCTGTTGGCCCGCCCAGACGGCTTACTGCTGACCGACCTGAACAGCACCAACGGCACGCAGCTCAACGGCCAGCGCATTCCGCCCAACCAGCCCCAGCCCTTCCAGGCTGCCGACGTGATCCGAATTGGCGACCTGACCGGCAACTGGATCAGCCTGGGCCTGGAGAGCGCCGGGGGCGGCGAGGCCCTGCGCACCCTCTCGTTGGGCAAGCTCGACCTGGCGAACCAGACCAACATCATCATCGGGCGCGATCCGGCCAGCTATCTGCCGCTTAACCATCCGGCGGTGTCGTTCCGCCATGCCCAGATCGTCCGTCAGAACGGAGCGCTGTTCATTCGCGACCTGAACAGCACCAACGGCACCTACGTCAACACGAAGCGCATCACCCAGGCCCCACTCAACAGCGGCGACGAGATTCAGATTGGCCCGTTCAAGCTGGTCTACGATGCCCAGGCCGGAGTGCTGGCCCAATCGATGCGCATGGGCCACCGCATCGACGCCATCAAGCTGGGCCGCGAGGTGCAGAATAAGCGCATGATCCTGGGCAACGTCTCGCTGACCGTCAACCCGGGCGAGTTCGTGGCCCTGGTGGGTGGGTCGGGGGCCGGTAAAAGCACATTGATGAAGGCCATGAACGGCTACGAACCGGCTAATCACGGCCACTTATTGCTGGATGGTGAGCCGCTGTATTCCAAGCTAGACCTGTATCGTACGCAGATGGGCTACGTGCCGCAGGACGACATCATCCACCGCATTTTGCCGGTCAACGTGGCCTTATATTACGCCGCCAAGCTGCGCCTGCCCGACGCCCGCCCGGCCGAGATCAAGGCCCGCATTGCCGACGCTCTGCGGGCGGTAGAGATGACCGAACACGCCGAAAAGCCGGTGCGGGTGCTGAGCGGCGGGCAGCGCAAACGGGTCAGCATCGCGGTTGAACTGCTGGCCCGCCCAACTCTGTTCTTCCTGGACGAACCTACCTCTGGCCTGGACCCTGGGCTGGAGAAGAAGATGATGTACGACCTCAACCGCCTGGCCGACGAAGGCCGCACCGTGGTGCTGGTGACCCATGCCACGGCCAACATCGAGCAATGCGATCAGGTAGCCTTTCTCTCGCAGGGGCGGCTCTCGTATTACGGCCCGCCGAACGACGCGCTCCAGTTCTTCGGCGTGCGCGATTTCTCGGATATTTACCTGAAGTTGTCGCAAGATGTAGATCCGTCTGCGGGTAAGGCTCCGTCCAGCGAACTGCAGCCCTACTACCAGCCCAAGGCTGGCAAGGTGCAGGCCGGGGTGCTGTGGGCTGAGCATTACGCCCGCTCGGCCCAGTTCCAGAAATACGTGGCCGACCGCCAGCGCCAGTTGGGCAATAAGAGCCAGGCCGAGGCGATGGCCTCGGCCGCCCCGCCACCCCGCCGCTCGAAAGACTCTTTCCTGCGCCAGACCCTGATCCTGGTGCGCCGCCAGTTCGACCTGATCCGCTTCGACTGGCGCACCCTGGCGATCCTGCTGCTGATGGTGCCGCTGATCTCGGCCCTGTTCGCCGGGGTGAGCGAGCCGACCGACTTCACCGGCAAGTCCGGCACGCTTTCCATGATCCAGTTCGATCTGGAAAACCAGGTTGAAGCCAAAATCAAAGCCTGGGAAAAGCTGCCCAATAACAAAGACCGGCCCAAGCTGGATAAATACACCGAAGTGACCTATACCCCGGTGGAAGGCTCGCAGATTTTAGCCACTATGCTGGCCCTGGCCCTGACCCAGGCCGGAACGTTCGTGGCCGCCTACGAGATCGTCAAAGAGCGGGCCATCTATCGCCGTGAGCGGGCGGTGAACCTGAGCGCCCTGGCCTATGTGCTGTCGAAAGTGATTGTCCTGGGCCTGTTTGCGGTGGTGCAGGTGGTGAGCGCCCTGCTGATTATCGGGCTGGCGGTCGATTTGAACATCCAGGGCGCGCTGTTCGGCGCGGGGGTGATCGAGATTTTCATCACCCTGTACCTGGCGATGCTGGCAAGCATCACCTTCGGGTTGTTCATCTCGGCCATTGTGCCAAACACCGATGTAGTTCTGTACGCCATCCTGGTGCAGTTGTTCGTCCAGATCATTCTGGGCGGCACGCTGTTCCCGCTGGACAGCAAGCTGGCCTCCTCTGCCACCATCGCCTACTGGAGCACCGACGCCATCGGCGCTACGGTCAACATCCCGCGCCTGAACGAGATGAGCCTGTCGTGTCAGGGCATCGAGACCTTCAGCGAGACCACCGGTGCAAAGATCAATAAGCCGTTCTGCTCGCCAGCCGATACCAAGCTGTCGCTGGATTACACCCATACCCCCGGCCACATTCTGGCGATGTGGGCCGGGCTGGCGGCTCACGGGCTGCTGTGGTTTATCCTGACCCTGGTGGTGCAGGCCAGAAAGAAGGGCGAGTAAGGCGCGCCGGGCCTGACGTGGGGCAGCGGAACCGGAACGACCGGTTGCACGTCCAATCCATGAGGAGCGAGGTTGGTCGCTTACTGCCAGTTATGTGGTCGATGGATCGAAGCGCAGGCTTCCGCCGGGCCAGGCCTGACGTTCCGTCACCCGCGCTGGCCGCCCGATCTGTCGATGAAGGTGTGCCTGGCCTGCCAGCGTGAAAAGCCCCGCTGTTCAGCGTGCGGCCTGCCCATGGCCGCCCCCAGCCCGGACGGGCTTTGCCCCACCTGCGCCGTGCTGCGCCGGGTGTGCCTGGCCTGCGGACAACCCATCACCGGCGCGTTCTATGAGTTTGATGGGGTGGGGCCGTATTGCCCGGCCTGCTACCAGGGCCGCCCGCGCTGCGACGTGTGCAGCGCTCCGCTGACCCTGGAACACTGGCAGCTTTCGGATGGGCGCAAGGTGTGCGGAGTGTGCCATCAGACGGCCATCTATGCCCCGGCCGATGCCCTGGCCCTGTATGAGGAGATGAAAGACCTGGCGGTATCCCGGTTGGGGCTGGTTTTGAACATTCCTACCGGCCTGGCGCTGGTGGACCGCAATCAAATTGGCGGGGTAATCCGCCGCCAGAGTCAAACCCGGCCGCGGGCTGGGAATGATCTGCTGCATCTACATGGCCCTGCTGCTCCAGACGCTCCAGACCTGGACC
>CAYQDU010000032.1:25000-29320 GCA_964416275.1 uncultured Anaerolinea sp. | reverse complement strand
ACTCTGGTTTTAGCCTTGAAAGGGCTGCGTCCTGGTCCCCTAGACGATGGGGGCGTTCAAGCGAGCGGAATTCTACCATCCCAGCCCCAAACGGTCAAGGACAAATTTCACAAATTGGCAAAACTCCCCCAGTCAGTGGGGGAGTTTTGCCCGGCGCCTCTATTTTGGCACAATCGTCACCTTGCGGCGCGGCTCTTCGCCCACGCTCTCGGTGCGCACTTTGGGATGATCGCGCAGTTCGATGTGGATCAGGCGGCGCTCGTTAGCGGGCATCGGTTCCAGCACCTGGCGGCGGCCGGTGCGGATGGCCTGCTCGGCCATCCGGCGGGCAAGCTGGCGTATCTGCTGCGTGCGGCGCGAGCGATAGCCCTCCACATCTACGATCAGCGGGATGGTGTGACCCACTTCCTTGCCCACGATCAACCCGGCGATATACTGTAAGGCGTTCAGCGTTTCGGCCTTGGGACCGATCAGAATGCTCAGGTCGTTGCCGCGCACTTCCACCAGCAGCGGAGATCGATCGCGGTCGTCGTCCGGCTCGCCAAAGCGAGCCGTCACCCGCGCCGATACTTTCATCTTGGTCAGCAGCTCCTCGACCGTTTCACGCGCCACGCGCAGCAGATACTCGGCGTCTTCGCCCGGCTCGGCCGGGGCCGGGCGCGGCGCAGCCGGGGCAGCCGGCTCTTCGGCGGCGTAGGCCGGCGCTGCTTCAAACGTTGGCTCAGGCGCAGTCGCGGCGGCCGGCAGCTCGTAAGACCAGGCCTCGCCAGGGGCCGGCGCAGCCGGTGCATCCACTGCCGCCGGCTCGGCCGGGGCGCTGGCTGCGGCTTTGATCGTCAGCCGCACCCGGGCCTGGCGGAAGCCTAACCCAAACAGCCCCCGGCTGCCCGTGTCCAGCACTTCCACATCGACCGCATCTTCCGGCAACCCCAGCTCGTCCAATCCTTTCGCAATGGCTTCTTCCACGCTGGGGGCAATCATCTCCAGACTCGTCCGTTTTTCGCTCATAATCAGCCTCTAGGAAAAATTACAACATAAGTGAGTGCGTTCCGGTTCAGGCGCTCCGCTTCCACTTCGGCAGCAGGTTGCTCCAATTTACCCGGCCCAGGGCCGCGTACTGGACAACCGAAACCACATTGCTGGCGATGAAATAAACCGCCAGGCCCGAGGCAAACGTCAGCGCCAGGTAGCCCATCAACAGCGGCATATAGATATTCATCATTCCGGCCATCTGGGCGCTCTGGTCGCCCGGCTGGCTGGGCGGGGTCATCAGCCGCGACTGCAAGAACGTAGTAATCAGCACCAACACCGCCAGCACCGGAATACCGATCCCAAATACATACAGGCGCTCCGGCTGGCCCAGGTTCATCCACAGAAAGCGGTTATCCACCGGCAGCAGCCGGGAAATATTGGTAAATGGATAGATGTGCTGATACAAAGCCTCCATTTGCAGCGGCGTAGAGGCCATCGCCCGCGTGATCGACTGGTACAACCCAATGATGATCGGGAATTGGATCAGGGTGGGCAGGCACGAACTGAGCGGGTTGATGCCCATCTCCTGATACAGCTTCATCTGCTCTTGCTGAAGCTGCTGCTTGTTATCCTTGTATTTTTTTTGCAGCGCCTGCCACTCTTTCGAGTTTTGAAAATCTTGCAGCTTCTGCGTGCCGCGGATCTGCTGCACCGTCAGCGGGTGGGTCAGCAACCGCACCAGGATGGTGAACAGGATGATCGCAATCCCGAAATTGCCGAGCAAGCTGTAAATCCACAGCAGCATGTTCAGCATAGGGTTAATAATCAGCGTATCCCACATGGTAATCTCCAACCACACAACAAGACGCGCTACTTCTTAGCGGGGGTAAAAGGCCAGCGCCGGGCGCCGTTTCCATCCACCGCCACCAACTGCGCTTCGTAATTCAGCGGGGCCAGCAAGATCACATCGCCGGCCAGCAGCGGCGAGGCATAGATCTGCCCGCCGATGGTTTGCATCCCGCGCTGGCTGCCGTTATCTTTATTCAGGATATAGAAGTTCCCAGCCTTATTGGCAAAATAAAGCGCATCGTCCTTGACCAGCACGCCGCCTACAATCGCCCGGTTAGGCCCGGTTTCGGGCTGCACCTGCCAGATGGGGCTTTGGGTTTGAGCGTCGACGGCATACACGTAGCCATCCTGGTCGGCAAAATATAGCACATTGCCATCCAGTACGGGCGCGTGCCAGACCCAGCTCTTCGTCGGCAGGCTCCAGGCCAATGCCCCGGTTTCCGGGTTGATCGCCAGCAGCTTCGACGCCTGCTTGGGGTCGTCATTCTTCGAGCCGAATACCCCCACGTACAGCGTACCGTCCGGCCCCTGGCCGGGTTGGGCGGTCATCTGGCCGCCCACATCGTCGGTTTTCCAGATCAGCTCGCCCGTATCCAGCTTGAGAGCGTATAGGTGATGATCGAGGGATGCCACGTAGACCCGCTCTTTATCCACCAGCGGGCTGCCCCACAGGCCGTGCTCGGCGGTGAATTTCCAGGCCAGCTCGCCGTTCATCGAGACCGCATACAGGGTATTATCACCCGAAGGAGCCAGGATAAGCTCCCCGGCTATCACCGGGGCGGCGATATAGCGGTCTTTGGCCTGGCTGAAGACCCAGGAAAGCTGGGGCGCGCTGGAACCCTCGCCGGGGATAAAGCGATAGAGCGAGTGATTGAAGCTCCCGGCCACCAGCGAGCCATCCGGCGCGACCGCCGGCGGGGCATAGAAGGTGATCTTATTATCGGCTGGGTCGGGGAAGCGCCATTTTTCCGTGCCATTGCTCACATTGACCGCGTACACGGCTGGGCCGCCCGCCAGGTAGGCCGTTTGCCCATCGGGGGAGAGCGTCACCCCATGCCAGCTTTCGATCACCTGGCCGCCAGCGCAGCCGCTCAACAGGCCGCCCATCAGCAGCAGGAACAAGAAAGGAACAAAGCGAAAGATTTTCATACAGGCTCACGGAACCGGGTCGATGCCGCCCGGGTTGAACGGATTGCAGCGCAAGACACGCCAGATTGCCATCACCCCCCCTTTGAGCGCGCCATATTTATAGATGGCCTGGTAACCGTAATGCGAGCAAGTTGGATAGAATCGACAGGTGTCGGGCGGTAGCGTGCGCGCGAAAGTAGCCTGATACAAACGGATCAGGCCCAACAGCGCAAAACGCGGCAGGTTAACCACATGAAGCGGCAGGTCTCGCAGGCGCGGTTCTTCGACAAACTCTGGGCTTGGATCGCTGATTTCAGGCGTCATGAGCTTCCTGCAAAAATCGGGCGCGCCGCAGCAGCGTACGGAGCGCCGCCTGAAGCTGTGGATAGCTGGCCGCCAACAAAGGCTGGCGAGCGATCAACACCATGTCCCACCCCGGCGGCAGTGTAGACAGGTAGGGCTGGATGGCGCTGCGCAGCAGGCGCTTGGCCCGGTTGCGCTGCACCGCCCCTCCTATCGACCGCCCGGCCGTCACGCCGCAGCGCGCTGCGGCGTGGGCGTCGGGGTTGGGATAGGCTACGAATACCAAGAGCGGGTGGGCATAGGACTTGCCAAACCGCCGCACCCGCTGAAAATCGGTCGACCTGGTCAGACGGAACTTGCGGTTCACGCTTCCGAGCCAGATGGAGTCGCATCGGCTTTGAATGTTATCAGCCAGCCATCCACATCCAGGGATTATTTAGCTCTTCCAGTTGATTTTCTTGGTGTGCCGGTTCATTTCTACCGTCAGGCGATAGCGGCCCTTAGCGCGGCGCGCCTTCAGAACTTTGCGCCCGTCGGCATCCTGCATTCGCTGGCGGAAGCCGTGCACGCGCATGCGGCGGCGGATCTTCGGCTGATAAGTACGCTTGGTCATGGTTCAATACCCTCGCAGTTCATAAGTGATGTTCACTTTGTCGGGTATGCTACCTCGTGACGACGCGCAGCAGAGTGCGCCACCGGGAAGCATACCCGACAAGGTGATCCTAAACGGATGGTTTACAGACAAACCCCGATTATACCTTAAGGTCTCGAAAGATGCAAAATCTATTTTGCGGCTTGCGGTTCTTTGCCGCCCTGCTGCCACAAACGCAAGTGGACGCGTGGCCGCGCGTGCCGGTTGATCTTTCGGGGGATGGGCGGAGGCCGCGCCCCAGCCCATCCCCGAAAAAACGAAGTTCTAGCGAGCGTGGTCGGCGATCTTGGCCGCCTCTAGCGTGTTTTTCATCAGCATGGCGATGGTCATCGGCCCTACCCCGCCTGGAACAGGCGTGATAGCCCCGGCCACTTCTTTGACCTCGTCAAAATCGACGTCACCTACCAGGCGCGAGC
>CAYQDU010000032.1:0-24900 GCA_964416275.1 uncultured Anaerolinea sp. | reverse complement strand
GCCCCGGCCACTTCTTTGACCTCGTCAAAATCGACGTCACCTACCAGGCGCGAGCCTTTCGGGTGGCTCGGATCGTCGATGCGGTTGATGCCCACGTCGATCACCACCGCGCCGGGCTTTACCCAGTCGCCTTTAACCATCTTGGCCCGTCCCACGGCGGCGATCAGCACATCCGCAGAGCGCACCACGCCCGGCAGGTCTTTGGTGCGCGAGTGGCACACCGTCACCGTGGCGTTGCGGCGGATCAACAGCAGGGCGGCCGGCATGCCCACAATGTTCGAGCGGCCCAGCACCACCGCGTTGGCGCCGTCCAGCTTCACGCCCAGCTTTTCCAGCATCACCATACAGCCCAGCGGCGTGCAAGGCACAAACAACGGATCGCGGCCCTTCTGCGCCAGGCGGCCCATATTGATCGGGTGAAAGCCGTCTACGTCCTTTTCCAGGCTAATCGAGCGCAGCACGGCTTCTTCGTCTAGGTGCGAGGGCAGCGGCAACTGCACCAGGATACCGTTCACCCGCGGATCGGCGTTCAAATCGCGCACCAGCTTTTCCACCTGCTCCTGTGAGGCGTCGGCCGGCAGATGGAACCCGAACGATTCCATGCCCAGCTCGGCGCAGGCTTTTTGTTTTGACTTGACGTATGATTGAGAGGCTGGGTTTTCGCCCACCAGCACCGTCGCCAGGCCGGGTTTCGGCTTGCCTGCCGCCGTGCGCTGAGCCACTTCTTCGGCCACTTCTCGGCGAACCTGCTCGGCAATCAGCTTGCCGTCGATAATTTGTGCGGTCATGGCAGTCTCCTTGGAAAAAGTTTTATTGAGAAACAGACAGACTTTTGCCGCTCCGATTATATCATTATATAATACGGGGGTTATCCAAGGCTCTTCCGCCGAAGGCGGGGTTTGACGGATATTGGGTGGGGCGGGTGGCCGCCCACCCGCCTCCCTGCAGAGATTTCCTCGGCCAGGCCGGAGAGCCTTGTTCAAACCACTTCTTCTGTAAGGATGCCTGTATGTCTATGCTACGACGTTACTTTCTAGGGCTGGTCCTGGTCGGGCTGCTGGGGCTGGCCGCCTGCAGCGGCCCCAGCCAGACCAGCAGCAGCCCGGCCTCCAAGGTCGTGTTCGATTACCTGCAAGCTCTGGTAGACCGCCAGCCCAATACAATGGTCACCCTATCTTGCGCCGCCTGGGAAGAACAGGCCCAAATCGAGTTCGACGCTTTTTCAGCCGTCAAACTGGCGTTAAAAGACGCCTCCTGCCAGGATAACGGCCAGGAAGGCGAATTTACCCTCGTCGCCTGTCGCGGCGCCATCATCGCCAACTATGGGGCTGAAGACCAAAAGATCGATCTGGCCGAGCGCACCTACAAAGTAGTGCAAGAAGGCGGCGAGTGGCGGATGTGTGGGTATCGCTAATGAAGCGGCTTTTGCGGCGCATTTTCTCACCTGAAAATGTCGCAGCCCTGCTGCTGTGCCTGCTGCTGATCGCCCTGTGGATCGTCACCGCCGATCAGGCTCCCCAGTGGATTTACCAGGGTTTCTAGCCGATGGCGCTGAACATCATTTTGGCCTTCGGCCTGCTGGCCCTGATCGGGCGCTGGCTGGTTCCCCCGCGCTGGTTGGGGCGCTTCACCCTGATCGTCAGCCTGCTGGCAATCTACGCCCTGCAGCCTTCCACCCCCCTGCGCGGGCTGGACTTCTGGCTGCCCACGGCCGCCATCGGCCTTACGGCCTGGGTGTGGGCCGTGTGCCGCCCTGTCTCTCCCTTCCCCCTCTCCCCAGAGGGGGAAGGGGGCCAGGGGGCGAGGGGCGTCTTTTCCGCCGCGGCCCTCGTCCTGGCTCCGATCCTGCTGGTCGCCCTGACCCGCTACAGTGGAGTGCGAATACTCTCCATGCGCCCGCCGGCCCTGCCAGTGGTGACGCTGGGGTTAGGGCTGTTTAGCGGCGGAGCCGCCCTGCTCTGGCGGGCAAGTTGGCGGCGGCCCAGGCTGGCCGGAGCGCTGCTTAGCCTGGTGATCGGGCTGCTGATTGTCCTCAAGACCCCGGCGCTGGCCCTGGCCGCCAGCGTCGGGCTGCGGGCCGTCAACGAGCAGCCCGTTCACCTGGCCGCCCCGGCCGACCTGGCCTGGCTCGGCTTTTCATACCTGGCTTTTCGCCTGGTTCACGCCCTGCGCGAAGCTCAGGCCGGCAAGCTGCCCGCCTTCAGCCTGGATGAATTCGCTGCTTATGCCCTGTTCTTCCCGGCCTTCACCGCCGGGCCGATTGACAAGGCGCCGCGCTGGCTCAGCGACCTGCGCCAGGTTCAGGCTGCGGAACCATCCGCCGGGCGCCGGGCCGCCGCCCTGGACGATACCCTGGCCGGGGGGCAGCGCATCCTGATCGGCGTGTTCAAGAAGTTCGTCCTGGCCGATAGCCTGGCCCTGCTGGCCCTCAGCCCGCAGAACGCCGGGCAAATCCGCTCCACCGGCTGGGCCTGGGCGCTGCTGCTGGCCTACAGCCTGCGCCTGTACTTCGATTTCGCCGGCTATACCGACGTGGCGATTGGCCTGGGGCGCATCCTGGGCTTCCGCCTGCCCGAAAACTTTGACCGGCCCTACACCCGCCCCAACCTGACCGCCTTCTGGAATAGCTGGCACATCAGCCTTTCGCTGTGGTTTCGAGCCTATTTTTTTAACCCCTTCACTCGCTGGCTGCGCTCGCGCCCGGCAAAACCGCCGGTGTGGCTGGTGATCCTGGCCGCGCAGCTCAGTACTATGATCTTAATCGGTGTCTGGCACGGCGTGACCTGGAATTTCCTGATCTGGGGCGCCTGGCACGGGCTGGGCCTGTTCGTCCACAATCGCTACGCCGACTGGGCCCGCCCGCGCCTGGATTGGCTGGCGGCTCGCCCGCGCCTGGCCCGCCTGGCTGCCGTCGCCGGGTGGCTGCTCACCTTCCTGTATGTCATTCTAGGTTGGGTCTGGTTTGCCCTGCCCACCCCGGCCGCCGCCCTGGCCGTGTTCTCCCGCCTGTTTGGCCTGGGAGGCCCGCTTCCATGACTCCCCTCACCCCGCGCTTCGTCTGCAATGTGATCGTCAAGGCTGCGGTGTTGTTCCTGGCCGCCAACCTGGCCTTTGCCGCCGCCTACCCCCTGCCGCAGTTGGGGCGCATCTCGGCCTACAACCGCCTGTTTCCCGGCCGGGTGCGCCTGCCTTATGGCGACCGCCCCGACCGGGCCTATAACCTGAGCCTGTATAACCTGGAAGCCATGTTCGCTGCACACGAAATCTCGGCCGGGCCAAAGCCGCCGGCCAAGATTCGGCCCGAATATCGGGTGATCCTGATCGGCGATTCAGCCACCTGGGGTTTTCTGCTGCCGCCCGAAGAGACCCTGGCTGCCCATCTGAATGGGCTCCAGCTCCAGGCCCCCGATGGCCGCCCGATGCGCTTCTACAACCTGGGCTACCCGGTCATGTCGCTGACCAAAGACCTGCTGATCCTATCCCGCGCCCTGGCCTATCAGCCCGACCTGATCGTCTGGCTGGCGACGCTCGAATCGTTCCCCTACGACAAGCAGCTCTACCCGCCGCTGCTGCAAAACAATCCCGGCCCGGTGCGGGCCCTGATCCAAACCTATGGCCTGCGCCTCGACCCCAACGACCCAGCCTTCCAGTCCCCCGGTTTCGCCGGGCGCACCCTGGTAGGAGCGCGCCGCCCGCTGGCCGACTTGCTGCGCCTGCAGCTCTACGGCCCGCTGTGGGCCGCCACCGGCGTTGACCAAGACCTGCCCGCCAATTACACCCCCTGGGCGCGCGACCTGGAACCCGACCTGGGCTTCCACAACCTCCAGCCGCCCCACCTGGCCGAAAGCGACCTGGCCTTCGATGTGCTGGCCGCCGGGCGCACTCTGGCCGGGCCAACCCCGCTCTTGCTGGTGAACGAGCCGATGGCGATCAGCCAGGGCCAGAACAGTTCTCTGCGCTATAATTTCTTCTACCCGCGCTGGGCCTACGACGATTACCGCCAGATCATCGCTCGCTGGGCTACCGCCCACGGTTGGGCGTATCTGGATGCCTGGGACGCAATCGCCCCCGGCGAATTTACCAACAGCGCCGTTCATCTCAGCCCCCAGGGCAGCCGCCAGTTTGCCGGGCTGCTGGCCCCGGCCATCCTGGCCGCCGCCGGGCGCTGAAACGAGGCGGCCAATTTGAACAGGAGTAGCTGCACAATGGAGTTGGTCGAATTTCTTGTCTTGAACAATCTGGGCGGCAAGGTTCGTTAGCATGCGCCGCGATACCCACGCCAAACCCGTCTTACTGGCCCTGCTGGCGCTTAGCCTGCTCCTGGCGGCCTGCGCCAGCCCGCAGGCCAGCCCCGGCGCTTCCCCTATGCCCGCCTTCGAGACTCTGCCCGTCACCCGGCGGCCCAGCGCCTCGGCCACCCCGAGCGCCAGCCCCACACCGCCGACGCCCGGCAAGACTCCTGGACAGGCCGCTGCCCTCACCGATCAAATCACCCGGCCCGCGCCCGGCCCCACCGCCTCGCCCACTCGCCCCCGCCCCACCCTGGGGCCAGACGGTTGGAAGACCCTGCCGGTTATCCCCCCCATCATCAGCAATCGGGTGGTGGCCGTCTACCAGCAGGGTCTGGCCCTGGGCAACAACCCCAACGCCTTCTCGAAGATCGGCGATTGCGGCAGCACCCCGGCCTGGTTCCTGGGAGATTTCGACCGGGGCCTGGAATTCTACGACCTGGGCCCCTACTCCGGCCTGCAGGGTGTCATCGAACAATTCCACGGTTCGTTTGGGCGCACCAGCCTGGCGGCCCGCTCTGGCTTCAACGCATCGGCCCTGTTTGCCCCGCTGTGGAGCGATCGGGCCTACTGCCAGGCCAACGAAACGCCGCTGGCCTGCGAATATCGCAATCAGCGCCCCAGCATTGTATTCGTCATGCTCGGCACGAACGACGTCTGGCGACCCGATGAATTCGAGCCGCAAATGCGCAAGATTATCGAATATTCGCTTCAGAATGGCGTGATCCCCATCCTCTCGACCAAGGCCGATAACCAGGAGAAGGATTTTCGCATCAACGCCACGATTGCCCGCCTGGCGTTTGAGTATGATCTGCCGCTGTGGAATTTCTGGGCCGTGGTTCAAAACCTGCCGGAAGGCGGCCTGCAGGAAGATGGAGCGCACCTGACCTGGGGGCGCAATTTCTTTGCCGACCAGGAAGCCATGCAGCACGCCTGGCCCTGGCGCAACCTGGGCGCGCTGCAAATGCTCGATGCCATCTGGCGCAAGACTCAAGAATAGGACAAAATTGTGCGGGGGAGTGCTTCGCCGGGGAAATTTCGCTAGTTGGGGTTTGCGGATGGCTGCGCTGCCCGCAAACCCCAACTAGCGGTCAACCTGGCCGGATCAGGGTTGCGTCGGACGCCAGACCGGGTCGAAGTCGGGCGTGGGATCGTCGGTCATAGCAGTCAGGCCAGCGCCAGAGGCGGCCATAATGAAGATATTGTGGCTGCTGCCCACCTGCCAGCCTTCGAACGCCACCCAATATCCATCCGGGGAAAAAATACCATCTCGCATCGGTAAATCGCTGATGCGGTATTCGGTATAGGTTTCAGCCTCGATGGAGACAATCAGCACCCGTGGGATGCCGCCGCTGGTCAGGTTTTGGGTAAAGAGCAAAGATTTGCCATCCGGCGACCATCCGGGGCGGCTGGCGATAAAGTTGGCGCTGTGCGTGAACTGGGTAGGGTTTTTGCCGTCGGCATCCATAATCCAAATTTGGGGGGTAGAACGCCGGGTGGAGATAAAGGCGATCTTCTTGCCGTCCGGCGACCAGGCCGGCTGATAGTCGATGTCGTAGCGGGCCGATAGGGCCTTGACCTGATTATTTTCGAGGGCCAGGACGTAAATCTGCGCCCGCCCGGCATTGCGCAGCGAGGTGAAGACAATGAATTTGCCGTCTGGCGACCATTTCGGGTCGTAATCGCCGCCCGAAAGGGTGGGCAGCGGCAACAGGCCGCTGCCATCCGCGTTGATGATGTACATAGCCGAGCCAGGGTAAGAATCGGTGTTATTGACGCAGGGCGAGATAAAGACCAGGCGATTCCCATCGGGCGACCAGTCTGGCTGGCAGGCACCTTCGGGCAGTTTGGTGATCTGGCGCCGGTTTGTGCCATCCGATCTGACCACAAAAATCTGGCTCAACCCGTCCACTTGAGTGGCAAAGGCTAGCTGACCCAGCCCGCCGCCAAAGGGGGTGGGACGCGGGGTAGGGGTCTCGGTGGGCGGAACTTCGGTGAACGTGGCCGAGGGGGTAAGCGCAAGCGTGGCGGTGGGTTGGGGCGGCTCGACCGTAGAAGTAGGGGTTGGGGTAGCGGGCGATTCAACCGCCCCGGCCGGGGTGACGGTCAACCCGGCCCCCAGGGCCGTACTTTGATTGTTCACCAGAGCCTGAACGGTCGGCCCATACAGGGCATAGGCCCGGTTGGGCAGGCCAGGGTCAAAGCGATAAACCCAATATCCACCTGCGCCGCCGAAAATCAGCAGCAGCAGCCAGAACAGCAAGCAGCCCATCCGGCGCGACGACTTGCGCCGCCGGGGTTTCGATTTGGCCCGCGAAGGGGGCATATCGACCTCATCCAGCGGCGTGCTGATGGGCAGCAGCGAAGGGCTTTTATCGTTGGGCAGCAGCAGCTTCTCACGCGATTCGGCCGGCAGCAGGGCGTTTTCAGCCAGGTCCACCCGTTCGCCTTCCGGCGGCGGCGAAACGATATATTCGCCATCCCGGCGGCGAGCGGCGGCGTTCGACCCAAGTAGGGCTTGCTTGAACTCCTCGGCGCTCTGATAGCGGTTGTCGGGCCGCACTTCCAGGGCCTTCTCGATGGCCGATGCCAGGCGGCGTGAAACCCGTGGGTTGTGCTTGCGCATGGAGGTCAGTTCGGTCTGATCCATGGCGCGCGCCAGGGCGTCTTCCGGGGTGGCCCCGGTGAGGGCGGCGTACAGGGTGGCCCCCAGCGAGAATATGTCGGAGCGCTGGTCGGTGCGGGCTGTGCCGTACTGCTCTGGCGGGGAAAAGCCGGGCGTCATGGCCCGCGCCCCGGTGGTGGTAGCCTGCGAGCCTTGCAGGGTCTTCGCCAGCCCAAAATCGACCAGGAAGATTTGCCCCTGGGGGGTGATCTTGACGTTGCCGGGCTTAATGTCGCGGTGAATAATGGCTGGTTTGCGCGAACCCAGGTAGGTCAGGGCGTCGCACACGGCCGCGCCGATCACAATGGCTTCTTCTTCTGGCAGAACGCCGGTGCGCTCCATGCGCTGGCGCAGGTCTTCCCCCTCGATATAATCCATCACCAGATACTGCCCCTGCCCTACGATCACGAAGTGATCGGTGACGCGCGGCAGGTTGGGATGGCGCAGGTTCGCCAGGATAATGGCCTCCCGGCGAAACTGGCGCGCGTATTCCTCGGTGGTGAACAAGTTATCCTTGACCGCCACCTCCATGCCCAGGTTTTCGTCTACCGCCCGGTAAACCGATCCCATCCCCCCCTGACCGAGGATTTCGACGATCCGGTAGCGATTATTGAGTAATACGCCACGCTCTAGAATCACAGCTCTTTAAGTATAGTCCCTTATCCGGTTTTTTTGCTTGCAAATTCGCCAGTTATATGAGCCAGGCGCGGCGCGGAATGAGGCCGGCCGCGCCTGGCCGAACTGGGACCAACTATACATCTAAATTGCGCACATCGCGGGCGTGGGTCTGGATGAAGCGCTTGCGCGGCGGCACTTCGGAGCCCATCAGCATGTCGAAGGTGCGGTCGGCCTCGGCCGCGTCGTCCACCGTTACCAGCAGCAGGGTGCGCTTGACCGGGTCCATGGTGGTTTCCCAGAGCTGTTCGGGGTTCATCTCGCCCAGGCCTTTGTAGCGCTGCAGGTTGGCCTTTTCGGCTTCCAGGCCCAGGTCTTTGAGGGCCTTGTCTTTTTCGGCGTCGGTGTACAGATAGTGCACCTGATTCTTGTGCGCCAGGCGGTAGAGCGGCGGCTGGGCGATGTAAAGATGGCCCTGCTCGATCAGGTCCTGCATGTAGCGGAAGAAGAAAGTCAGCAGCAGGGTGCGGATGTGGCTGCCGTCCACGTCGGCGTCGGTCATGATAATCACCCGTCCATAGCGCAGCCCGGAAATATCGAAGCCTTCGCCAATTCCGGTGCCCATGGCCGAGATCAGGGCCTTGACTTCATTGTTCGCCAGGATTTTATCCAGCCGGGCGCGCTCGGTGTTGAGGATCTTGCCGCGCAGCGGCAGGATAGCCTGAAAGTGCCGGTCACGGCCCTGCTTGGCGCTGCCGCCAGCCGAGTCGCCTTCGACGATGTACAACTCGGTCTTCTGCGGGTCGCGGTCCGAGCAATCGGCCAGCTTGCCGGGCAGGGTCAGGCTTTCCAGGGCCGACTTGCGGATCACCAGGTCGCGGGCTTTACGGGCCGCGTCGCGAGCTCGGGCCGAGGTCAGGCACTTCTGCACGATGGCCTTGCCGGCGGCCGGGTTCTCTTCCAGAAAGCTGCTGAAAGCCTCGCCCACGATCTGCTGGGCCAGGGTTTGCACTTCCGGGTTCATCAGCTTGACTTTGGTCTGGCTCTCGAACTGCGGGTCGGGGTGCTTGACGCTGACGATGGCCGTCAGGCCCTCGCGGGTGTCATCGCCGGTGAAGTTGGGGTCGGCCTCTTTGAGCAGCCCCGCCCGGCGGGCATAGTCGTTGATGGTGCGGGTGACAGCCGAGCGCAGCCCGGTCAGGTGCGTGCCGCCGTCGATGGTGTTGATGGTGTTGGCAAAAGCGTAGACCGATTCGGCGTAGGCATCGGTATACTGGATGGCTGCGTCGATAGTGATGCCGTCCACTTCTTTTTCCACATGCACCACCGGGTGCAGGGTTTGGCGGTTGCGGTTGAGATAGCGCACAAAGGAAGTGATGCCGCCCTCGAAGTAGAAGGTCATCTCGCGTTCGGCCCGCTCGTCGAGCAGGTAGATGGTCACCCCACGGGTGACGAAGGCCATCTCGCGCAGGCGCTGCACCAGGGTATCGAAGCGGAATTCCAGATCGCCCTTGAAAATCTCGGTGTCGTATTTAAAGGTAGTCTTGGTGCCGGTGGCCCCATTGGGGGCTTTGCCAATCACTTCAATCGGCCCCTGGGGATAGCCGCGCTCGTAGCGTTGGCGATGCACCTTGCCGTCGCGCTGGACTTCGACTTCACACCATTCTGACAGGGCGTTGACCGCTGAGACGCCCACCCCGTGCAGACCGCCGGAAACTTTATAGCCGCCGCCGCCGAACTTGCCGCCGGCATGCAGCACCGTCATGACCACTTCCAGGGCCGATTTCTTCATTTGCGGGTGAATATCCACCGGGATACCGCGCCCGTTATCCTGCACCGTCACACTGCTATCGGGGTGGATGGTCACCGTAATCCGGTCGCACACCCCGGCCAGGGCTTCATCAATCGAATTGTCGATCACCTCATAGATGAGATGATGGAGCGCCTTGATGTCTGTACCGCCCACGTACATACCGGGGCGGCGGCGCACGGCTTCCAATCCTTCCAATACCTGAATGTCCTTGGCTTCATAGCTCACCACGGACGGTTGACCATTTTTCAGCACACGTTCCTCCATATCCGCAATTGGGGCTAACTCCTCAGCACCGGTAAATCGCGCTAAAACCAGCCTGCAAGCGGTTGCGGTAACTCCCCCATAACCGTGGTGGAGGTGACTGGCGAGCTTTGCTTGGCGAGTGAAGCTCGCCTGAAAAGATGTTTGTCAAGGGATTTTGTCGCCCGCAGGGCGACAAAATCCCTTGAATATCTCTTTTTCAGGCGCTCGAAGAGCGCTATAGGCTCCCCACGCTTAAGTGGGGTGGTACCGCGTTTGCCTGTGGCTGGCTATTTCTCCATTTGCCCCTAGATTTTACCACACCGCCGATTGAACAATGGGGAGTTTGTGAGGGTAGGCCCCGTGTGTTGCGCGCGCTAAGCAGCCGCCCCGCCTGCCTGAGAAGAGGTTTGCCGGGAGATTTTGTCGCACGAAGTGCGACAAAATCTCCCAGATGCCTTCTTTTATGAAAGAGTTGGAATTATGCTTCCAATTCCTTGACCAGAGCGCGTCTTACCGGTAGAATCGGTAAATTAAGCGGATATGAATCACGTCCCCCGATGTATGAACATAGCAAAACATCCGCCCCGATGAGCAACTTTCGGAAACGAAACAGAATAGGAGGTGTATTGAGGACAGTTTATAGAACTGTACTCGCCGATTCGGTAACGTCATCCACGTAGAAAACCGAAGCCACAAGCTGTGGAAACCCAACCGATTCATTCAGAACAAGCTAGAGGAGAGAGAAGATGTCCAAGAAGCTGTACCTGTTCATCGCAGTTGTGATGATCGCCAGCATGGTTTTGGCGGCCTGCGCTCCGGCAGGCAGCGGCGGCGCCGCCACGATCAAGATCGGTCTGGCTGCTCCGTTGAGCGGTCAGGTGCCGACCTTCGGCCTCTCGACCAAAGAAGGCGCCGAACTGGCCGTCAAAGAGTGGAACGCCAAAGGTGGCGTGTTGGGCAAGAAGATTGAGCTGATCGTGGGCGACAGCCAGTGCTCGGCTGACCCGGCCGTGAACGCGGTCAACAAGCTGATCGACCAGGACAAGGTCAAATACCTTGTCGGTGAGGTTTGCTCCAGCGCCTCCATTCCCATCTCTGAGATCGTCAACCCGAAGAAAGTCGTCCAGATCAGCCCCACCTCCACCAACCCGGCGGTGACGGTTGACAAAGACGGCAAGACCAAACCCTTCACCTTCCGGGCTTGCTTCATCGACCCGTTCCAGGGCCTGGTGATGGCGAAGTTCGCCATGGGTAAGGGCTACAAGACCGCCTTCATCATGTTCGACCAGGGCAACGACTACGTGCGCGGCCTGGCCGAAGCCTTCGAGAAGGCCTGGACGGAAAATGGTGGCCAGATCGTAGGCAAAGAATCCTACACCGCCCAGGACACCGACTTCTCGGCTATCCTGACCAAAGTGGCCGACAGCAAGGCCGAAGTCCTCTTCCTGCCGGATTACTATAACATCGTCAACCTGGTGGGCGCTCAGGCCAAGGATAAGGGCGTCACCGCTGTCATGATGGGCGGCGATGGCTGGGACTCGGCCGACCTGGATGTGAAAGCGGCCGACGGCGGCTTCTACTCCAACCACTACGATCCGGGCGACACCCGCCCCATCGTGGCCGAGTGGCTGAAGAAGTACGGCGCGGAATACAAGGATGCCAACGGCAAGGAGAAAGTGCCGGATGCTCTGGCGACCCTGGCCTACGACGCCACCAACCTGCTGCTGGCCGCCATCGAGAAGGCTGGCGTGGATGACACCACCAAAGTGGCCGAAGCCCTGGCTGGCCTGACCTGGGAAGCCGTTTCGGGTAAAGTCACCTTCGATGCGTCGCACAACCCGATCAAGGCTGCGGCTGTAATCGGGGTCAAAGACGGCGAGAAGAAGTTCGTCGAATCGGTTGCCCCGTAAGCTAGTTTCGTAACATGGGGGCGGCCTTCGAGGCCGCCCCCATGTTTTTACAGCATTTCGGCGCCAAGGTGATGCATGAATGCTTCTGTAAAACAACAACCAACATTGATTGAACAAATTGTCCAAAAACGCCTGCTGGGGAAAGCCTTCCTGGTGGTAGTCGTTTTACTGGCCCTGTATAAGCTGACCACGGCATTTATCGCCAGCCCAACCGTTTTCATTCAGCAGGTGGTCAACGGTCTGCAACTGGGGTTCGTGTATGCCCTGATCGCCCTGGGCTACACCATGGTCTATGGGATTGTGCGCCTGATCAACTTCGCCCACGGCGATGTGTTTATGGTGGGCGCGTTTGTCAGCTACTACGCTATCGCTCGCTGGAACCTGAACGCCTGGCCGGCGCGCGTGTTTCCGGGCATCCCCGGCTGGCTCAGCGCCGGAGTGGGTGTGATCACGGTCATCCTGCTCTCGATGGTGGCCTGCGCTCTATTAGCCTTCACGATCGAACGAATCGCTTACAAACCGCTGCGTAACGCCCCGCGCATTTCGGCCCTGATCACCGCCATCGGTGTATCCTTCTTCCTCGAATACTTCGGCGCGCTGCAGTTCGTCTTTACCTCCAACTTCGTCACCTACCAGCGCCCGTTCGACGTTGTGAACTGGATCATCTCTGGCGCAGGCATCCAAGCCCTGAAAGCCGGGGAAGCCCCGCCCGATAACAGCATCCTGTTCTCGAACATTTCGCTGTACATCATCATCATCTCGCTGTTACTGGTGTTTGGGCTGAACTTTATCGTCCAACGCACCCGCATCGGCAAAGCCATGCGCGCCGCTGCCTACGACAAGCCGACTTCGCGCCTGATGGGGATTAATGTCGATGGAATCATCTCGGTTACGTTTGCCATCGGCGCGGCCCTGGCTGGCGCAGCCGGCGTGCTGTATGCATCTGCCTTCCCCCAGGTATACTTCGTAATGGGCATCATCCCCGGCCTGAAAGCCTTTGTGGCCGCGGTGTTGGGCGGCATCGGCAGCATTCCCGGCGCGCTCGTCGGCGCCCTGATTATCGGCGAAGCCGAGGTATTGAGCGCCGCCTACATCTCGACCCCCATGCGCGATGCGGTGGCTTTCACCATTCTGGTGCTGGTCCTGTTGGTCCGCCCCACCGGTATCTTCGGTGAACCCACCCAGGAAAAGGCATAAGACCATGAAGAAACTCTCGCGTGAAAACCTGATCTTCTTTGGCGGGGCGCTGGCGATCTTTGTGGTCGTCCAATTCCTGATCAGCGTGGGGCTGTTGAACGACTTCTGGAACACCATCATCCGCCTGGGTGCGGTCATGGCGATCGTCAGCCTGGGGCTGAACCTGATCTACGGCTTCAACGGCCAGTTCTCGCTCGGCCAATGGGGCTTCTATGCCATCGGGGCCTACGTGGCCGCCGACATCACCTACCGCTGGGTGAACGATAACAGCGCCGCCGGCCTATCCGTCGTCTTTCTAGGGGTGCTGCTGGTGGCGTTGGCTATGCTCTATCTGCGCAAGGTGCTGGGCAGAGTCCGGGGGCTGGATCCACTTTCCGCCTTCACCCTCTATCTCACCGCCACCCTGCTGTTGGGCATCTTTTCGGTATTCGTCGGGCGGATTATCGACCCGGCCCTTACCGGCCTGTTGAACCTCCTGCCCGAGGCCGTCAGCCTGCAAATCGTGTTCCTGCTGGCAGTCATCACTGCGGCCATGTTCGCCGCCGAGGTCAGCTTCCTGTTCGGTCTGCCGGTGCTGACCCTGGGGTCCGACTACTTCGGTATCGCCACCCTGGGCTTCACCATCATCGTCAAAGTCTTGCTCGACAACTCAGATACCATGCTGGGCTTTGAAGAGATGAAAGGCGCCCGCGGCATGATCGGCATCCCCAAGATCACCTCCTGGTTCTGGGTCTTCCTGGCCCTGTTCCTGGTGGTAGTGGTCATGCGCAACCTGCTCCACTCCAGCTATGGCCGGGCGGTAGTGGCCGTGCGCGAAGACGAGATCGCCGCCAAAGCCATGGGCGTAGATGTAGCCAACTACAAAATCCTGGCCTTCGTGATCGGCAGCCTGTTCGCCGGGCTGGCCGGCGGGCTGTATGCCCACATCAACGGCTTCCTGCATCCCAACACGTTCAACTTCATCAAGTCCTTCGACCCGATGATCATCATCGTGATGGGCGGCCTGGGCGGCATCACCGGCACGCTGGGGGCGGCCTTCGCCTGGGCCTTGCTCCTCGAAGGTGTGCTGCGCCTGATCCTGCCGCAGGGCTTTGAAACCTGGCGCTTTGTGGTCTACCCGCTAATTCTGCTGCTGGTAATGCTGCTGCGCCCCAAAGGACTGGTGGGCGATTACGAAATGCCCTTCCTGCGCCAGATCCTCCCACCCTTGCGCCGCGCCCAATCTGCTAATGAGGCGGCCATCCATCCCACTGCTCAACCTACCGAGCAGGAGGTGCTGAAATGACCCAGCAAACTCCCCCCACCCCGCGCCAGAGTGGTCGCCCGCCCCTGTTGGAAATCCAAGAGCTAACCATGCAGTTCGGTGGTCTGCGGGCCGTCAATAACTTCGACCTTGCCCTTAACCCCAACGACCTGCAGGGCCTGATCGGCCCCAATGGGGCCGGCAAGACCACCGTGTTCAACATGATCACCGGCGTGTATATTCCCACTGCCGGGCAAATCACCTTCAATGGACAGAAACTCAACGGCCTGGAACCGTTCGAAATCAACCACCTGGGCATCGCCCGCACCTTCCAAAATATCCGCCTGTTCCCCAACCTGACGGTGCTGGACAACGTGCGGATTGCCTATCATATCCATGCCGGGTACAGTATGATCGATGCCATCGCCCATAATGGCAAGTTCAGCCATAAAGAGCGCGAACTGACCGAAAAGGCCCAGGACTTCCTGGCGATTTTTAACCTGCAAGACCGCCAGGGGGTGACCGCCAAAAACATGCCCTACGGCGAGCAGCGCCGGTTGGAGATTGCCCGGGCTCTGGCCGCCGAGCCGAAGCTGCTGCTGCTAGACGAGCCGGCCGCTGGGATGAACCCGGCCGAGAGCGTGGCTTTGATGGACCTGATCCACTTTATCCGCGACCGCTTCAAGCTGACCATCCTGCTAATCGAACACCAGATGCGGGTAGTGATGGGCATTTGCGAGAAGATCACCGTGATGGATTTTGGTCAGGTGATCGCCCGCGGCACGCCAGCCGAGATCCAGTCCAATGAAAAAGTGATCGAGGCTTATCTTGGCCCCGGCGCAGCCGCCCTCTCCGAGAAATTCCGCCGCAAGCGAGCGCAGGAAGTGTAAAGGTGCAGCATGGCTGAACGAATGTTGGAAGTCAAGGATTTGAACGTCTACTATGGCGCCATCCACGCCCTGAAAGGCATCAGCTTTCACCTGGATCGGGGCGAGATCGTGGCGTTGATCGGCGCGAACGGGGCCGGTAAAAGCACCACCCTGGGGACGCTTTCGGGTATCCTGCGCTCGCGCGGGGGCAGCATCGTCTTCAACGGCGAGGACATCAGCCAGACCCTGTCCGAGCAGATCGTGCGCAAGGGCATCGTCCAGGTGCCGGAGGGGCGGCGCATCTTCGCCACCCTATCGGTAATGGATAACCTGGAGATGGGCGCTTTCATCGAGAAAGACAAGGCCAAAATCCAACAGGGCATCGAAAATGCGTTTCGACGCTTCCCCCGCCTGAGCGAGCGGCGCAACCAGTTGGGCGGCACACTCTCTGGCGGCGAGCAACAGATGCTTGCGATTGGCCGGGCGCTGATGTCGAGCCCCAGCCTGCTGCTGCTGGACGAGCCTTCGATGGGCCTCTCGCCGCTGCTGGTGGAGCAGATCTTCCAGATCATCCGTGACATCAACGATGCCGGAACCAGCATCCTGCTGGTAGAACAGAACGCCCAGATGGCTCTCTCGATTGCCGACCGCGGCTATGTGCTGGAAACTGGAAACATCGTGTTAGAAGGCCCGGCCCAAGACCTGCTGCACAACGACACGGTGATTGAAGCCTACCTGGGTGGGCATTAACTGGAGGAACGATGAGCCAAAACCAACGCATCCTGTTGTACTTTGTGCTGCCCACCCTGGCCCCGCTGTTGTTCCCGCCCGACTGGCTGGCCTCGCTGGTCATGTCGAGCGGCAGCCTTTCGATTACCGGGTTGATCTTGCTGCTCCTGGTCGTTGGGCTGTTCATCTTTCTGGGATATATGCTGATGCGCGGCCGCTCCACCGCCCTCACGCTCAGCATCTTCCTGCAAGGGTTGAACGTGATCGTGCGCCTGATGATGTTCTTCCCCCACGTCTACGAACAGGGAAAGTTTAGCCCCCTATACGTGGTCTTCTCGATCCTGAGCATTGGCCTGTCGATGTACCTGCTGATGCGCCTGGACAAGGTGGACGTGCGCTCGACGATGGTGAAATAGAACGCTAAGTTTCAGAGACACAACACCGCCCGGTCGGGTTTCCCGACCGGGCGGTGTTGTGTCTCTGAATCACAGATTACTCAGAAGCCGCAGATGGCGCAGAATCACAGTCGAACCCAGCCGTATCTGGGGCCAAACCTGGCCCGCTAGAGGCTGCTGAACCAGGGCCGATTTCAGCGCCCGACATTCGGCTATTCCTCCAGCGCCTGCTCCGCCTCGGCCACGCCGGCGTAGATCATCCCGTCTTTGATTACCGCCGGGGTGCTGCGGACGCCTGCCTGCCAGCCTTTGAACCACCCGGTGAACGTTCCCACATCGACCACTTCGATCTGGCCGCGCTGCGCCTCGGGCAGCGCCTGCAGCTTGTGCAGCAGGCGAGCGCTGTCTTCTTCGTACAAACGGCTGTCGAGGCTAATTGCAGCCAGGTGGATGTCGCGCGAGCGGCAGCCGATGATCTGCTGGTTGGCGCGCACCTCCGCCCGCGCGGCCGGGGCGTCGGCGATGGAACGGATGTAGAGCGTAACAGGCATAGCATTCCCTCCACGGTTGGGCCTATAAACTGGGCATTCATAATACTATATGGCAGCCACAATCGTTCATCTGGGAAGAAACCGCCAGGCGGGCCAGACAGCCGTCTGGAGCGCCGGCGAGGATGGCGCTGGGACGGGTGAACGATGAAAGAGCGCCCTCACGCCCGGAGGGGGATAGTTTATGATCTCACTCTGGCGTTGGGCCGCCGGCGCGCTCCTGGTATAGCTGCGGCGGGGGTGTGATGACCTCATCCTGGTAGGTGATTACCTGGTTGCGGCCCGCATCTTTGGCGCGATACAGCGCCCGGTCGGCCAGGATCAGCAAGTCTTCGCTGCGCCGGCTGTGCTGAGGATAAGAAGCAATGCCCAGGGAAATCGTGGCTTGCAGCAGGTGACCTTCAAAAGGCACGCGCAGCGCCTCGAACCTGGAGCGGATCAACTCGGCTCGCTCCAGGGTGGCCGCCAGCGATGCGCCCGGCATGATGACGACGAACTCCTCGCCGCCGTACCGGCAGACGAAGTCGGCGTCGCGGCAGAGAGATTTGATTAGCTGGGCGAAGCGCTGCAGCATCAGGTCGCCGGCGGCGTGCCCATAGCGGTCGTTGATCGATTTGAAGAAGTCGATATCCATGATGATGATGCTGACCACCTGGCGTTCGCGCTCGGCGCGGGCGATGTCGCGGTTCAGGGCGTCTTGCAGGTAGCGCCGGTTATACAGGTTGGTCAGCGGGTCGTGGATTGCCATGTGGCGCAGCTCGGTTTGCAACGCCTGGATTTTGTCTAGCTGATCCTGTAATTGCTCATTGGCCCGGCGCAGCCGGGCTACCAGGCGGGCGTTGGTAAAGGCGATGCCGGCCTGGTCGGCAAATGTGCGCAGCGGTTGGATGTGGTCGGGCGTGTAGAAATTGGGGGTGGTGCTGGCTAGGTTAATAAACCCAACTACCTGATACTGCACATGGATGGGCATTCCGGCGTAAGAGCGCACCGGGTACAGCAGATGCAAAACGCCCAGGCCCGGGTTGGCAGCGGTGTCTGGAATGATAACCGGCTGCCCCGAGTTGATCATCTTGTGGATGATGGGGGCGTTGATCGGGTCGAAGGCCACCGAGCCAAGAATGGTATCCTGATCGATCTGGGTGGCGCCGGCCTGGCGGACGATGTGGGCCGCGCCCTGCTCGTCGAGCAGCATTACGTTGGCATAGTCGTAGGCGCGAACGTGGCTGACGTTGACCAGGATGGCGTCCAACACATGCTCCAGGTCGAGGCTGCTGTTGAGGGCGGCGGCGGTATCGCGCAGCGCCTCGGCCAGGATGCGCTGCTCGTGTTCGGCTTCCTGGGCCTGTTTGCGGTCGCTGATGTCGCGGATCAGCATCACAAAATGGGCGTCGGCGGCGTATGGATTGCCCTTGGGGGCAATGGAAAGCTCGAACCAATGCTCTTTGTCTGGCAGGGTGAGGGAATAGATCGCCCCGTGGTGCGGGCCCACCTTAATGGCATGCGCAATGGCCGCGTCGATGACATCCATGGCCTCTTTTGGCACTACCTGGCCCATGGGCCTACCCAGGAACTTCTCCGGCGGGGCATACAGCAGCTCCGGATTGGGGGCGCGAAAGTCATAGATGACGCCCTGCCGGTCGACCTCGAATAGCAAATCAGGCAGGGTATCCAGGGTGGCCTGAAGCTGTTCATGGGCCCGCCGCAGGGCCAGATCGGCGGCTTGCTTTTCTTTTTCGAGGCAATACTGGTGCAGAGCACGCTCGATCACTGCCGGCAGCAGATCGATGTAATGAGCGTCCAGGTCTTTAACCAGGTAATCGCGCGCTCCTAATTTCAGGGCTTCAACAGCCAGGGCTTCGCTGCCGGTGCCGGTAATAATGATGCTGGGCGGCAGGGGGGCGCTTGCAGCCAGGCGGCGCAGCACCTGCAAGCCGTCATAGACCGGCATCTCATGGTCGATAGCCAGCAGATCATAGGTTCCTGAAGCCGCCATTTCCAGCCCCTGCTGGCCGTCTTTGGCGATGCTCACCTGGTATCCCAGCGCGCCCAGACGCTTTTGCATCAGCCGCGCCAGGCCGGCGTCGTCTTCCATATATAAAATGCGCATCGGTTGGGTGTCCACGTTTCACCCCCCGTAGGAAACGGTAATCATATTCAAGAACTGCCCCAAGCGGCCGATCATGGCTGAAAACTGCTCGTAGTCGATGGGCTTGGTGATGTAGGCGTTACACCCCAGTTCGTAACAGCGTTTGACCTCATGCTGGTCGTCGGTGGTCGTCAGGATGATAACCGGGATATGGTGGGTGCGTGGACAATCCTTGATTTTTTTTAAAACCTGGTAGCCATCAACTCCAGGCAAATTTAAATCCAATAAGATGATTAACGGGGCGGATGCAAAAGCGGGATTATATTCGTCCTGCTGGAATAGAAAGCGCATAGCCTGCTGCCCGTCTGGAATAACGATAATATCCTGGCCGATATTGGAGCGCAGCAAGTTCTTTTGGATCAGGCGCGCGTGCCCGGGGTCGTCTTCGACCAGCAAGATCGTAGCAGGCGGTTTAGAAAACATCCGGGCCTCCTTTGTCTGTCAGCTTGTGCGCGATGCTGAAGGTAAAACGGGTTCCCACTCCCAATTCCGACTGGCACTCGATCTGCCCACCGTGCAGGCGCACCAGGGTCTGCACATACGAGAGGCCCATGCCCTCGCCGGGCTGGTCTTGTTTGCCGGCCCGCCGGAAGGGGGCGAAAACCTTATCCATATCCTCCGGGGCAATGCCGCGCCCGTTATCCTGCACAGTGAAGACGGTCTTATGGGCGTTTTGGCTGGCGCTGATTTCGATGCGTCCTGGTCGGCTGGGCTCCAGATATTTTACGGCATTATCCAGGATGTTGCCGAAGATTTGCACCAGAGAGGTGCGGTCGGCCTCAATTGTAGGCAGATTCCCTACCTGCACCTGCACCTGGCTGACATCTAGCTGATGAGCCAGCGTTTCCAGGGTCTCGGTCACCAGGGCAAGGCAATCGACCGGCTCGATTTGCAGCTCGCGCCGTCCCAGGCGAGAAAGCTTGAGCAGGGTGGTCAGGAAATAATCCATCCGGTTGACGGATGACTCGATAAACCCCAGGGCTTCAGGGATGTCTTGTTCGAGGGCCGTGTTCAGCTTGCGCTGATCGATCTCATTCAATAAGGCGAGCGCCTTGGGGCCAATGCTGTGGATATCTCCCAGCGAGGCGCGCAGCTCAGCAGTAAAGCCTTTGAGATTCACCAGTGGGGCGCGCAGATCGTGCGAGACGATGTAGGCAAACTGGCGCACTTCCTGGTTGCTGCGGGCCAGTTCGGCTGTGCGGGCGCTGACGCGCCCTTCCAGATTGTCGATCATCTCGCCCAATTGGCGGGCCATCGTGTTGAAGGCTGCCGCCAGGTCGCCCAGTTCGTCCTGGCGCTCAATCTGGATGCTTTGCTTGAGATCGCCGGCGGCCATGCGGGCGGCGGCGGCGGTCAGGCGCTCCAACGGGATCGAGATGCGCCGGGTGACCAGAATGGCTGCGACTGCGCTGCACAGCCCGGTGAGCAGAGTCAGACCCAGGTTAAGGTACAGGCTTTGGTAGATCGCCGCAAAGGCTTCATCCTGGCTCTGTTCAGCCAGCAGGGCCAGTTGCAGCCGGGGCAGCCAGCGATAAACGCCCAAGACGCTCACCGCTGGCTGCTGGTAGTTTTTGTACACGGCATAGCCGCGCTGCTGGTTTTGGATGGCCCGCTCGATGCCGACGGTTTTCACGGTCGGGTAACGTTCGCTTTGCGGGTTGCGCGGCGGCGTTACCAGGCGATAACTGGGGTTGACCATGTAGGTCTCGCCGCTTTCTCCCAGGCCGGCGCGCTCGCCCATGATAGTTTCCAGGGCCTCCAGCCGGGCCGCACCGGCCAGTACGCCGCGCAGCGTATGGCTTTCGTCGTACACCGGCGTGGCGGCAAAGATGATCGGCTGCCAGTTGTATAAGGCGGCATAGACGGGCGGCTGTACCAGTGAATTCTTCAGACCTTCCTGAAAGAACGAGGCGTTTTGCAGTGAATAGCCTTCGTGGATCGGGTTGGTAGAGACGATGACCCGGCCATTGATGTCGATCAGGAATACCTCGTCGAACTTCTGCCCTGAAGATTTGGAAACCAGCAGGCTATCGACCAGAATACTGCGCCAACCAGCCAGCATAAACTCGTTGTGCTGCCCTACCATCAGCTTGGCGATGCTGGCGCGCACGCTGGGGTTTGCCACCAGCATATCCAGCTCCACCGGGAGCGATTCGAACCAGGTGTTCACCTGGCTCTCTTTCAGGGTTGCCACCGAGGTGAGCTGCGCCGCCACCTGGTCGCGGCTGCTCTGGTACTGCCGCCACAAAGTCAGCGCGTTAATGCTCAGCATGGGCAGCAGGGCAAACAGCAAAAAGGCGCGCAGCAGGCTGTTGCCCAGGCTGTGGCTGGCGTGGGCGCCGGGCGCTGGTTGGATGGGGGCGGCCTGGCTCATGGCGCAACTGCCAGACACTGGTCGGCTTCAGCGGCCAGTTGATCCAGGCGGGCTGGCAGGTCGATCTTCTCGCCGCCGGGCGACCAGATTTCGTACAACAGGCCGGCAGTGGGCCCGTTTGCGACGCACGGGAAGAAGCGCGGGTGCGAGGCGTCGTCCAGGCGGTCTACATATTCGGTTTCAGCCAGGAATACGCCCCAGAAGGGGTCGTTGATGCGCTGCAGTTCGACGGCCAGGGGTTTATACTGCGTCAGGGCGCGGCGGGCAAAGGGGCGCTGGCCCGGCTCGGTGGTGAGCCATTTGAGCAGCTCCCAGGCTTCTTGCGGGTGGGCGGTTTTGGCGTTAAGCCCCCAGCCCATCCACATAATGACGCCGCGATGCCCGGCCGGGCCGGTGGGTAAGGGCGCTACCGCCCAATCCAGTTCAGGGTTGGCATCAAGCGTCTCTTGAAACCACGGCCCCCAAAAATGCCCAACGATGGCTAACCGGCCGGCCTTGAACAGGCTCAGATTCCCGTCGGGTTCGGCCCGGATGACGGCGGTATCGGGGGCGACATGGTAGCGATGCACCAGATCGCGGGCAAACTCCCAGGCTTTGAGCGAGGTCGGGCCGTTCAGATAGCCGCTGATCTTGCTTCCATCAGGGCTAAGGGCGTGGGCGTTGAACGCGTACAGGATATTCTGGAAGCCACGAAACCAGCCCTGGTTGTTGTTATCCACCCAATAGGGGATGGTAGTTCCATATTGCGCGATGTGAGTGGGGTCGAACTGCGGGTCGTTCGCATTGCGGCCCTGGCTGTCCAGGGTCAGTTGTTGGGCCAGGCGCAGGTAGTCGTCGTAGGTCCAGCCCTCTTGGGGCAGGGGCAGCCCGGCTTTCTTGAACAGGCCGGCGTTGATGTAGACCGCGCAGGTGCTGAAGTCTTTGTTGATGGCCCGCGGCACGCCCTGGTAAAAACCGGATTTCCACACCCCTTTGAAATAGATTTCATCGGGCTTAAAACTGGGGTCGCCCTGGATGAAGGGCGCCAGGTCGGCCAGACCGCCGGCCTGGGTATAGGCGGGGATAAAGCTGGACTCTACTGCGATCAGGTCGGAGGCGCGGCCGGCCTTGATCTGTTCCAGGCGGTCGACATCGGCCGTGATGCTGGTCTGAGAGACGATCTCGACTGTGATACAGGGGTAGGCGGCGTGAAAAGCAGCCAGCACTTCGTCGCGGGCGGCCTGGGCTTCTTCGGTGTTTGACCAATCGTCGAGCTTTAGCCTGACGATGCGGCTGCATGCAGCCTGGGGGGTAGCGATGGGCGCTTGTGTGATGGCTGGCGGAGAAGTGGGCGCAGCGGAAGCCGCGTCGGCGGTTGGGGAGGGCGTGAGGGCTGGCGGTGCGCTTGGCATAGCGCACGCCGCCAGAAGGGACGCAATCAGCAGCCCGACGGAGATCTGCCGGGCGGACAAAACGTAACGTGTTTCCATTTTTATATTTTCCCCTTACAGATGTCCAACGTATGGTTAGCGTTTGTCGATTTTTACCGCAGCGCCTGGACGGTGGCGGTGAACTTTGCCAGGCGCTCGCTCATATAAGCGGCCACAAATCGGTGCAGGGCCGCGGCCACGGCCGGCGCGGCTTTTTCCAGGGCGCGCAGGTCGTCGGCCATTAATACGTACAGGCTGGTAGGCCGCTCGGCAATCACATCGGCGCTGGCCGGTTCCCCAGAATACAGGCCCATTTCGCCAAAGAAAGCGCCCGATCCCAGGGTGCGCAGGCGCAGCGCCGATCCATCCTGACAGGCGACCTGGATCACCACCTGCCCGTCTTCGATCATATACAGGCCGGCCTGCGGGCTGCCCTGGGCGATGATGCATTCACCGGCCGGGGCCAGGCGCGGCTTGAGATATTGTTTTAGGATTGCCACCTGCTGTTCGTCGGCCAGGGCGCTGGCAAGCTGGTGGAACAGCGAGCCGGCCCGCTCGGCTGGGCGGGCGTCGTCGAAGGCGGCTAGCATTTGCTCCTCGCACCATTCGATGCCGTGATCCAGGTCGGGGAAATAGGGAAAATTTTCGGGCGGCAGATCTTTTTTGAGTTGTTTTTGGATGTTCGGCGTAGTGTGGGTCAGCACCAGGCGGATATCGCGGGCCTGGGCCAGGCGCTTGATTTTGGCGAAACTGAACGCGGCTGATGAATCGACTCCTGAAACCAGCCGGAAGTCCAGGATGATAAAGCGCGGGGCCTGAAAACAGCCCGGCTGTTCCAGGTGGGTTCGGATTTCGGCCAAGACCTGGTTGGCGGTTCCAAAGAAGATGAAACCTTGCAGCTCGAGGATGTATAACCAATCGCCGTGACGCTGCAGCATGCGGGTATCCAGGCGGGTGCGGTCGACGCTGCTCTGGTAGCTGACGGCGGTCAGGCTGTGGCGCACCGCCCGAGTCCGGCTATATTGGATCACAAACAAGACCACGGCCAGCGCCAGGCCAATGCCTACCCCCGGCAGAAACCCCAGGGTGTTAATCAGCAAAGCGATCAAAACCACAATGCCGTAATCGAAGCGGGGCATGCTGAACCAGGTCTGGTAGAGCCAGGAGTAGAGAAAGTCGATCCCGACGAAGAACAACATCCCCCCCAGGATGAGGTTGGGGACATACCCCAATATGCCGCCGCCAAGCGCCAGGATCAACAAAATCACCAGAGCAACGACGATCCCGTTCAGGCGCAGGCGGGCGCCCATGCGATAGGCCAGGGTGGTGTTGCCCAGGGCGGGGTAGCCGATCACCCCGCCCACCGCCCCAGCCGCCAGGTTGGACCAGCCGTTGTTTTTCAGTTCGGCGTTCAGGTCGATTTCCTGGCCGGTGGACAGTTCGAGAGCGGTGATGTTGAGCAGCAGCGAGATCAGGCTGACCACCACACAGGCCAACAGGCTGCCCATTTGCGATAGAAGCACGCGCCAATCGACCGCGGCAAACCCGGCCGGATTCCAGAAATGAAATAGCGCCCCCCCTTGGGATCCCCCCTGGGGCGCGCCTTTCACCAGCCAACCCATCTGGGCCGCCTGCGCCAGCGACGTTCCACTGAGCGCCAGGCCCAGGTAGAAGATGATCACCGCAGCGGCCAGGGTGACGGGCAGCACCAGGTAGTGATTGAGCTTTTTCACCAGGCCGAACAGGATGATGGCAAAGCTGACCCCGGCTACCCATAACATCCAGGTATCAGCCTGGAAGAGCGGCCCCAGGTGGAACAGACTCAGGCTTTTACCGGTCATCACTTTCAAGGCTCCCAGGATCATCAGCACCCCGGTGCCGGCCAGGAAGCCGCCTACGACCGGGTATGGGATGTAGCTGACCAGCCCTCCCAGCTTGAATTTGCCCAGCAGCAGACAGACTACGCCGGTCAGCAGGCTGGTGAAGATCATGGCCGTCAGAGCGGTGTAGAGTTTGGTTTCCGGGCTGGCCTGCGGCATGGCTGCCAGCATGGCGGCGATAACCACCGATAGGATTACCGAGGGACTATCTTGCACGGTGGATATCATGCCAGGGAAGGCGCTGCCCAGGGCCACGATCAGGGCGTGCAGGCTGCCGCTGAGGAAGAGGATGGTGACGCCGATGGTCAACTGTGAAGCCAGATCGCCGGAGAAAATCATCAGGGCATAGGCCAGAAAGACCACCGAGTTTCTGATTCCAAAAACAATCCCGATTGTCAGGCTGGGGAGCAGGAGCTTGGGCTGAAGGCGGTCGCGCAAAGAGGAGCGCATAATCGTTTTCCTGGGATTGTGAAACATAAAATGGGTTGGATGGTTTGATTATATACGCTTTTGTATTTCTTAACGTAAGTTTTGCGCAAATAGAAGCCAAACGGCTTTAAAACGCATCGTTTTGA
>CAYQDU010000031.1:0-30065 GCA_964416275.1 uncultured Anaerolinea sp. | reverse complement strand
GGTGAACATCTCGTAGCCCTGGGTGAACAGGCCGATCTGGGCCAGGATCATCCAGACCAGGAAGGCGGTGATGGCTGTGACAAAGCCACGCACGTACACCGGCACGTTGGCCGAGAAGGCTTTGAGCTGATCCTGCACCTGCTTGAGCGACCCCTGGTAGCCGTTCACCACCTGCTCGTACTGGGTCACGCTGTCCTCGATCTGTCCCACCGAGGAGGCCATCACGGTCAGATCGGCCTGGAAGGTTTCGACGTTGCTCTGGGTGGTGCGCAGGCTGTCGCTCATCCCGGTGAAGGATTCGGGCAGCCCGTCCAGCGACTTGGACACCTCGCCCAGGGCCTGGGCCAGCGGCACGTCGGGCTTATAACCCACGCTCGACCCCACCAGCGGGATGCTGCTCAACGTTCCCAGCACGGTGTCGATCACCTGGGCGCTCTCCTGGGCGGTGTTGAGCGAGTTTTGGGTGGCGCGGATGGTATTGGGGAGCTGTTCGTCCATCATCTTGGCGATCTCATCCATCATGGGCGAGGTCGATTCGATAGTCTTGGCGGTGGTTTCGAGGGCCGACTGCATATTCGAGATCGTGGCAACCGAGTTCTTGAGTGAATCTTTGGTCACCACCAGCCCCTGCGAAGTGGTTTCCAGGGTGTTGCTGAGCAGGTCGACCGTGTTCTGCACCCCGCTCACCAGATTGGGCTGGATGCGCCAGATGTAGTAGATGCCCACAATGCTGATAATCAGCCCGCCCAGGGCGGCGATAATCAGCAACAGACCGAAGATACGGCGGATGAGAGTCATGGCAGCTCCTCCTTGCTACGAATCAATTTATCTGGATTGGACGAGATAAACCGATTGTACCATCAGGCGCGCCTTTATGGCGCGTTGCGTGGGGCGCGACGCACGTTTTGATGCGAGCGAAGAATGCGCCTTTTGCCCATGCTTCTGTCAGGCCGGTGCGTCGCGCCTGATCCTGGCGCGACGCACCGGCCAAAATCCTATATTTATGGTAGAATTTCGTTATCTAGAGCCACTGATTCATTCCGACTGTTGACCGCCTGCCGCGCTGGGTCTTTTTGGTTTGCGCGGGTGCGCCGGCGCGCCGCCCTGGCGAGCGCCGTGACAGTCTTTCTCATATCCCGAAGACCGGGATATGTTGATTTAACGGAGTGAACTTATGGAAGGCCAGTTGACGGTTTATTTTGAAGACCCGTTTTGGGTGGGGGTATTTGAGCGCAGCGACCAGCAGGGCTATGCTGTAGCCCGGCTGGTGTTGGGGGCCGAGCCAAGCGATGCGGTGCTGTACCGTTGGGTGATGGAAGCCTACCCCCAACTGGCGTTTAGTCTGCCGGGGCCGCGCCCGGAGGCGACCGATAAACCGCTGAGCTTCAAGCGCCGCCAGCGCGAAGCTCAGCGCCAGGCCGAGACGCCCGGCGTTGGCACGCGCGCCCAACGCGCCCTGCAGGCCGAGCGCGAGCGCCAGAAGCAGACCCGCCAGGTGCAGACCCGCGCCGAGCGGGAAGCCGAGGCGCAGGCGAAGTTCGAGCGACGCAGCGAACGCAAGAAAGAAAAACATCGCGGCCGCTGATTTGCTCGTATAATACAGCCTATGCAAATCCTGGTGACAAACGACGATGGTGTGACGTATCCCGGCCTGCTGGCCCTGGCCCAGGCCTTGCGCGGGGTAGGCGAAGTGCGGGTGCTGGCCCCCGACCGCAACTGGTCGGCCTCCGGGCATGTCAAGACCCTGCACCGCCCGCTGCGGGTCAAGGAAACGCGGCTGGCGGATGGAACCCCGGCGCTGGCCTGCGACGGCGCGCCGTCGGATTGCGTGGCCCTGGCGGTGCTGGGGCTGGAATCGCTCCAGCCCGGCCTGGTGGTGTCGGGCATCAACCCCACCGCTAACCTGGGGCATGACGTGACTTATTCCGGCACGGTGACGGCGGCCATGGAAGGCGCAATCTGGGGGCTGCCGGCCCTGGCCGTCTCGCTGGATGTGCCGGCCGAGGCGGCTGCGGCGCCCGACTTTGGCCCGGCGGCCCAGGCGGCGGCCCGCCTGGCCGCCCTGGTGTTAGACAAGGGCCTGCCCAAGAACGTTTTTTTGAACGTCAATGTGCCGTATGGCCCGTTGGAGCAGATGGGCGAAATGCGCCTCACCCGCCAGGGCCTGCGCCTGTATCACGATCAACTGGTGGCCCGGGCCGACCCGCGCGGCCGCCCGTATTACTGGATCGGCGGCGAGGCCCCTGGCGGCGTCCCAGAGCCGGGGACGGACTTTGGCGCCCTGGCCCAGGGCTGCGTCTCGGTCACCCCGCTCCAGCTCGACCTGACCGCCCACGCTGCGCTGAATGCGCTGCACACCTGGGGGATTTGACTCTTCTGGGCACGCCGCCTGCCTAAGATCACAGTTCTTCCGCCGAAGGCGGGGATTTTCCCAAAATAGTACCTCTTTCCCGGCCAAGCCGGCCAAGCCGGGAGAGCCGAAGTTTTTCATCTGGAGGGGCGCTGCGGGGCGTAGCCATGCAGCGCCCCTCCAGATAATTTCATAACTTCTTTCCTGGCAGCTTCCCACTCAACCATGGTGGAGGTGACTGGATGGCTTCGCCGAAAGAGGGTTAATCGTGTATTTTGTCGCCCGAAGCGCAACCAACTACACGAGACATCTCTTTCTGAAGGCGCTTAAAGAGCGCCATGCCTGTTCCGCGGTTTAATGGGCTGGCGCCTCTTTCCCAGCAAAGCCGGGAGATCCTGTTCAGGGCGCGGGTTGGGGGGTGACGGTGGGCAGCCCAGGCAACTCGTACAGGAAGCGCCAGTACTTGCGCCCACTTTGCAGGGCCGTTTGGGGGTTGATGATCTCGAACCACACGTTGCCGGGTTTAAGCGGGTAAAGCTGGCCGCCCAGGTACAGCGCCAGCAGGTCGCCGGGGGTGGGCCGCTTCCAGGTGATGGTGAACAGCCGCCCGTCGCGCAGAGCATAGCCCTCGCCGCTGCCGAACAGCTTGTGATCGTAAATTTCCGTGTCGCTGGAGAGAAAGAAGTACTCGGTCGGCACTTTCAGCGCCACCACATTGCTGGCGCTGATCTGTTCGCCGCTCAGGCTATCCATCAATGGCGCATAGGTCTCCTGACCGGCCGGGGCGCGCTCGGTATCCTGCCAGCGCAGGTATTTGCCCTGGCGCGGGTCGTACTCCCAGTAGTGATAGGACATGGGCGAGAAGCGGATATCCAGCCGGGTCAGCTCGCCGCCGCCAGCCGGAGCATTGGGCGAAAAGGCCAGCCCCGGCAGCGCAGGGCGGTCGTTGTTGGCGCCGCGGGCGCTCACGTAGGCGCTCAATTGGGCGGTGTCGGTGAACAGGGTGTTGTAATTCTTGACCGGATCGCCGATGCGGCACATGGGCGGGCAGTTATCCGGCTTCTCGATCACCAGATAGGGGGCCAGGTCGGAATTCACCAGGTGCTCCACCACCCGGTCGTCGGCGTAGCCGAAGGCCAGGATCCCCTTGTACATGCGCAGCAGATGCTCGTCGAAAGGCCGGGCCGAGCGGATTGGCCCCACCCGGCTGGCATCCTGCCCGTAGAAAATGCCCACGAAGCGGGTCAGTTCGTCTTCCAGGTAATACTCATACACATGGTCGGCGTTCATCAGCCCCACTGCGGGCGCACGCTGCGCGGAAAGTTGGTGATCTTAATCACCAGTGGGCGGCGGTTGAGGATGGCCGAGTTTTCGAGCCGCAGCCCGGTGAGCGGGTTGACTTCCGGCGGAAAGGGTGTGCTGCTCCATTGGCTGAGGTCGAGGGCGGCCGGGGTGGCTGGCGGGGGCGGGGTGCTGGTTGGGCGCAGCACGAAGGGTACCAGGGTCACCGTCGGCGTAGCGGTGGGGCGCAGGCGGGTGGGCGTGGCGCTGGGCAGAACGGCCGGCGCAACAGACTGGGCCGGGGCGCACCCGGCCAGCGCCAGCCCAATCAGCAACCAGAGAACGACCGTAGCGCCTCCGCAGGTAGTGGGCATAGCGCTGGTAAGAGAGAGAGGCCGGCGAGGCATGAGCGAAAGGGCCGCCGAGCGGGCCGGGCGACAGGCGCGCCCGGCCCGCTCGAGATGGAAGTTATGGGATGAAATGGTGGAAGCGCAGCACGTTGGCGGTCTGGGTGTCGATCTTGGTCGACTTGCCCACCACCTCGAACCAGGTGTTACCGGGTTTGAAGGGGTAGGGCGTGCCGTCGGGCAAGGTCAGGCTGATAACCGCATCCGGCGTTTCGCGGTGCCAGGTTACTTCAAATACCTGTCCATCGCGGAAGGCGTACCCCGGCCCGGTCTTTTCGAGCAGGATCTTTACCACCTCGCTCTGGCCCGCCTTGGTGCCAAAGACGAAGTCATGCGGGGCAATCAGCACCACCACGTTGTCGGCGGCGATCTGCTGGTTGGTCAGCTTATCTACCAGCGGCTCGTATACTTCGCCGGCAATGTCGGTGGCTTCGGTCGTATCCTGGAAGCGCAGATAGCGCCCGCTGGCAGGGTCGAAATCCCAGCGCGTATAGGCGCTGATCGAGAAGCGCACGAAAAGCTGGGTCAGGGGGGCGCCGCCGGCCGGGGTGGCCGGGTTGAAGCTCATCCCATCCAGTTTCTGGCGCTGGTTTTCCACGCCCTTCTGTGTGATGTAAGCGCTGAGATCTTTGGTGCTGGTGACGAGGTGGTTGCTGCCGTTCGGGTCTTCCCGGCACATCGGGGGGCAGTTGGCCGAGCCTTCGATAACCAGGCGCGGGGCCAGCGCGTCGCTGAACAGGCGGCTGAAGGTGCGCTGTTCGGCGCTGCCGAAGGCGAAGATTGACTTATACATATTCACCAGGTCGATATCGAGCAGGCGAGCCGAGCGCACCGGGCCGACCTTTTCCACATCCGCGCTATAGAAAATAGCGTGGAAGCGGGTCATACCGAAGTTCTGGTAATAATCGTAGACGATATCGGCCATAGAGACGCCCAAAGGCGGCCGTCCGCCGCGCGGGAACATCTGGATCTTGACCGCCACCGGGCGGCGGTCGAGCAGAGCCGGATTAGGGGCTTCTTTGCCGGTCAGCGGGTCGATGCTGGCCGGGAAGTTGCTGGGGCCGTAAACGCCGGCGGCGGCTTCAGCGCCGCGGGCCGCAACCGAGCCTTGCACAGCGGTGGGGGTGGCGGCCTGCAGGCCAGCCGCCGGGTCGGTGGCGGCGGCCGGCGCGGGGGTCGTCTCTACCAGGGGAGCCATCGTAGTCGGATCGATGACGATCACGGTCTCGGCTGCGGGGGCCTGGGCGGCGGTGCCGCCCGGCGTCAGAGAACAGGCCAGGCCCGCCATCCAAAGCAGGACGACGGCCAGGGCCAGCGGATAGATTCGTTTCATAGATTAACTACTCCAGTCATGGAACTTTTCTCGCTTTTAAGCGTAGACGGTATCATACCGCAGATAGGACGGTTTGCCAAATCCTGGCACGGTATAATAGGTTAATGGATCACTCAATGACGGTTAAGGGATATTTCACCCGCCTGCTGCCGTGGCTGGTAGGATTGGGCGCGGCAAGTCTGCTGGCGGTCTGGATGCTGCTCACCCCGGCCGGGCTGCTGGGCAAAGCCGACGCGATTGGATATGCGGTTTGTCATCGCATCGACGCTCGCTCGTTCCATTTGGGCGAGCGGGCTTTGCCGCTGTGCGCCCGCTGCTCGGGCATGTACCTGGGAGCGCTGGTGGGCCTGCTTTACCAGGCGCTCCAGGGGCGGCGCGGCAGCTTCCCGCCGCGCCGGGTGTGGGGAATCTGGCTGTTCTTTGGGCTGGCATTCGGCATTGATGGCGTAAACTCCTATTTGCACTTGATTCCCGGCGCGCCGGGCGCCTATGAGCCGCATAACTGGCTGCGCCTGCTTACCGGGACGGGCATGGGCCTGGCGATGGCCGGGGTGATCTACCCGGCTTTCCAACAGACCGTATGGCGCGACTGGCAAAACCTGCCTGCCATCCGCGGCCTGGGCGACCTGGCCGCCCTGATCGGGCTGGGACTGGCCGTAGACGCTATGGTGTTAACGGAGAATCCCCTGCTCTTGTTCCCGCTGGCCTTGCTTAGCGCCGCCACGGTAATGGGTTTGCTCACCCTGGTTTACACCATGATCTGGGTAATGCTCTTGCGGCGCGAGAACCTCAGCCTGCGCCTGGGCGAGCTGCTGTTGCCGCTCGCTGGCGGGTTTGGGCTGGCGCTGCTCCAGGTGGCCGGTCTGGACCTGGTTCGGTATCTCCTCACCGGCACGTGGGATGGCTTTCATTTGGGGTAGAATAGGGAGATCAAACGATGGATGCGCTTCTAGGAATTTTCTCGGCTTTTGGGCTGTCGGCCAGCGCCGGGCTAAACGCTTATATTCCCCTGCTGACCGTGGCGCTGCTGGCCCGCTACACCAACCTGATCCATCTCAACCCACCCTGGGATACTCTGACCAGCCCGTGGGTGATTGGCGTGCTGATCGTGCTGTTGGGCGTCGAATTCTTTGCCGATAAAGTCCCGGCGGTCAATCATGCCAACGATGCCATCCAAACCTTTGTGCGCCCGGCGGCCGGGGCGATTGTCTTCGCGGCCAGCTCGCGGGTGATTGGCGACATCCACCCGGTGATGGCCTTGATTGCCGGGCTGTTGGTGGCGGGTGGGGTGCATACCGTCAAGGCGGCCGCCGTGCGCCCGGCGGTGACGGCTACTACCGGCGGGGCCGGAAACGTGCCGGTGAGTATTTTGGAAGACGTGATTTCCACGGGTCTGTCCATCCTGGCGGCGGTGATCCCGATCATCCTGGCGGTGGTCTTGATTATGCTGACCGCCTGGGTCATCTGGATGTTGTGGCGCAGAGCCAATCAAATTCGTCCGGCGTAGTCGCTGCGGCGGCCGCCTCAACGCTTATACGCTTATCGAGGAGAAGCAACATGGATCAAAACTATCCTTCGAACGAACCCTATTCGCCATACGCGCCCCCGGAACCGGCTTATCCGCCGCCGACGCCGAAGAGCAACGCCCCGCGCGTCGCTCTGATCGTGGTTGTCGTGCTGCTGCTGCTGTGCTGCTGCTGCGTGGTAATGGGCCTGCTGTTCTACTTCGTCCTGGGCGATATGATTACCGATGCCCTGGACATCACTCAACTGCTGCTGCCCCTGGCGGTAATCTAATTTTTGGGGTTCTTCCGGCTTCGCCGGGATAATTTCTAGCAGCCTCTTTCGGTCAAGCTCGCCCGTCGTCCTACCCCGGTTTCATGAAGCGCTATCCCTTCAGCGGATGAGCCGTTTAAATGATCCGAGTCATATCGGTTGCTCTGAGCGATATGACTCGGATCGGTTCAATTTCCCCCATCGGTTTTCTGCCAGCTACCTGCAAAGCAGGCCCAATAAAAAGTCCGTCGAGCTTTTACCCCGCACGCGCATGCCGCACCCCCGGCTGCCGTAACTTTGCGAAACGATGCCCAACCCCGCCAACGTCAAGACTGTTCAGGCTGGAAATGGCGAGGCGCGATCCTCGAGAATCTCGTCTGCCAGCTCGGCGATCACCTCGGGTAGCCGTTCGAAGTCGCTGGATTTATCAAGGAAATAATCGGCCCCATAACGAGCGCACAGCCGCCGGTACTGAGGGTAAGTCAGGTTGGTGAGCATGATAACCTTGGGCAGCGGCTCTGCGCCGCGTTGTTCCTTGATTTTCAGCAATACGTCGATGCCATTCGTTGATGAACTGCGATTCTCTGGGTCTGGAAGATGGATGTCGAGAACTATGATCTCGGGTTCGGTCAGGCGGATCAACTCAAGCGCCGAGCGCACGCTCCAGGCCTGGTGAATAGCCCCAACCTTCGTCACTTCACCCAACATCTCGACCAACCGTTCGCGGACGACTTTGGCATCGTCGACGATTAATACAGTCAAAGTATCCATAAGTGGCTTCGTCATTGTTTCCATAGGCTACCTGACACTATTATATAGAATTTCGTGTAAGCTATCCATTCCGGCAGTCGTATTCTTGTGTCAGATAGGGTACCCGGGCCCTGTAGGAACTGCCCTGACGCCGGGCATTTTCGACAGGCGCTTGCGCTAGCCGGTGGCCTCTGGCCGGCGCTAGCTCAGATTATTCTCGATCACATAGCGGATCAGGTCTGCGTTGGTATTCAGATTCATTTTTTCCAGAATACGGGTGCGGTAGGTGCTGACGGTCTTGACGCTCAGTGAAAGCTCATCGGCAATTTCGCTGATCGATTTTCCGTTGCCGATCATCAACAGCACGCTGTATTCACGGTTGGAGAGGCGCTCGTGAGGGGCTTTATCCGAATTGTTGCCGATCTCAAGGGCGATTTTTTCGGCCGCCGAGACGCTCAGGTATTTGCCGCCGCTCACCACCTTGCGGATGGCCGCCACCAGCTCGTCGACCGCCGATTCTTTGTTGAGATACCCCGCCGCCCCGGCCTTTAGCGAGCGAATAGCATACTGGTCTTCAGCGTGCATGCTTAAGATCAGCACCGGTAGTTCTGGCCGCAGATAGCGGATTTCGCGCAGCGACTCTAGCCCGCTGAAGCGCGGCATGGAAATATCCAGCACCAGCACGTCGCAGTCTAGCTCGCGCACTTTTTCCAGGATTTCCTGGCCGTTGGAGGCTTCACCCACCACGCGCATATCGGGAGTCTCATTGACGATTTGCAGGAAACCTTTGCGCACAATAGCATGGTCGTCTGCGATTAAAACGCGGATCATACCTCACCTCGTATGGGAGACATTGGGATGCAGATTTCAATTTGCGTCCCCTGGCCGGGCGCAGTATGGATTTTTACTTCGCCGTCGATGAGCAAGGCCCGTTCGCGCATGCCGATTAACCCCAGCGAACGAGTTTGCCCCAGGATGCTCGAGTCGAAGCCGCGCCCGTTGTCGCGGATTTTAATGCTTAACTGCTCAGGCTGGCTTTTGATCTCAATCCATACCTGGGTGGCCTGAGAGTGGCGCATCACGTTGGTGAGCGCTTCCTGGATGATGCGGAACAAGCCGGTGTGCAGTTCTCTCGGTACTTCCAGGTCGGGCGGGTCTACCTCCAGCTCTACCTGAACATTGCTGCGGGTCTGGAAGTTGCTGACCAGCCAATCGACCGCCGCCACCAGTCCCAGATCGTCCAGGATGCCGGGGCGCAGGTCAGAAGAAATGCGCCGCATGGTCACGATGGTCTGGTCGATCAACTGTAAGGAGGCGGCAATCCGCTGTTGGATGGCTTCCTGTTCGGGAGAGAGCTGTTTGCTGATCTGGCGCAGGTCCATCTTCAGGCCGGTGAGCGCCTGGCCCAGTTCGTCGTGGATCTCACGCGAAATCTTCTTGCGTTCTTCTTCTAACACGTTTTGCAGGTGGTTGGAGAACTGCTGTAAGAGGTCGCGCGATTGTTTTAGCTCAGCCGTGCGCTGAAATACGTGTTCTTCAAGTTCCTGGTTCAATGCCCGCAGTTGGGCCTCCTGTTTTTGGAGCGCGTCGGCCATCTGGTCGAAATCCTGGCCCAGTTCGAACAGCTCGCCGCTGCCCTGGCCCAGGCTGGCGCGGGCCGTCAGGTCGCCGGTGGTCAGGCGGTGCGAGGCGGCGGTGAGGTTATGCACCGGGCGCAGAATCGAATGCTCGGTAATGGTCCAGGCCAGAATGATCCCAATCAAGGCCAGCCCGCCGATGGCGATCAGATTTTGCAGCAGGTTGGCGTCGATGTCCCGGTAGGCCTGATCCACTGGCACACCCACCGCCACGATCAACTGTTTTTGCGGGTCGGAAGGCAGGGTAGTAAAGCCATATACCCGCAGGACGTTATCCAACCCGACAGATTGGGTGATGCCTTCATCTTGAGTTTGGGCGACTTTCAGCAAACTAAAGTTGCTGTCTTTTTTGGCCACCCAATGCTCTGGGTCGGGAATGCGCAGCAAGATCGTCCCGGTCCGGTCGATGACGCGCAGCACGGCCCCTTTGGGCAGGGCCAGGTGGGCCGCGCTTTCGTTCAGCGCATCGATATCAACCGACGCCCCAATAACATAGCGCTCCTGGCCGTCTGAGCGTGTGATTGGATAGCCAAAGGTCAGGTTGCCCACCGCGCCGCCCGTTTCCAGGGCATAGGTGCCTACGACAAAGCCGCCCGTTTCGACCGCTTGCCGGAACCACTCTTGATTATCCGGGTTGTTCAGCCCTGTCTTCAGCCCGGCTGGCGAGGCGCACATCAGGGTCCCGTCGGCGCGGTAGACGCTCAGGCTGTGGTAGGTGATATAGCTCTTGCGGATTTCATCCAGATCGCGCTGGCAGTTATCCAGGTTGCCGCTAACCAGCTCTGGCAAATCGGCGATGGCCTGCATCATCTGGTAGGTAATCAGCACTAATTGATCGTAGCCGATGGCGGCCGTCTTGGCGCTAAACAGCATCTGGTTTTCGACTTCAACCGCCTGGTCTTTGCGCTGCTGGTTGGCAAAGACGCCTGCAAATACCATCATCGGCAGAGTAGCTACCAGTACGACAATGGTAAGCTGTAATCGAATGCTCGCCAGACCATAGATCAGCTTTTTCATGGTTGCCTGATTGTTCATCATTGATTTTACACGATAACTGCTGATATGGTCTTTATGCGTCGGTATTCTCGATCTTTAGTTCCAGGCGGGCCTTTTCGGTCAGCTCGGTCAGGCGTTTGAACAGGTCGGCTGTGCTGGCCGGGACGTTCTCATTCTCAATCGTCTGGCGCAGGTTTTCCAGGCGGCGGGCTACCTCCTGCCATTCGTCTTCGATAGCCGCCGGGGTGAGCCGGTTACCGTTCATCTCAGGCAGGGCGTTGGCTCCTGGCCCGGGCAGGCGCAGCAGCGAGTTAATCAGCACCTGGATGGCCGTTGCCAGCGGCGGGGCAATCAGCAGGCCCGCCAGCCCGAAGCCGCGCCCCAGGATCATCATTGTGACCAGCACCAGAATCATGCCGAACCGGTCGCGCCGGTACAGGCGAGGTTGCAGCCAGAATTCCAGGAAAGCCAGCAAGGCCGCGGTTGCCAGCCCGGCTGCCAGCATCACCGGCAGGCTTGTCAGCCAGCCAGCCAGCGCCACCCACAGCAGAGCAATCGGGCCGCCGACCAGGGGGATGGCCCACACGACGGCCACGAAGATGGCGCTGAACAGGGCGTATTTCAAGCCAATAACCTGATAGAGGCCGCTCAGCGCCAGCAGGGCAAGGATCGACTGGGCCGTTTCGCTGCGGATATACATGCCGATGCTGTCGGCTATCTCATGGTAAATCTGCCGGGCGGCCGTGCGTTGGATGGGCGACACAACCGAGAGCCACAGCCGCTCGAACCGCACCTGGTCGGCTACCAGGTAGACGCTGAGGAATATCAGCAGCACGACCTGGCTGGATACATCTACCAGCCCGGTGGTGGTGCCGATCAAGAATTGAGTGATCTGCTGGCGCTGTAAGCCAGGCAGGATGGTGGGGAACGAGGCCGGGGCGGGCAGCGTGCTGAGGGCCGCTTCTGACAGCATGTTGTTTTCTACCACCTGGTTGTAGATAGCCCGATAGCCGGCGTTGAGATCGGCTAATAACTGCTGGACTTCCTGGCTCAAGGTTGGAAAAACCAGAATGGCTGCGCCCGCCATCAACCCGGCGCCCGCCAGGTAGATCAGCAGCATCGCCAGGCTGGAGGGGATGCGCCAGGCGCGCAGCCGGTCTACCAGCGGCTGCAGCGAAACGGTGATGAACAGGGCCAGCACAAACAGGGCGATGACGGCGCGGAAACGCCACATGACCACCAGACCCAGGAGAGTTAGCAAAACGATCAGGGCAATGCGTAATAAGGCTTTCATGGAAGTAGGGTGCGGGTAGAATCGCCGGATTGCAGATTGGCGGTGTGATGGACGAGCAGCTCGTACAGCCGTTCGGCGGTAACCTCCATCTCGTCTTCAATTTCATCCGTCAATGGGTGGGCCAAAACATCTTTTTTGCGTTGTTGGCTGCGGATATCTTGAGTCAGTTCGTGCAGCTCCAGGTGCAGCAGGCTCAGGCGACCGCGCCCGGCCGGCAGGGTCATTTCGGCCGGGGCCGGCCCGGAAGTGATGTTCATATTCAGGGCTTCGCGAACGATCCCCTGCGCCGGTTCGCCCATAGCCGGCTCGGCCGCCAGCTCGAGCGCCCACGGCGCGCTGGCCGAGCCATTTGGCAGATTGGCTGGCCCAGGCAGACCGGTCAATGGCTGGGCGCTGGGGGTGCCAGCGGCGGTGGGCAGCAGGCTGGGGTTTGAGAAGATGAAACGATCCAGAGCTACCTGCATCACGGCGGCCACTGGCACTGCCAGGATGGCCCCGCCTATCCCGAACAGCAATGAAAACGCGCCAATCGCCAGGATCGAGACAATCGGGTTGACGCCCACGGTGCGGCCCATTACGCGCGGCACCAGCAGGTTGTTCTCTAGCTGCTGGATTACCACGCCTGCCACGATGACCCACAGCACTTTATCCGGAGCGGCCGCCATTGCCAGCAGCAGAGCTGGAACCAATCCCAAGATCGGCCCGATCATTGGCACCGCCTCGAATACGCCATACACCAGCCCCAGCGAGAAGGCATAGGGCAGGCGAATGGCGACGTAGGCTGCTACAGCCATGGCCCCAACCGCCAGGCACAGCAGCGCCTGGCCGCGGATATAGGCCCCCAACTTGTCTTTGAAGGTAGCAATGCTTTCCCGCACGGGGTCGCGCCGGTTTTCTGGCAGTTGCAGAATGAAAGAGCGGATAGCGCGCTCGCTGTCCAGCGTCCAATAAAAAGACAGCAAAAACGTCAGCAGCAGGTCGAACAAGACACCGCTGACCTGTCCCATGACCTCGAAGGCGCTGCCTTCGGGCTGGATGAGCATATTGTTGAGCAGGTCTTGCAGCTTGAGCGGAAGCTGCGCCCCCAAAGCTCGCACCAGGCTGACCCGCGAAGTGAGCATGATCTCGCGCAGCGCATCGTAGTATTCGGGCAGCTTGGTTCCAATGGTGGCGGTCTGATTAAAGATCAGCGGGAAGATCAGCCCCAGGAACAGGACGACGAATAGCAGCAGCCCTCCGTAGACCAGCAGCGCGCCGGTCAGGCGGCGGATATTGCGCCCTTGCAGATAATTGATCAATGGCTCGACCGCGGTGCTGAGCGTAAAGGCTAGAAAGATGACAAAAACAACCTGGGCGAAACGAATCAAAAACACCAGCAGAGCAGCGCTGGCGGCAATCATAAGGGTTCCCAGAATGATGTTTCGGGTACTCCACTGGCTGGGGGATACCATAAGCTACCTCACGTTGAATTACTGTACTTTATCATAATCGATATTCTGCCCCTATCAGCCCTGCCCGTTCGACCCTGTAGGAATATACTGACAGCCAAACTTAAGCGTCGCAGCCCCGCGCTGGGTCTATGGAGAGATTGCGGATGGAGCAGCCATCCGCAATCTCTCCATAGAATTTCCCCTGGCGAAGTCGAGAGCCAGAAATATCATCTATATCGGCTAGAACTGTCCATAAGACCAGGGGCGCGTCAGTAATTTACCTACATAGAATGGATGGCTTTTCCTAATTACAAATCTGGGGGCCGCAGGTAAGATACAGACAATAACATTGATGGTCGTCCCAGCGTTGGGACATTACTGATCCAGCAGCCAGGCACAGGCTTCGACTGTTGCCGTGGTGAGTTTAGCGGAGCGCTGGAGCAGGGGGAAAGACCAGCGCACCCGAACGAGTTGAATCAGTCGAAAAGGAGAGAAGTGTGAGGCTTCTCTCCTTTTCTTATTAAGAGCCTGTGGCTGGCGGCCTGGGGAGAAGGCCGCCAAAGGTAGACATTTTGTTTTTTCTGGCTTCATTCGGGCGGAAAGACCTGGATAGCCTGGGCCGGGTCGAAGCCCAGGCGCAGGGTCTCGCCGGGAATGGGCAGGTCGAAGGTAGAGGGGAAATCGAACGCCAGGCGGGTTGGGCCGATCTGCAAGCTGAGCTGGCACAGGCTGCCTTGAAAAGCTACGCCGACCACCTGTCCCTCCAGGGTAAAGGCTGGCGGCGGCTCGCCGGGGCGCGGCAGGCGGGCGGCGTCGGGGCGCAGCAGCACAATGGCCGGGCCGCCGGCTGCCGGGGTCTTATCTGGCAGGGGGAGATCGCCAATTGCAGTGTGGGCCAGCCCTCGCCCGGCCTCGATTTGCGCCGGGAGCAGATTATCCAGCCCGACGAAACGGGCTACGAAGGCGCTGCGCGGCCAGCGGTAGATGACCGCCGGCGGGTCGATCTGCTCTACCTGCCCGGCGTTCATCACCACCACCTGGTCGGCCAGGGTGAAGGCTTCTTGCAGGTCGTGGGTCACGTAGATAGCCGTCTGCTGGCTGGCGCGCAAGATCTGGCCCAGGTCGGCCGATAGGCGCTCGCGCAAATTGCGGTCGAGCGAGCCAAGCGGCTCGTCGAGCATCAGCAGGCGTGGACGGGGGGCCAGCGAGCGGGCCAGGGCCACCCGCTGGGCCTCGCCGCCGGAAAGCGTATTCACGTCGCGGCGGGCAAAGCCGGGCAGGCCCACCAATTCCAGCGTCGCCTCCACCCGGGGGGGAATTTCGGCCGCCGGCCAATGCCCCATGCGCAGCCCAAAGGCCACATTATCGAACACATTGCGGTGCGGGAACAGGGCAAAGTCTTGAAACATCAGGCCGAAACCGCGCCGGTGGGGCGGAACGCCCGCCAGCGGCTGGCCGTCCCAGGCGATGGAACCCTGGTCGGGCAGCTCCAGCCCGGCGACGATGTAGAGCAGGGTCGATTTACCGCACCCGCTTGGGCCTAAGACGGCCACAATCTGCCCGCTCTGCACCACGAACGAAACTCCCCGCAAGGCTTGCTTTGGTCCAAAAGATTTATGAAGATCGTCGATACTCAGTCCAATCATCACGCCTTAATCCTGAAATCCTAGAATTCTTCTCCGCCGGCCCGGAAACGTTCGATTGCCAGAATTGCCAGGCTGGTGATGAGCGCCAGCAGGGTGCTGAGGGCGATGGCCTGGCCGTAGTTGAGCGCCCCCGGCCGCGAAATGAAGCGGTAGATCATCACCGGGATGGTGGGATATTCCGGGCGGGCGATCAGAGCGGTGGCCCCAAATTCGCCCAGCGAGATGGTGAAAGCAAAGGTGGCCGCCACTACAATTGCCCGGGCCACCATCGGCAGGTCAACCTCTCGAAAGACCTGCAATGGAGAGGCCCCCAGCATGGCCGCCGCCTGGCGCAGGCGTGGGCGGATGCTGCGCAGGGCGGGGGTGAGGCTGCGCACTACGAACGGAAACGCCACCAGGGTATGCGCCAGCGGCAGCAGCAGGGGCGAGGCGCGCAGATCGAGCGGGGGCGTATCCAGGGCCACGATGAAGCCCAGGCCCAGGGTGACCGCCGAGGTGCCGAGCGGCAGCATCAGCAGCGGGTCGAGCAGGCGGTTCAGGCTGCGCTCCCAGGGCGAGGCCGGTTGGCGGGCTAAAGCCCAGGCAGCCGGCAGGCCCAACGCCAGGGCCAGGCCCACCGTGGTTGCCGCGTAGCCCAGGGAAATGGCGATGGCCTGGATGGGCGGGACGTAGAACAGCGAGCCGCGCCGGTTGAGCGCCAGCTCGCGGTAGAAGTCGAGCGTCAGGCGAGCGGTGAGGCCCGAACCGGAGGCGGCCGGCTCGATCAGCGTCACCGAGCGGGCGGCCAGGGCCAGCAGCGGCAGGCCCAGCAGGGTTAGCAGCCCGGCCAGGTAGACCCCTGCCAGCAAGGCCGCCCGCCGGCTGCGGATGGGGCGCTGCGTGTAGCTTTGGGGCCGCAGGCCCAGCGGCCGCGAGAGCCCCTGGTTCAGGCGCGTATAGATCACCGTCAGCCCCAGGGTGAAGCCGATCTGGATCAGCGACAGGGCGGCCGCCAGGGGCAGGTTGAACAGGCTGATGGTCTGGTTATAAATCTCCACCTCCAGGGTGGCAAAGCGCGGCCCACCCAGGATCAGCACCACCCCAAAGGAGGTGAAGTCAAAAATGAAAATCAGCAACCCGGCCGCGGCGATAGCCGGGGCCAGCAGCGGCAGGCTGACCTGGGCCAGGCGCTGCCAGCGATTGGCGCCCAGCATAGCCGCGGCCTGCTCCAGGCGCGGGTCGAGGCGCGACCAGAAATCGCCTACGATGCGCAGAACGATGGTGGTATTGTAGAAGACGTGGGCGGTCAGGATTGCCCAGATCGTATTGGTGAACTGCACCGGCGGTTGGGCCAGGCCAAAGACCGTCATCAGCCCCAGGTTGAGCCAGCCGCGCGGCCCCAGCAGGGCGTTGAAGGCCGCCGCCACCACCAGCGTAGGCAGCACGAACGAAACCCCGGTCAGGGCCTGGATGAAGGCTTTGCCGGGGAAGGTGTAGCGGGCCAGCAGATAGGCCCCCGGCAGGCCCACCAGCAGGGTCAGCAGGGTAGACAGCCCGGCCTGCCAGACCGTGAACCCCAACACCCGCAAGATAGCCGGGGAGGTGAGCGCCTCAGCCAGCGGCCCGGCCAGCCCTCCTGCGCCTCGCTTCAGGCTGATCTGCAGGATGCTGGCCAGGGGAAAGAAGTAGAACAGGCCCAGGAAGGCCAGCGGGGCCAGCCAAAGCAGCAGCCCGGCGGCGGGGGGCGCTGCCCGCCGCCGGAGCAGGGGCGCGGCGGGCAGCTCTCCCGGCAGGCTCACCGCAGCACCGCCTCGGTCCAGGCTTTCAGCCAGGTTTCGCGCTTTTGGGCGATATCGGCCGGGGCCACAAAGGCCGGTTTCTGCGGGTTCGCCATATATTTCACAAAGGCCGGGTCGAGGGTCGCGGCCGGGTTGACCGGAAAGACGTACATCTGCATGGGCATATCGGCCTGGAAATCGGGCGAAAGCATAAAGTCGAGCCACTTATGGGCCATCTCCGGGTCGGCTGCCCCTTTCAGCAGCCCGGCAAACTCGATCTGGCGGAAGCAGGCGTTGTCGCTCACCACCGCAGCGGTAGGCGGCTCGGACTTGGACGTCTCGGCGTAGATCACCTCGAACACTGGGCTGGAACTGTACGACACTACAATGGGGCGCGGCCCGCGCCCCGACGATCCGCTGAACTGAGCGTTATAGGCTGTCTCCCAATCGTTCACTACCTCCAGGTCGTTGGCTTTCAGGCTCTTCCAGTAATCCAGGTAGCCGGTTTCGCCATATGCGCCGATGGTCGCCAGCAGGAAGGCCAGCCCCGGCGAGGAGGTGGCCGGGTTTTCGACCACCAGCAAGCCCTTGTATTCGGGTTTGAGCAGGTCATCCAGGCTTTGGGGTGGGGGCAGGTTGTGCTGGGCGAAATAGGCTTTGTCGTAGTTCAGGCACACGTCGCCGTAGTCGATGGGCAAGGCCCGGTTCTGGGGGTCGAGGCGGAATTCAGGCGGAATGTCTTTGAGGCGGGGTGATTCGTAAACCTCGAAGATGCCCTCGTCCAGCGCCCGGCTGAGAAAGGTGTTATCCAGGCCGTAGAACACGTCGGCCAGGGGCTTATCTTTGGAGAGAATGGCCTTGTTGAGGGCCGAACCGACATCGCCGCTCTTGATGAACTGCACCTTGACGTTGTTGGCCGTCTCGAACTTTGCCAGCACGGCCTCCGACATGGCGAACGAATCATGGGTCATCACGCGCAGGGTGCGCGGTGGGCTGCCAGCGGCCGGCGCGGCGGGCGGGGGCGTCTGCGCCGGGGCGGGGGCGGGGGTCGCCGCTCCCGCGCAGGCGCTCAGAAACAGGCTCAAGGCCAGCAGCAAACTGAGAAAGCGAATGGTTTTCAAGCGAATCCTCCTGAAATCAGAAATATCCGCGATCATCCGTGAGAATCCGGGCCCAAAGATTCTTGATGGATGATCACACACATTAATAACCCGGCTTCTACTATCACCTGGGCGGTTCTGCCCAGCAGCACGTTGCTGACGCCGCGCGTGCCGCCAAAGATCAGCCGCTCGCCGTGCAGGGGATATTCCAGGCCCTGGGTGCGCACCCCCAGGGCGTCGCCGGCCAGCGGGATCAGCGAGACCGTATCGCCTGCCTGCCCCCCGATCTGCCCCGGCGCGGCAGGGCGGATGAGGAAGATCTCCTGCGGGCCGTCCACCAGGCGAATATCCATCTCCGGCAGGGCGGCCGGCAGCAGCAGGTTTGCCAGGGTCTGATCCCAACGTTCGCCCAGGGCAGCCGCCACCAGCACCGGGCGGTAGCCGTGGTCGCGTGCATAGTGTAGGGCCAGTTCCAGGTCGGTATAATCTTTACGGGTGGGGTATTGGACGATTTCGGCCCCCAGGGCCTGTAGAGCGGTCAGATGGTCGGCAGTGAGCGAGTCCAGGTCGCCGATCACGGCATTGGGGCGGATGCCCAGGCGCAGGCAGTGACGCGATCCGCCGTCGGCGGCAATGACCACATCGCCCGGTTGGATGTGCGGCGGTTGGCCCAGCCAACCATTGGCAAAGACAATGGCGCGAGACAAAAAAATCCTCCGAAGATCAGGTTTCGGAGGAACTGCGCCCGGTTGGTTGTGCGGTTTCGGGCCGTTTTGATGACCCTGAACGACCTGCTGGGTTGCATTCCTCCGCCGGCATTACCCGGATCAGGTTTGCGGGTCGAGGGCTGCCTGCCCTCCTCTCAGCCTGGCGTTACCAGGCTCCCCGTGCAAAGGGGCGGAAGCGTTGATGGCCTCAACCGCTCCCACCAGATCATTGCTCTGTCAGTATATCACAAATTTTCTAGCGCACCCGGCGTTTCCATTCTTCTTTTAGCTGGAGCTGGCGCGGGCTGGTGCCGGAACTGAGGGACAGGAAATCGGCCACCAGGCGATTGAACTTGCTCTGCTCGTCAAGCATGGGGAAATGACCCGACTGTTCGAACACCACCTGATGCACGTTCTCTGGCAGGGAACCCACCTGGTCGGCCGTGGGCGAGCCTTCTACGGCCTGGTCGTTCTGCCCGTAAACCAGCAGGCAGGGCGTTTCCATTGTCTGAGAGATAGCCGCCATATCCACCCGCTGGAGATAGTTGAGCGAAAATTGAATGGCGCGCTGGTCGGCCTTGGGCGCTTCGGCGCGGGCGGCTTCGCCATCGCTGGTGCGGCTCAACAGCCAATCGGCCAGCTCAGAGGGCGGTGCGTTGTACAGGCGCTGATTGATGGTATGCTGTCCATTGGGTACGCTGACCGCCATGACCCGGTCGACCCACTTGCGGTTATTGGCGGCGTACAGCATGCCCACAATGGCTCCTAATCCATGCCCAATGATGGCGATCTTACCAATCCCCATCTCCTGCAGGAATTTGTCCAGCAAGTTCATCTGCTGTTCCAGGGTGTAGTAATTCGGCACCTTGGCCGAATCGCCAAAGCCCCACAGGTCCAGGGCATACGTGCGAAACGAGATCGAGGCGGCCTGCATGCTGGGAATCCAATACCGCCAGGAGCCCACCCAGCCGTGCAGGAAGATCAACGGCTTACCCCGCCCCAGTACTTCGTAATGGACAATTTCATCTTGCAGGATGACAACGCTCATAAGCCTGCTCTCACAATCCGCTTGATCCGCCGATCGCTTACTTTTTGTTGATCTTGATCAGAATGGTTTTGATCCGTTCGGTCAGTTGATCGGGGGAGAATGGTTTTAAGATATATTCCTCGGCGCCGGCTTCCAGGCCGGTGCGAACTTCGCTTTCCTGGCCCTTGGCCGAGAGGAACACTACCGGAATATCCTGGGTGGTCGGGTCGGCTTTGAGGTGTTGGCAGGCCTCGTACCCGGTCATGCGCGGCATCCGCACATCCATCAAGATCAGGTCGGGCAGGACCTTTTGGGCAGTCTGATAGGCCTCTTCACCGTTGGCGGTGGGGATCACCTCATGCCCTGCAAAGCGCAGGGTGAAGGTAATCAGGTCGCGAATATCCCGTTCGTCTTCTGCAATCAATATTTTTGCCATAAGTTCTGCCTTATTGACCTTGCTCGGCGCTGTAGAGCGGCAAGGTGAATGAGAATGTACTGCCCTCGCCGGGGATGCCATTACTGGTAAGCCAGATGCGCCCGCCGTGCATCTCGATCAGGTTGCTGACGATCGACAGCCCCAGGCCCGTGCCGGCCACGCCCAGGGTGAGGGTGCTTTCGCCCCGGAAGAAGCGTTCAAAGACCCGCTCCTGGTCTTCGGGCGGAACGCCTACGCCCGTGTCGTGGATATCAACCTGGGCGGTTTCATCGTGCGCCGAGAGGGTCACTTCGATCTGCCCTTCCGGCAGGTTGTACTGGTAGGCGTTATCCAGCAAGTTGTCCACCACCCGGCGGATGCGATCAGGGTCGCCATACGCCCGCGGCAGGTTCGGCGGGCAGACTTTTGAGATTCGAATGTGCTTATCATCGCCCTGGTAGCGGCGCAGCAGCTCGGCAATCGCCTGGTCGATCAGCTCCTCCAGGTTGAAGGGCTGGCGCGATAGGGTAACCCGGCCCGACTCAATCTGGCTGATGTCGAGCAGATCGTTGACCAGCACCGACAGGCGCTCGGTATTGGTTTTGACCACTTGCAAGAAGTGGGCTTGCTGCTCGGTCAGTTGTCCGGCCGCGCCCATCAGCAAAATTTCAACGTAGCCCTTGATGGAGGTCATGGGGGTGCGCAGCTCGTGGCTCACGGTAGCGACGAATTCCGACTTGAGCCGGTCGACCTCTACCTGGTGGGTCACATCCTGGAAGATCGAGACCGTTCCCAGGAAGTCGTTGCGCAGGCTCACCGGGGCCAGGCGCACGGCGATCACCCGCCCGTCTTCCAGGGTGATCTGTTCTGCGTAAGTGTCGCCGGGATGGTAGGCGCTGGGGTCTTGGGACCAGGTGCTGATCGTCTCCATCCAGCGGCGGGTGGCGCGTCCAAACAGGCCAGAGAAATGCTCCATCGACTTGCCCAGCACCTGGCTGCGCTCCAGCCCCAGGATTTTCTCGGACGACTCGTTGAACAGGGTGATGAAGCGGCGGGCGTCGGTGACCAAAACGCCGTCGGCCACGGCCTCCAAAATGGCCTTCGAGCGGCTGGTTTCGACCTGCTGGCTGCGCAGCATGGTGCCTAAGTCTTCAGCCTGATCGCGGATCAGGCGGTATAGCTCGGCGTTGTTAACCGCCACGGCCACCTGGTTGGCGGCGGCCTGCACCAGGTCCATCTGATCCATCGAGAAATGACCCACTTCGGGGTGGAACAGCAGCAGGCAGCCCAGGGCCTCGGCCCCGCTCATCAGCGGCACGCCCAGGGCGCTGCGGTGTTGGAAGTCGGGCTTCCACTTGTCCTCGGCGTAGGTCATCTGAATCCAGCGCTCATCCTGCAGCACATCTTCGATCATCACCGTCTGGCGCTGTGAGATGATCCAACCCGCCAGGCCCTCGTCGATGCTGAGCTGGGTCTGGTTGCCGTCGGCGCTGGGGTTCACGGCGTAGCCGATGGAGGCCAGGCGGTTGAGGCGTTTTTCGCCCGGGCGGGCGATCAGGATGGTGATCTGGGCGGCATCGACATATTCGCTCAAGACGTGCAGGGTGCGGTTCAGCACCTGATCTAGGTCCAGGCTGGCGGAAAGCTCGCTGATGATGCGCAGCAGAGTTTCGGCCCGCTGGCGCTCGCGGCCCAGCTCGGCGGTGCGCTCTTGCACGCGCTGTTCCAGGTCTTCGGTCAGGCTGAGGGTCTCAGCCAGCAGGTGGGCGTTTTGCAGGGCGATGCCCACCTGGCTGCTGATGGTGCGGGCCAGGGCCACCTTATCGGCGCCAAAGCGCTGTTCGGGCGAGCCATGGGCCATCAGCAGGCCCAGGAACTGCAAGTCGTTCACCTCGCTGCCCGGCGTCCCGGCTGTAACCAGGGGGACGATCAGCAGGGTGCTGGTATCGTGAGCCTGGAAGAAGGGGATCAGGGGGGCCAGCTCGGGTTCATTTTGCACGGTTTCGAAGTTGAAAATGCCCTGGGTGATGCGCAGCCGGTCGAAAATGGGCGCATTGGGAAGCTGGCTGCCCGGCAGGTAGGGTGAGGCGTTATCGGCGTAGGGATATTCGGCTTGCAAAATAAAGCGCTGGCTGCTCCGGTCGAGCGGGCTTTCGCCGCGTTCCAGCAAGATGGCCGAGGCCGAATTGCAGTCCATCAGCAGCATAAATTCCTGCACACCCACATCCAGGATGCGGGAAACGTCGAGCGAGCCGCTCAGTTCGGCCGACAGGCGGTTGAGGATCGTCAGAGTCTGCGAGCGCTGATCCAGTTCCATAGCCCGCTGGACGCTATCTTCGTACAGCTCAGCATTGACCAGCCCGGCCGCGGCCTGCCCGGCAAAGTTGGCCGCTACTTGAATATCGTCGGCCGAGTAGAAGCCGGGTTCGGCCTTTTCCAGGGCGATGACTCCGATCACCCGGCCGGAGGCAATCAGCGGCAGACCCAGCCAGGAGAGATGTTCGTATACCGGGGCCTGGGTTTCGGCCGGGGCGTTGGAACCCGCCTCCAGCCCGAATTCGACCAGGCTGAGGGCCTGGAAACGTACATCTTTGCGCACGTCGCTCACCCAGATCGGGCGGCCGGTCTGGATCATTTCGTTCAAAAGCTGGCTGTCTTGCACATCTACCACCAGGCCGATGCGCTGTTCGCTATCGGCAAAACCGCGCGCCGCCCGGATGATCATGCGTTCGGTCTGGCCGCTGCTGGTCAGCAGGTCGGCGCTTTTCTGGCGCAGCCACAGCGTGCCGGTATCGAAGGGCAGGATGGTCTGGAATTGATCCAGCAGGGTCGCGGTAAGCTGCTCGGTGCGCAGGCTGGAGGTGATGGTGGTGGCGACGGCGGTGAGGGCCTGAAGCTGCCCAGAGCGCTGGCGGGCAGCCTGATACAGGCGGGCGTTTTCCAGGGTCAGAGCCGTTTGCTGGGCCAGGGAGGTGATGACAGCCAGGTCGTTGGCCTGGAAGGCCCCGGTCTGAGCGGCGTTATCCATCACCAGCACGCCCAGCGGGTTGGTGCGGGCCTGGGTGATCTGCGAGTCGTGAACCGAGCCGCGCCCCGAACCGCCAGCCATGATCGGCACTGCCAGGCTGGAAACGGGCAGTCGCCCGCTGGTGGCGTTGCGGTAGTGCAGCAGGTTTTGCGGCGTCAGGTTGTAGTGACGAGTAAAATCGACTTCTTCGATGTTGGCCGGCTGCTTGGTCTCGAAGACCTGCCCCGGCAGTCCTTCGCCGGGCCGGTAAGTCACCGCCATCAACTCATCGTAATGCGGATAGCCCTCGGCTGCCTGAGGGGTAAGCTGGTTCTGGCGGGCGTCCCACAGGGCCACCATTGCCATCTGGGCGGCCGGAACGGCGTGCATGGCGCTCTCGATCAGGGTGTTTAAGATCGAGGCCGGGTCGAGGCTGCCCAGTTGGCGGCTGAAATCGAGCAGCAGGGTCACTTCGTTCAGGCGGCGCGAGGTGTCTTCTTGCAGACGCAGGTTCTGCAAGGCGATGGCCGTCTGGCGCATCATCAGGTCGAATAGCTGGCGGTCTTCCTGGGTGTAAGGGGCGGTGTAGGTCTGGTGGACGCCCAGCAGGGCCGCATTGGGCTTGGAAGCGCTGCGCCCGGTTCCGTAAACCGCGTCGATAATCGGGAAGCAGAAGAAGCTGCGCGCGTCCAAAGCCCGCAGCAGGGGGGTGTTCTGCCAGTCGCTGTCTTCGCTCAGGTCGGAAACCAATTGGATCGCGCCCGACTGGATCGACTGGCGCAGCGGGTTGCGCTGGCCCAGCAGGGCTTTGGGGTTTACTTCGGGCGGCAGATTCCCCAGGCTGGCCGTCAGGCTCAGGCCGCCGGCGGTCGATTCGGCGATCAGCACGACGTCGACATCCATCTGGGTTAGAATTTCCTGGCCCAGGGTTTGCAGCACTTCGCTGCGCCCGGTTTGCTTGCTGATGGTCTCGCTGATCCGCAGCCCGGCCTGGATGCGCCGGGCCCGCTGGCTGATCTGCTGGACGGCCAGGGTGCGCTCCAGGTCTTTGTGCAGCAGCACGGGCAGGTGGCGCTGGGCCTGCTCGGCCATCTGGCGGGCCATTTCCATCTCGCTTTGGGCCTGGGCCAATCCGTTCTTCAGCTCGCGCACCTTGATCTGGCTTTCGATCACCAGCGAGGCCTGGCTGCAAAAGATCTCGATGGTTTCGATGCTGGGCTGGTCGGGGCGCAGGCCGTCGCGGGGCGAATCCAGGCTCACCAGGCCCAGCGGCTCACCGGCGGTATTGAACAGGGGCGCAATCAAGATGTCTTCCGGCTGCCAGGCGTTGTCTGGCCCCACCTCTGGCGAATTCTGGCCGGGCGGCCGGTAGGATTGAATGTCTTGCGGAATGACCTGGCCCTGTTCGGCCGGGATGAAGTACGTATGCCCCAGGCGGAACTTGGGGTCGAGCAGGGTCTGCATGCTGGGCCAGGGGGCGGGGTGGGCCCGCAGCTCGGCCAGCACCGACAGGGGAATGCCGGCCGCCGCTACCCGTTCCAGGTGGTTGCGGCGGGGGTTGTAGATGCTAATCAGGGCCACGTCGAAGGGGGTGGCTCCCTGGATGGCGTAGGCGATGGCTTCCAGGGCCGATTCGAGCGGCTGTTCGGTTTGCAGCACCTGCGAGACTTCAAAGATCTTCGCCAGCGATTCGACCCGCCGGTTCAGCTCTTCGGTGCGGCGCTTCTGCTCGGTGAAGCGATGGGCGTTCCCCAGGGCAATGGCCGCCTGCACGGCCAGGGCCTCGGTGATCTCGCGCTCGGCCTCGTTAAAGTGATGCGGCGCACGCGAATGCAGATGGATCAGCCCGGCTACCTGCCCCTGGTAGGCAATTGGAATCACCAGGGCCGAGCGGATGCCCGGATGGGCCGGCTGCCAGATCGGGGCGCTGGGTTGGCTGCCATTGGCCCCATCGTTGGCTCCGCCATTCTCGCCGCCCACGATGGCCGGTTCGGCGACCGGCTCGAAATCCTGCACGATGATCGGCTCGCCGTCTTCCAGCACCTGACGTTCCATCGGGTGGAGGTTTTCTTCGGGCGGGTCGCCAAAGTGGAACAGGATGGGCGCCGGGGTGCTGCTCTCCAGCCAGCCGGCCCGGATGGCGTAGGCCTTTTCCATGTCGAACAGCAGGATGGTGCCGCAGTTGGCGTGGGTGGCCCGCAGGGCTTCGTCGTACACCCGCTGGAGCAGATCGTCCAGTTTGAGGGTCGTGTTCAACTCGCGGCTGACGCGGGTCAGGGCGGTCAGTTGATCGACCCGCTGGCGCAGGCCCTGGTCGGTCTGGGTATACAGGTTGGCGCGCTCGATGGCTGCGGCCAGCTGCCCGGAGGCCGTGGCGACGGTCTGGAGATCGCCGTGGGTGAAGAAATGAGGCCGGAAGCTGCCTACGATCAGTTCTCCGATTCCACGCTCGCTGACGATCAGCGGTACGTCGATCACCGAGCGCACTTTGGCTTCGTCCACCAGGGGTTGGTAGAGAACCGGCAGTTTCTCGTAGGTTTCGAGATCGTCGATGTTGTATTGTTTCTTGCTGCCCGTGACGGTGCGGGGGAACTGTGGGTCGTCGATGGGCAGCCGCCCCAGGCGGATAATCAGTTCGGGTGAGACGCCAAAGGCTGAAGCGCGGTTGGCGCGCAGCTCGCCGCGGGCTTCATCCAGCAGGAAGATGGCCGCTACGTCGGCCTGCAGCAGGCGGGCCAGGTCCAAAACCGAGAATTTCAGGATTTCGTCCAGGGTAGCGGCCGAGCTGGTCAGGCTGGCGATGCGCCGCAGGGTTTCAGCCCGCTGCGCCCGGCGGCGCGATTGCTGCACCAATTCGGCGTTTTCGAGGATTGGAGCGGCCTGGCCGGATACAATCGACAGGAAGCGCATATCGTTCGCGTCGAACGGGCTGGCGTCTTGCTTGTTGGCGGCCAGCAGATAGCCCAGAATATGTCCGCCAGAGGCCAGCGGAACCAGCGCCGTGTTGCGCATACCGGCGGCGATGGCAATGCCCTGCAGGTCAAGCGCCTGGATGCGCGGGTCGTCGGGAGCGTTTTCTGTGATCACCGCCTCGCCGCTTTGCCAGATGGCCGCCCCCAGGCTTTCGGGCTGAATGATGGTCTGGCAGTATTGGAGGATGTCTGGATGGATGCCTTTGAAGGGCGCCTGGCCTTCCAGGATATGCCGGTTTTCGTTATAGATCATAAAGCCCAAAATCTCAACGTTAAGCAGCGATCCCAGGCTTTCGATCAGGCGGTTGTACAGGTCTTGCGGGTCGCGAATGGAGCTGACGGTTTGGGCCAGGTTTGCCAGCCCGGCCAGCTCGGTAGAGCGGGCCAGCTCTTGCTCGTAGAGCAGGGCGTTTTTCAGAGCAACGGCCGCCTGCCCGGCGATGAGTTGCATTACCTGTTGGTCGCTCTCGTTATAGTTTTCTTTGGATAACGAAGCCAGTTCCAGGGTGCCGATCAGGTCGCCGGCCAGCAGCAGCGGCACGCCCAGGTAGGAGCGGAAGGGGTAATGTTGGCGGTCGAGGCTGGGGCGCACCTGGCGGAAGGTGTTGACATCCGGCACCAGCAGCGGCTTGCGCTGGTTCACCAGGTAGCCGGTATAGCCTTCGTTGGGTTGATAGCGTTCGGCGGCCTTTTCCAGCTTGCGGTCGACCCCGCTCAGGCCCACCAGCCGGTAGGGCGCCAGATACTGGCGATCCTCGGTCCACAGGGTAATCTCAAGGTAGTCGGATGGCAGCAGGCGCTCGCAGCTTTCCAGAATGGCCGAGATGGTGTCTTCCAGGTCCAGGTTGGCGATCATAGCCTGGGAAAGCTCGGTAAAGATGCCGAATGCCTGGGTGCTGGTATCGGGGGCCGGGTACATGTCCGCCGGCTCGTTTTCCGGGCGCGCCTGGACCCGCCCGATTGCGCCCGCCAGGACCGAGTCGCTATCCAGTACAATTTGCGGGCGGTGCAGCGAGACCAGCACGGCGCTGGAATATTCCGGGCCGCTGCCAATGCTGCCGGGGGTGTAATAGGATTTGCCCTCGACAAAGCGCCCGTTCAGGCTGAAATGCGCCTGGCCTTCCCCGGCGCACAAGAGTAAGAAGGCATCGCTGGGGCGGGTGCGGCGGGCCAGGCTTTCCAGGTTCGGCTCATCTTCCCAGACGTTGAACAGTTCGCGGGCCGCGGCGTTCATATAGGCAACCCGGCCGCCGCTCTGGATGAGCAATACCGCTTCACTATGGGGCGTGATATGTTGAGATGTGGGAGGGGGGGGAGGCGGTACGCTGCCGACGCGCAGCCGGGGCAAGACGCGCAATAATACCAGCGGCAGCAGCAGTAAGCCGAGCGCCAGTACTACCAGAATCAAACCCAGGAGAAGCGACGGACTCAGGCCCATAATCCCTGGTCAGAGGCGGCAAAGTTAACCGTTTTTGCGGCGCGCCTCGGCTGCCATCTCGGTGATCTCACGGATGTCTGCGAAGTCATAGCGAGAGGGGCTGACATCGCCAATCGACAGGCTCATCAGCGGCACGCGCTGATCTTGCCCATCGGCGCCGCGCGCCACGATATAGCCTTGCTCGCGGTCCATAAAACCATAATGCGAAAGCACTTCCTGATCGAAGCGCTCGCGCAGGCGTTTGATGATTGCCGGGGAGTTTTGCTCGTTGGTGATGATAATGAAGTTATCTCCGCCGGCATGCCCGATGAAGTCGTTGGCGGTGCCCATCTGGTCCACCACTTCGCCCAACAGCATGGCCGCAAAGCGCAGCACATCGTCGCCAGCCACAAAGCCGTATACGTCTTTGAACGGCTCGTAGTGCCGGATGCGGATGTCGAGGAAGGCCCAGTTGTCCATGCGGATGATCTTGCGCAGTTGCTCCTCGATCAGCCGGCCGGAGGGCAGGCCAGAGCGCGGGTCGGTGAGGTTTTGAATCTCGGCCCGCTGGATGGCCCGCTGGACGCGCAGCTTCAGTTCTTCGATGTCGAAAGGCTTGGTGATGTAATCGTCCGCGCCCAACTCCAGCCCTTGCAGCTTATCGCTGCGTTCATCTTTCTGGGTCAGGAAGATGATCGGTACGTGGCTGGTGCGGGTGTTGGTGCGCAGGATGCGGCAGACCTCGAAGCCATCGATGTCTGGCAGCATAATGTCCAGCACGATCAGATGGGGAAGATTTTGGCGCGTTTTTTCCAGCGCATCGCCGCCGCGCAAGGCTGTATCCACCTCGTAGCTCTGGCCGGTGAAATAGATGCGCAGCATGTTGGAAATATCGGTGTCATCTTCTACGATCAATAGTCGGGCTTTACCCATTTCTGCCTCCCCAGGAGTAGCAGCTCACTTTGGCGAGTCTCCCACAACTCGCATAGTATGGATGATACAGACGCGCCAAGAGGATCGCACACGCTTCCCGTATGGATCCCTGGCAACGAATAGGACACATCCACATGATACCACATCCCATACTTCGCATGGCATAGTTTATTGTATCAAGGGGAAACCTGCAATAAAAGGGGCCTAAAATCAAATCAGGCTCACCTTACGATTCCGTAGACTGGAAGCTTTCCGACCAGGGTCAGCGGGCCAGGCGCGCCAGGCGGCGCACCTGGGCGAGGTGTTCTTCGGTGACGGCTCGCTCGAAGGAGCGGAAGCCGCCCAGGTGAAAGCCATGTTTGCTCGCCAGGGCCGAGATTTCTTGGACGCGCTGGAGTGAGATGTCTCGTCCCAGGGTATAGTCTTCGAAGCGGCCTTCCAGGGCCAGGGCCATTGTCTCGGCCATGCAGGCATAGGCTTTGCCGGGCGGAAAACCGAAATCGAAGTGGAAGTTCACCGGGCCAGGCACATCCACCATGCCGCCGTCGATGACCAGCACATCCTGGCGGGCGGCGGCCACCCGTGCGGCCACATCGCGCGGGCGGGCTACGTCGCATATCACGCTGCCGGGGCGCAGATGCTCCGGTTCGATCACAGTATGCAGGGCGCTGGTGACGGTGATGATGACCTGGGCCTGTTTCAATCCTTCCAGCCCAGCGCTGGTGTGTAGTTGCGCCCGGCTGCCTTGCAGCGATTGGCGCAGGTCTTCCAGCACATCCAGCCGCCGGCCAATCAGGTACAGCTCGGCCACGTCTTGCGACAGCAGTTGGGCGCATACCCGCCCGATGGCGCCGGTGGCCCCCACCACCGCCGCCGAGGCGTTGGGCAGGTCGATGTCCATCAGCCGGGCGGCCTGGCGCGCCGATTCAACCGCGATGGCAATGGTATAGGCGTCGCCGGTGGTCACAGGCACCTCCAGCGCTTTGGCCACCGTCAGCCCGGCGTCGCCTACCACTGAGGTATAGGCGCCCAGCCCCAGGATCTGCGCGCCCAGATTCTCAGCCATCCGCCCGGTCTGGATGATCTTGCGATAGACCAGCTTTTCGGGCAGTTCTAACATGCGTTGAGGGGTGTAGGGGCAGGCCACAAACCAGCCCTGGATGGTCTTGCCCGTGGCGGCCGAAGTGACCCCTTCGATTTCCGAGATGTATAACGGCGGGAAAAAGGTGGAAAGAAAGCTGATCTGGCGCTCGCTGAAAAACCGGGCGATGGGGAATTTCCGGCTGGCGTCGCGCTTTACGTCGATGGGGTGGATGATGAAGGCAAACGTATCCACGCGCTACCAGGACTCTTCAGCTTCTTCGCCCTTGCGCGGGTACAGGCGCGGGTGCAGGTTGGCAAACGCCAGCTTGTGGTGATCGCTTTCTTCATAGCGCACATCGCGCTCGATCACCCGCCGCTCACGAGAAGCAAACAGGATCACATCCGATTCAATCGTACGGGCCGGGAAGACGATCAGGCCCGACCCCAGGCGGCAGTTGTGACCCACGCAGCCGCCTAAGACGGGCCGGTTTGCCAGGCTCAGCTTGCCGCTGCCGTCCATAGCCCGCAGGGGGGCGGGCAGCAGGTTGAAGTCGGTGAAGGTGGAGCCGGCGCCAATGAAGGTGTTGCGCCCCACCACGCACATTTGCAGGCAGGTGTTCTGCGCCACCATGCTGTTGTCCATGATGGAAGTCATGAACAGCGACGCGCGGAAGGGCATGAATGTGCCGTCGCCCACCACCGAAAGCATCAACTGGCAGCCCTGCGAAACGTTAACATTATCGCCGA
>CAYQDU010000030.1:0-30431 GCA_964416275.1 uncultured Anaerolinea sp. | reverse complement strand
CCGTTACCCCGCCTCAGGAATCGCCGTCGATGGGCGCTGCTTGTTCGACCGCTGCTCCTGACCAAGTTGCCCGCCGCACGGTGGGAAACAGGGTGGTACCGCGAGAGTCTTCCCGGCTTTCGTCCCTGCGTGGGATGAAAGCCGTTGCATTTTAAGGAGAGTAAAGTATGCCATTCAACGATGTCCCAACCAAAGTCGATTTTCCCGCCCAGGAGCGTGATCTGCTGCGCTTCTGGAAGGAGACCGACGCTTTCAAGAAGATGGTCGATCTGCATAAGAATGATCCCAAATGGTCGTTCATCGATGGTCCCATCACAGCCAACAACCCAATGGGCGTGCATCACGGCTGGGGCCGCACCTACAAAGACCTGATGCACCGCTTCTGGACCATGCGCGGCCACAGCACCCGCTACCAGAACGGCTTCGACTGCCAGGGCCTGTGGGTGGAGGTGGAAGTCGAGAAGCAGATGGGCTTTAAATCGAAGAAAGACATCGAAAATTACGGCCTGGATAACTTCGTGCGCCTGTGCAAAGCGCGTGTCCTGCGCTACGCCGCCGTACAAACCGAGCAATCCGTCCGCCTGGGCTACTGGATGGATTGGAACGACACTGACATGCTGCGCATGTTGGCCGATAAGATCGAAAAAGACCCGTTCGAGGTCATCACCGTCCAGGGGCCGCACGGCCCGGTGACCGACACGGTGGAGATGATCGTCGGGCGGCTGGGCCTGGAAGACCTGGAAGGCTCGTACTTTACCTTCTCGAATGAGAACAACTATATGATCTGGGCCATGCTCAAGAAGTGCTGGGAGCAGGGCTGGCTGTATCGCGGCGCGGATGTGATGCCCTGGTGCCCGCGCTGCGCCACCGGCATCAGCCAGCACGAGATCGTCACCGATGGCTACGCCGAATTGACCCATCGCTCGGTGATCGTGCGCTTCCCGCTGCGCGGCCGCGACAAAGAATCGCTCCTGGTATGGACCACCACCCCCTGGACGCTCTCCAGCAACGTAGCCGCCGCCGTCGGCCCGGAACTGACCTATGCCAAAGTGCGCCAGGGCGACGAGACCTTCTACGTCTCCAAAGGCACGCTCAAGATGCTCAAGGGCGAATACCAGGTCCTGGACGAGCTGCAGGGCAGCCAGATGGTAGGCTGGACCTACGACGGCCCGTTCGACGACCTGCCCGCCGCCAGCGAGCCAGGCGGACATACCGAACTGCGCGACCTGGTCAAGAATGTGACCGCAACCGCCAAAGACATCCACCAGGTTATCCCCTGGGAAGAAGTGGGCGAGGCTGAAGGCACGGGCATCGTCCACATTGCCCCCGGCTGCGGTGCGGAAGACTATCAACTGGGCAAGCAGTTTCACCTGCCGCTGTTGGCCCCGCTGGAAGACGAGGGCCACTTCGTAGACGGCTTCGGCTGGTTGAGCGGTATGCACGTCACCGAGGTGGTCGATCCGATCTTCGAAGCCCTGAAGCAGAAGGGCCTGCTCTACCGGGTCGAACCCTACACCCACCGCTACCCCACCTGCTGGCGCTGCAAGACCGAACTGGTCTTCCGCCTGGTGGACGAGTGGTTCGTCAGCATGGGCGAAACCTATGCCAGGCCGCGCGAGGCCCTGACCGCCGAGGAAAAGGCTCGCAGCCTGCGCTACCAGATCATGGATGTAGTCGATCAGATCCGCTGGGTGCCAGAGTTCGGCTACAGCCGCGAGATGGATTGGCTGCGCAACATGCACGACTGGATGATCTCGAAGAAACGCTACTGGGGCCTGGCCCTGCCGATCTGGGTGTGCGAGCAGTGCAAGCATTTCGAAGTAATGGGCAGCCAGGAAGAATTGCAGCAGCGGGCCGTATCCGGCTGGGAAACCTTCCAGGGCCACACCCCGCACCGCCCGTTTGTCGATGCGGTCACGCTGGCCTGCCCCGACTGTGGCGGGAGCATGCGCCGGGTGGCGGATGTGGGCAACCCCTGGCTGGACGCCGGGATCGTCCCCTTCAGTACCCTGCGCTACCGCAGCGACCCGGCCTATTGGGAGAAGTGGTTCCCGGCCGATTGGATCAGCGAATCGTTCCCCGGCCAGTTCCGCAACTGGTTCTACAGCCTGCTGGCGATGTCTACCGTAGTGGCCGGGCGGCCGCCCTTCTTGCACATCTTCGGCTACGGCACGCTGCTGGACGAACTGGGTCGCCCAATGCACAAAAGCGCCGGCAACTCCATCGAGTTCAACGAGGCCGCCGATACAATGGGCGTGGACGTGGCCCGCTGGCTGTATGTCAACCACAAGGCCGAAACCGACCTGCTGTTCGGTTATCACCGGGCCGACGAAACCCGCCGGGCGTTCCTGATCCCATTGTGGAACGTCTACAGCTTCTTCGTCACCTACGCCAACCTGGACGGCTGGATGCCCACCGACGCGGCCTTCGACCCGGCCTACCCCGAAGGCCCCACCCCGGCCAGCGAAAACCTGCTGGATCGCTGGATTCTGGCCCGCCTGAACGAGGTCATCCCCCAGGTGATGAGCGGGCTGGAAAACTCGGACCCACAGGGCGCAGCCGAGCCATTGGGAACCTTGCTGGACGACCTGAGCAACTGGTACGTGCGTCGCAGCCGCCGCCGCTTCTGGAAGAGCGAAGCCGACGCCGATAAAAACAGCGCCTACGCCACCCTGTATCACGTGCTGGTCAAGTTCGCCCGCCTGCTGGCGCCCTTCACCCCCTTTGTGAGCGAGGCGATCTACCAGAACCTGGTGCGCCAGGCATACCCGCAGGCATACGAGAGCGTACATCACACCGCCTGGCCGCGCTACGACGAGGCGACGGTTGACCGCTCGCTGCTGGAGCAGATGGCGCTGGCCCGCCAGGTGGCTTCGCTGGGGCTGGCGGCCCGCAACGCCGCCGGGCTGAAGGTGCGCCAGCCGCTGGCGCGGGCGCTGGCTTACGCCTCCAGCCGCCACAGCCTGGATCACGAGTTTGTAGACATCATCACCGACGAACTGAATGTCAAACGCTTCGAGTTCGTCGAGCAGGCCGGGCAGTTGGTGCGTTACCAGATTATGCCCGATAACAAGCTGCTGGGGCCGCGCTTTGGGGCGGCTTTCCCCCGCCTGCGCGCCGCCCTGGCTGCCGCCGACCCAGCAGCCGTGGCCGCGGCGGTAGCTGCCGGACAGCTCTTTGCCCTGACGTTGGACGGGGAAACCGTCGAGCTTCAACCCAGTGAGATCCTGGTACAGACCCACCCGGCGGCCGGCCTGGCTGTGGCCGCCGATAAGCTGGCGACGGTGGCGGTCGACTCGACCGTGACCCCCGAACTGCGGGCCGAAGGGCTGGCCCGTGAGGCCGTGCGCCGCATCCAGGCCATGCGCAAAGACGCCGGCTTCGACATCTCCGACCGCATCACCACCTACTATGTAGCCGAGGGCGAGTTTACCCAGGTCTTCCAGACCTGGGCCGAATACATCCAGGCCGAGACGCTTACGACCCAACTGGTGGCCGGCGCTCCCCCCGCCGGCGCTTACGCCGAAACCCAGACCGTAGAAGGCGAGAAGCTGACATTAGGGGTGCAGCGGAATTAAGTTCATCCTGTGGCTGTGAACACGGAAACCGTGTTCACAGCCACAGGATAATATCGGGAAGCGGACGGCTGCGCCGTCCGCTTCCCGATATTTTTATTGGTATACTATTCCTGCCATTAATCATGCTTTGCGGAGAATCATGTGTCTATCGAAACTGAACCCATCTTCCCCCCCGCCACCCTGGCCCGCCGGGCGGCGGCCTGGGGCGTGCACCTGTTCACCGCCAGCGGGGCGGTGTGGGGCGTCCTGTCGATCCTGGCGGTGCAGCATCACCAATATCGCCTGCTGTTCGTGTGGGTGGCCCTGGCGATGTTTGCCGACGGCTTCGATGGCATGCTGGCCCGCCGGGCGCATACCAAAGTCTATGCCGCCGAACTGGATGGCGGCCTGCTGGACAACATCCTCGATTATCTGAACTACGTCATCATCGGCGCGCTGCTGGTCATCCAGGCGCCGCTCGTTCCGCCGGGGTTCGGTGTGCCGGTGGCCGCGCTGATGGCGCTCTCATCAGCCTTCCAGTTCTCGCAGGTAGAGGCCAAGACCGACGAAACCCACGATTATTTCTTCAAGGGTTTCCCTTCCTATTGGAACATTCTGGCGCTTTATCTGCTGCTGCTAAACTTTGATCCGTGGGCGAATCTGGTAATTCTGTTGGCGTGCGTGGTATTGATTTTCGTCCCGATCAAATATATCTATCCCAGCCGCACCAAATTCTACCGCCGCTTGAATATGAGCATTGCCCTGTTGTGGGCGCTGACCGGTATGTTCATGCTGATTTTCTATCCGCGCATCCCGATCTGGCTGACGGCAGCCAACCTGGCCCTGGTGGGGGGCTATCTGACCCTCAGCCTGGCCTCCACCCTGCGCAAACGACCGCCCCGGCCGCCCAAACCGCCCCGCGCCCCGCGCAAACCAATCCAACTCAAGCTGCCTGCCCGCCTGCCCCGCCCTTCGCGCCTGCTGCGCGAGCCAAAACTGCCGCCGCTGCGCAAACCGGGCCGCAAAAAGGATCGCAAAGCATGAACGCAGCCATCCCGTCCTACATCCACTGGCTGCGCCAGCGGGTCGGCCATCAAAAGATTATCCTCGCCTACGCATCCGTGGTCCCCTTCGACGCCCACGGGCGGGTGCTGCTCCAGCGCCGGGCCGATACCCATGCCTGGGGCCTGCCCGGCGGCGTCTTCGAGCCGGGCGAAAGCCTGACCGACTGCGCCCGGCGCGAGCTGTTCGAGGAAACCGGCCTCTCGGTGGGCGATCTGCGCCTGGTGGGCATCTACACCGACCCCAAGTACGACGCCAGCTATCCCAACGGTGACCTGGTGCAGCAGTGTACGGTCTGCTTCCAGGGGCAGCTCAACGCCGGGCAGCTTCAGCCCGACCCCGCGGAGAGCCTGGCCCTGGAATATTTTGCCCCAGCCAACCTGCCCTGGGCGGAGATGCCCAATTTCTACGTAGATATGCTGCACGATGCCTTGCAAGGCCGCCAGGCAGCCTTTGAGCCACCCTATGCCGGGCCGGAACTGATCAACCTGATCGACGTGGTGCGCCCACTGATCGGCCACGACCTGTACATTGGGGTGGCGGCCAGCGCAGCCGTGCAAGACGAGGCCGGGCGGCTGCTGGTAGTGAAGCGCAGCGACAACGGCGAATGGTCGCTGCCGGGCGGCTATATGCACCTGGGCGAAAACGCCGCCCACACCGTGATGCGAGAAGTGGCCGAGGAGACCGGCTACCAGATCGAGCCGCTGGAATTATTAGGCATTTCGGCCCAGGCCCGCCCGTGGGTCTATCCCAACCACGATCAGACCATCGCGGTGATTCACCTGTTTCGCTCCCGGCTGGCAGGCGGAGCGCCCCAGCCCGATCACCTGGAAGTGACCGACCTGGATTGGATCAGTCCCGAGGCGCTGTTAGCGGTTCCCACCCACCCCAACCTGGCGGCCATCAACCGGGCTGTCGTGGCCGCCCTGCGCTCCCCCGGCAAACCGTTCATTCTCTGAGCGGCTCGCCCGGCTTCGGCAAAAAATCTTCTATTTGTGGGGGGAATTGTGGGGCTGCGCCCCACAATTCCCCCCACAAATGCTTTATGACTCTCCTGGTAGCTCCCACTTAACCGGGGTGGAGGGGACTGGCAGCTTCGCTCGCCGGGAGAGCCTGATTTATCTTTCCAGGCGGGCGCGGGCGTCCAGGGCCAACGCGCCGCCACCCGCCGCCAGAACGCGCAGCGGGTTGATCTCGATCTCGACAATTTCGGGGAAATCGGCGGTCAGTTGGGCCAGGCGAATGACAGCCTGGCGAGCCGCTTCCTGGTCGGCCGGGGGCAGGCTGCGATAACCGCTCAGCTTGCGCCCGGCCCAGGTCTCCTCCAGCAAATAAACCGCTTCTTCTTCCGTCACCGGGGCCAGGGCAAAAGTCACGTCCTTCAGTCCTTCCACTTCCACCCCGCCCGAGCCGAACATCACCAGCGGGCCAAACTGAGGGTCCTGCACCCCGCCCACAATCACGTCCTGCCCAGCGGAGATCATCGGCTGGAGGTGCGCCCCCAAGATGTGGGCTTCCGGGCGGGCCTGGCGGGCGTTGGCAACCACCTGGATGTATCCCTGGGCCACGGCCTGCGCATCAGCCAGCCCCAGCAGCACGCCGTTCACGTCCGATTTATGCGGAATATCAGGCGAAGCGACTTTAAGCGCCACCGGAAAGCCCATCTGGGCGGCCAGGGCGGCCGCCTCGGCCGGCGAGCAGGCCAGCCGCGGCCGGGGCGTGGCAATGCCATAGGCTTCCAACAGGCCGGCGGTCAGCTCGGCGGGCAAAAAATCACCGGCGGCAGGCGTCTCAGAGGCCCGGTATTCGGCCAGCAGGCGGCGGGCCAGGTCTTGATCGGCCGGGCAGCAGGCCGCCGGCGGATGAGCCGCCCGCGCCAGGAACTCGGCCCGCCGGGCCAGCACCGCCAGGGCCGAAGCCGCCCGCTCTGGGAAGCGATATTCCGGCACGCGCCCGGCCCGGAAATGCTCCACCGCTTCCTGGATCAGGCGCTCGCCCATCAGCGCCACCACGACTGGTTTTTCCGCGCTATGCACAATCGGGATAACCGCCTTTGCCACCGCTCCGGCGGTGTACATGGGCGGCGGCGGCAGAATCACCATCACTGCATGCACGCCGGGGTCTTGCAGCAGAACCTGCAAACATTGGGCGTACTGTTCCGGCGAGGCCGAGGCCAGCATATCCACCGGGTTGTGCAGGCTGGCGGCCGGGGGCAGAAGCGACTGCAGGATGGCGTGGGTGTTGGCGCCTAAATCGGCCAGGCGCAGGCCGTTGGCTTCCAGAGCGTCGGCGGCGGTTACACCGGGGCCGCCGGCGTTGGTCAGCACGGCCACGCTCTGCCCGGCCGGCAATGGACACCAGGCCAGGGCCTTGGCCCAATCGAACATCTCCTCATTGGTTTCGGCCCGGATCACCCCCGCCCGGCGGAAGGCGGCGTTGTAGGCGCTCTCCTCGCCAGCCAGCGCCCCGGTGTGCGAAGCCACCGCCCGCCGCCCGCTGGCAAAACGCCCCACTTTGAGGGCGATGATTGGCTTGTGCAGGGTGATCTGGCAAGCCTGCTCCACAAACCGCCGCCCGTGGCTCACCCCTTCCAGGTATAGAGTCAGCACGCGGGTAAAGGGATCGGCCGCCGCCGGGGCCAGGGCGTCGGTCTCGGTTACGTCAGCCTGGTTTCCCAGGCTGATGAGGCGCGATAGGCCGAAGCTCTGCCCGCGGGCCCAGTCGATGACCGCGGCGCAGATGGCCCCGGAATGGGAGATGAAGGCCACCTCGCCGGGCAGTGGGCCCGGCGGCGGCAAAAAGGTGGCGTCGATGGGCAGGTGGGTGTCCAGCATCCCAATGCAGTTGGGGCCAACCAGGCGCATGGCATACCCCTGGGCGATGCGTACGCATTCAGCCTCCAAGGCTGCCCCCTGCGGGCCGGTCTCACGGAAACCGCCGGAACCGATGATGACCGCCCGCACCCCGCGCCGCCCGCAGGCGTGCAGGGCTTCCGGCACAGTCTCAGCCGGGATCAGCAAGATCGCCAGGTCGAGCGGGTCGGGAGCTTCCTCGATGGAGGCCAGCATCTCCCGGCCCAGCAGCCGGCCGCGGCGCGGGTTCACCAGGTGGACGGCCCCCGGATAGGTGTTTTGCAGCAGGTTGCGCGCCAGGCCGTAGCCCAGCTTGGTGGGGTCTTGCGAAGCCCCAACCACGGCGACGCCGCGCGGGGCAAAAAACGGCCGCAGGGAAGGATCGGTTTCCATGCGGTCATTATAATGATATTTGTCGAAAATTGACCGATTTTGGGGGCTTGGGAAATTCAAAAACCGGGGCAAACAGGCCGGATCGTCAGGAGGTCGGCAGCATAACAGTGAAGACGCTGCCTACCCCCACCTGGCTTTCCACGCCGATGCGCCCACCGTGCTGCTTAATGATCCGATGGCTGACCGACAGGCCCAGCCCGGTGCCGCGCCCGGCGGCTTTGGTGGTATAGAACGGCTCGAAAATGCGCGGCAGCCGGTCAGGCGGAATGCCCTTGCCGTTATCGGTTACCGAGATATGCACCTCGCCGCCCACCCGCCGGGTGGTAATTTTGATCTCGCCGGGCGATTTGTCCAGCGAGTCGATGGCGTTGAGCAGCAGGTTCAGCCACACGCTTTGCAGGTGATCCTGGCTGGCGAGCATCGGCGGCAGCTCGGGATCGGGGGCAAACTCCAGATGCACCCCACGGGCCAGGATTTCATGCTGCACCAGTTCCAGCGCCCGGCTGACAGTTTCGTTCAGGTCGGTCAGGCCCAGATGATATTCTTCCTTGCGGGCAAAATCAAGCAGATTGCGCACTACCTGGGCGGCCCTGGCCCCGGCGCGGGCGATCAAATCGACCGACTCCTGCAGATCGGAATTGGCCGGCAGCTCGCGGTGCAAAATCTGCGAGTTGGCGATGATAGCGGTGAGCGGGTTGTTGATCTCGTGAGCCACCCCGGCGGCAAGCTGCCCGATGGCAGCCAGCTTTTCGGATTGGGTCAGGATCGATTCCAGCCGCCGCCGCTCGGTCACATCCTGTTCGAGCAGAATGGCCTGGATCACGCGCTCATCCTCATCCCGAATAGGGTACGTGCTAATCTCCCAGTCAGAAGCCTCATCGCTGCCAGTAAAACGGCGCTCGCTGCGCTGGGTATTGCGCGCTTCCAACAGGGTTTCCATCACCCGGCATTCCAGGCAGGGAGTAGCTCGTCCAAACAGGACCTGGTAGCATACCTGGCCCACCAGGGAGCGCGGGGTTTGTTCGACCCGCGCCGCCCGGCCCCGGTTGACCGCCGCCAGGTGATAATCGGGGTCGATGATGTACATCCCCACCGGCAGATGGTCGAAAATCGCCCGCAGGGTGTTGCGCGAGCCAAGCAGCTCCCAGCGATTAGCTTCCAGGTCGGCGTTGGTCACCTTCAACTGCTGGAGCGTGCGGATGCCCTGGAAGATATTCGACACCTGCACCGCCAGCAAGGCCAGCAGATCCTGGTCGTAAGCGTCGAAGCTGTCCGAAACCCGGTTGACCAGCTTCAAGGCCCCAAAGGCCTGGTCGTGGATCACCAGCGGGGCGCACAGCAGCGAGTGGGCCGGGCGCTCGCCCCAGCCATCGCAGCCCGGCTCGAAGTGCGGTTCACTCTCCAGGGCGTTGGCGCACACCAACTGACGCGTGCGCAGGCACTCGCGCACCAGCCCCGGCCCATCCACCGCGCTGATCTGATAGGCCCATTCGCCGTTATCGCCCAGGCTTTTGCTAATCATCCAGCCCGGGTTGGTCTCGTCGATCAAAATCAGAGCGCAGTGTTCGCTTTCCAGCACCTCGCACGCGCCGCGCACCAGGGCCGTCTGAACAGCGTCGAAATCGGCTCCGTTCGGCCCACTGAAAGCCAGGCGAGTCAGCTCGCTTTGCAAGGCGGCCATCTGGCGCGCCCGGCGCTGCATTAAGGATGCGGAAGGTAAGCTTTCCAGAGGCATAATACCGCCAAATCAGGCCGGGCCGCCCACAGAGTACCCCTGGCCGGGGATCGTTCGGATGAAGGTCGGGGCGCGCGGGTCGACTTCAATGCGTTCGCGCAGGGTTTTGATATGCACCCGCACCAGGTCGGGGCTGCCCTTGCCGCTGGGGAAATCCCAGACTTCATCCAGCAGGCGGGCCGGGGAGAAAGACTCGCCCGGATGGGTCATCAAGTGATACAGCAGGTCATATTGAAGCGGCGTCAGGCGTACCTTGCCACCGCGCGGGGTGTACAATTCGAAAGAGCGGGTATCCAGGCTGTAGTTTCCAACAACCAGGCAGTGAGCCGAGACGGGCGGCCTGAAGGCCGGCGGCTCCAGCGCAGCGGCCGCTTCCACAGCCGGGGCCGGTTTATGGGTCTCGGGCCGGGTGCGGCGCAAGATGGCCCGCACCCGCACAATCAGTTCATCCACATTGAACGGCTTGCACAAATAGTCATCGGCCCCGGCGCGGAACCCGTTGATCTTATCCTGGGGCTTGATGCGCGCCGTCAGGAACAGGATCGGGATGGCCTGCAAGGCCGGGTCGGCTCGCATGGCCCGGCAAACCTGGAAGCCGTCCATCTCCGGCATGATGACATCCAGGATCACCAGGTCGGGGGCTTCCTGGCGGGCCATATACAGGCCCTTCTCGCCCCGGCTGGCAAGCGCCACATGGAATTCATCGCTGCGCAGGCTGCGCTCGATGGTGCGGGCCACAATATAATCGTCTTCGATCACCAGGATCTTGGCTGGTTCCATATCACACCTCGGCAGGCAAAGACACACGCAAGATTGTATCACGCCCAGGATGGCTTTCTGCGCTGATCTGGCCGTTGTGCTGGCGCACGATCTCCCGGCAGATGCTCAGTTCCATGCCCGTACCGCGCCCGGTGGTCGGGCCGACAAAGTTCGGCTCAAAAATCAGGCCCAACTGCTCTTCGGGGATGGGCAGCCCGTTGTCGCTCACCTCTACGATGACCGTATTGCGCGGGCCAGAACGGGCGACCACCCGGATCAAGGCTTCGCCGTCCTCGGGCGGGTGGGCGCTCAGTCCATCCCGCGCCAGCAGCAGCAGGTTGACCCACAGGCTTTCCAACTGGTTGGGGCTGCCCAGTACGGCGGGCAGGTTCTCGTCCAGGGCCAGCTCCAGGCGGCAGCCCAGCGACTCAAGGCTGGCATGCACCAGCGCCAGGGCGCTCTGGATAGTCTGGTTGACCGAGAGCGGGGCCAGCTCTTCGTTGGCCGGACGAGAGAATTCCATCAGGCGCTGGACCACCTGCTGCAAGCGCCAGCCGGCCTGTTCGATGGCCGCCGCCGACTCGGCCGCCACCGACTCGCCGCCCGCCTGGGCCGTGGGCAGGTGGCGGCGCAGGATTTGCGCGTCGGCGATGATGGTGGTGAGGGGGTTGTAAATCTGGTGAGCGACGCCGGAGGCAATTTCGCCAATCGTAGCCATGCGGGCCGCCTGCACCAGATGGAACTGGGCCGCCTGGATTTGAGCCTCCATCTGCTTGCGCGCCGTAATATCCCGCCCAACCGATTGGAACTCGAAGATTTTGCCGCGCTCATCAAAAATCGCCCGATCGGTGCGCTGCAGCCAGCGCAACCCCTGGCCCGGCAGGTTCACCTGGTGTTCCAGCGTGCCCACCGGCCGGTTCGGGTTGAAGGTGCTCAAATGCTGGATCAGGCGCGGGCGCTCGGCCTCGGGGATGAAGTACAGGAAGTTCATCCCCATCAGTTCTTCCCGGCTTTTGCCAAAGTAGCGGCAGTAGACCTCATTGGCGAAGGTGAGCATACCGCTGGGCTTAAAGCGGCAGATCAGCTCGGTCTGATAATCTTCGACGATGGCCCGGTAGCGGGCCTCGCTCTCGCGCAGAGCCTGCTCGGCTTCGATGCTGCGGGTGATGTCGTGAGAGACATCCATATACCCTAGCAGACCATCCGGGTGGCCGCTGTCGCGCAGGACGGTGATGCGCGAGCTGACCCAGATCACCCGCCCGTCGCGGTGGGTATAGCGCCGCACCACATACGGGTTGGTCGTGTCGCTCTCCCGCTGGTTGACAGGCGGAGCGAACGTCGCCAGGTAGAACTGGGCCACCGGGCGGCCCAGGCGCTCGTCGGCTTTCCAACCATAGAGCGTTTCAGCCGCCGGATTCCAGTAGGTAATCTGCCCGGCGTTATCCCACACGACCACCGCATCGCGCACGTTATTGAGCAGCAGGGCTTGGTAGCGAATCTGCTCCTCGGTGCGCCGGATCGAAAGCTTCATCTGATGGGCCTGGACGGTCTTGTGGATCAGGGCCGGCAGGGTGATGACGTAATCGCCGCTTTTCAGCAGGTAGTCGGCCGCCCCACGCTGAATGGCCTGCACGGCGATGCGTTCGTTGCCCTGCCCGGTGACCATCACCACCGGGGGGGCGCCGCCGCTCTGCGCCATCTGATCCAGGGCATCCAGCCCGGTGCCATCCGGCAGCTTATAGTCGAGCAGCACCAGGTCGTATTCCTGGCGGATCAGACGATTTTGCAGCTCGCGGATGCTGGCGGCATGATCCAGGTCGTGATATCCGGCCAGGCGCAAAAACTCCGTCACCATCTCGGCCTGGGCCAGATCGTCATCGACGATCAGCACGCGATAGGGTGGGTTGGTTTTAATTTCAGCCGGCGAGTGAAAATTAAACGTGTTCAAACTGGCGTTTCCCACGGTTAAGATAGCCGTAAGCGGCAAAAAAAACCATAAAATCGGCATAAAGATTTTTACGTAAAAAACGAAGGAAACGAGCGTAAAGCGGCCCAAGTGCGCAGCGGGCAGATCCCTACTCAACCGGGGGAGCTGCCCGCTGCACTGCCAGCCTGAGAAAAAGCTTGCCTGAGGCAAGCTACTCGATGCGAACGGACGCCGCCTGATCTCGCACCAGGCGGTATTGTTCCACCGCTCGTTCGACCACCCGGCTGAGCTGCGAGAGCGAGCGCAGCGGCTTCAGCACATAGTCCCACACCTGGGCCTCCAGCCGGGCGGCAAGAGCGTTTTCCATCGTCCCGGCGGCGGTAATGACCACCGTCTGCATCAGCGGGGCAACCTGGCGCGCTTTGCGGGCCAGGTCCAGCCCATTCATGTCTGGCATCATCATATCCGTCAGCATGACGGCAAATGTTGGCGCCGCCTCCAACAACTGGAGCGCGCCCAAGGCGTCTGAAGCCGTCACAAGCTCGTATTGCTTATGCCGCTCAAGCGCCTTGGTAAACAAGAACAATATCACTTCATCGTCATCGACGATGAGAATCCGGTCTTTATCCGGCTGAAACGATTGCCCCATGCCGTCAGTGTATCACCCATAAGCGGCTTGTCTGTCGGACAAAGACTGAATCCTGGATGTCATCCATGCGACATCCGGGGCATCAGCGCTGCGGTGTGGCGAAAAAGCGGTTTGGAGCGCGGCCGGGATAATAGTGATAAACATGCCGGTCTGGAAAGGCCTGGGCCAGGGCCACATCGCTGGACGGGCCGCGCGAGAGGGCAAAGATAAACGGCGTGTTCAGAAAAGGCGTCTCCAGTTCCAGCAGCGTGCCGTATTCGATCCATTCTTTCTCTGGATGGACGATGAACAGAGCCGGGGCCAGCTTTTGGGCCTCGGGGGTCTGGAATGGGGCCAGGGAATCGCGGCGCACACCGTACAGACCATACATATCGCCCAGGCGAGTGGGGCTGTAGTAAAACACCGACACAGCCGTCAGGCCGCTCAACAAGGCCGCTATGCCCAGCGCCCGCCAGCGCCGCCAACCGGTGTATGCGGGGAAGGCTTCGCCGGGACGGATGGGCCAGCCCGCCAGCCAGGCGATCCCGGCCGCGCTGACCAGGTTCAGGGCGTGCAGAGCCTCGTAATAATAGCGCGGGCCGAACAGCGCCGAGCCGATCCAATAAGCCATGTACAAAATTACCAGGCTGGGGATCACGCTGGCAATCAACAGCGCCTTGCCAGTACGCTGGCGCAGCAAAGCCCACAGGCCAAAGGGTAAAAAAATCCACGAAGCGTCGGGCCAGCCATACAAGTCAGAGAAACCAGCGTCCAGGCTGAAGCGGGTGTTGATCCAGGCCTGGCGCAGGGTATGACCGCCCTCCGAATGGCCGTAACCAGGGCCGAAACCAATCTTATCGTAGGGCCACCACAGGGTATACGGGTTCAAAAATGGATCGCCGGTGACGGCATACTGCCAGGCGAAGTGCAGCGATCCGAGCGCCAGCGCAATCAGCCCGACCAGGATCAGGCGCCGGCGCGTGTCGGCGCTGCCGCGCGCCAGCAGGTACAGCCCATGCAAGCCAAACGGCAGCCCCAGGCAGACCGCCGTAAGCGGGCGCGATAGGGCCAGCACCGCCAGCGACCCGGCCACGGTAAACGTGGCCGGCCAGCGCCAGCGCGAGCCGGGGGTGCAGAAAGCATCCAGCCAGCCCAGGGCCAGGGCCACGCTCAATACTAGCCCAAACGGGTGCGAGAGCAGCGAGCTGGTATTGAGCAGGAAAAACGGCGAGATTAAGGTCAGCCCCCCGGCCAGCAGCCCCGCCGTCTCGCCCAACAGCCGCTTGCCCAACAGATACGTAAGCCACAAGCCCAACCCGCCCAACAGCGGGTTAACCAAAAAGCGCAGATGGAAGAATTCACCCACCGCCAGCAGCGCCGGCCAGCCCAACGGGTACTTGCCAAAGCGCTGGCCTTGATAGTCGATCACGAACGGGATCAGGAAGCTCTTCGGTTCGGGAGGCGAGGCCACCGTCAGGCGGCCGCCGGCAATCGCCTGGGCCTGCCAGACATAGGCCATCTCGTCCTCAATGTGAGCCATGCCATCGAAGATGCGTTGGTGCAGGCTGGCTGTGACAACCACGGCCAGCAGGCTGAGGATTAAGGCGATCCGGTCGGCGCGCGACATAAACGATCAGGCATTGATGGCGCGCAAAGCGCCCAGGGCGGCTTCGTGCAGCAGACGATTGGAAGCCAGGATGCCGCGGTTGTGGATCAGCGAGCGCCCGGTAGTGAAGTCCAGCGTTTTGCCGTCCAGGTCGCTCAGGCAGCCGCCGGCCTCTTCCAACACCAGCGACCCGGCCGCCTGATCCCAGATTTTCTCTTTGTAATTGGGCTTGGCAGCCGAAAGCATGCGCAGCATCAGCTCGCCCTGCCCGGCGGCCAGCACGGCATACTTGGCCTGGCTGTCCATCAGCACCGGGGCAGCCTGCACGCCCAGGGCCTGCACAAATTCGTCGATCTGATCGACGTTGGTATGGCCCGACTCGAACGAGCGCAGCAGGCGCGCCTGGGCCGGGTCGGCCTGGCGAGAGGCGTACAGGCGCTCGTATGCGCCGGGCGTTGCCAGTGAAGTTGTCCACGTTCCCTGGCCGCGCACGGCAATCACCAGCGACCCCGGCCCGCTCTGGCTGGGACGGTAGCCTGAATTCAGGTTCGGGCAGCCCAATACGCCAACCTGCACCACGCCGTTGACCACCAGGGCCAGGGCCACAGCGTATTGATCGCCCCGCAGAAAGCCTTTTGTTCCATCGATGGGGTCAAGCGTCCAGAAGCGGGCGGCGGTATCCACCCGGCCGTGGTCGATCCAGGCGCATACGTTGTGCGGCGTGGCTTCATCAAGGAACCCGGCGGTAAAATGCGCCACCTGGGCCAGCGTATCGGTCCCTTCAGGGGCGCGCAGGGCAGCCGAATCTTCTTCGGCCACCAGCGGATCATCGGGGAAGGCTTCAGCCAGCAGGCAGCCGACAATGGCCTGGGAAGTAAAATCGGCCACCGTCACCGGCGAGCGATCTTCTTTGGTCAGCGCGGCGGAGACCATCTCCGACTGCACCAGACGGGTAGCCTGGGCGGCTTGCTGGACGGCTTGTAAGGCAAACTGGATTTCCGGTTGTTTGAGATCGAACATGAGAGCCTCGAATAGTTATAGAATCAAGATTTCTTGCTAAGAACGCAAAGCTTTTTCGGGGGAAATGTGTGGCTACGCCGCACAGGGTAGCTCCCCAGGCAGCCGTGGTGGAGGTGACCGGCGAGCAAAGCTCGCCCGGAAAGAGGGTTAATCGTGGATTTTGCCGTACTTCGTGCGGCAAAATCCACGCGACATCTTTTTTGATGGCGCTCTCCGAGCGCCATGCCTGTTCCACGGTTTAATGGGGGGGCGCCCCGCACAGTTTCCCCGGAATAAAGAAGAGAGGAAATTCCCTGGCGCTCTCTGGCTGCCTTAGCGATCCTGGCGAGAAGGTATTTTGCCAATGCTGCGCTGCTCCTGATGTAGTTGCTAGCGTTGAAGCAGGTCAGAGGCCGCGACCACGCCGCTCAGGTCGTAGGTCATGGCGCCATTGATGCGCACCGGAACGATCTGCCCCGGCATCAGGGCCTGCTCCAGCACCACCATACCGTCGATTTCGGGCGCGTCGCGATACGAACGCCCCACCGAGACGCCATCGCCCTGGCCTTCAATCAACACGTTAAGCGTCCGGCCCACCCAGCGCTGGTTCTTTTCAAGCGAGATGGCCTGCTGACGTTCCATCAAGCGCTCGTAGCGTTCCTGTTTGACCTCAGGCGGAACGGGGTCGCCCAGCGGCTCGCTGGCCGTGCCGGGTTCAAACGAAAACTGGAACGCGCCCACCCGGTCGAAGCGGATTTCGTCGATAAAGTCCAGCAGGGTCTGGAATTCGGCTTCGCTCTCGCCGGGATAGCCGACGATGAAGGTAGTGCGCAGGGCTAGATCGGGCATGGCGCGGCGCATCTTTTCCAGGGTGCGGTGCACCCAATCGATGTTGGCCGGGCGGCGCATGCGGCTCAGCGCCTCGGGGTGGGCGTGCTGGAGGGGCATATCCAGATAGTGGACGATCTGCGGGCGGCTCGCCATCACCTCGATCAGCCGGTCGGTCACGTAGCCGGGGTAAGCATACATCACCCGCAGCCAGTCGATAGCCGGGGCCGTTTCGGTCAGCTTTTCCAGCAGAGCGGCCAGGCCATCCTTCAAACCCAGGTCGTGACCGTAATCGGTGGTGTCCTGGGCGATCAAAATCAGCTCACGCACGCCCTGGTCTTGCAGAGCGCGGGCCTCGTCCAGGATGGATTGCATCGGGCGGCTGACCGCCGGGCCCTTGATGAGCGGGATGGCGCAGAAGGCGCACGGGCGGCGGCAGCCATCGGCGATCTTGAGATAGGCGCTGCCGCCTTCCAGCGAGACGCGCGGCACGCCGGGGGCGTCGGCTCCTACGGTAGGCGCTTCGGGCAGGTGATACAGCGGCTCTGGGTGCGGGCTGGAGCGCAGAGTCTGGATCACATCCACGATGTCCATCCAGCGCCGGGTTCCCAGGATGCCGTCCAGGCGCGGCACCTGGCGGGCCACCTCTACGCCGTAGCGCTGGGTCAGGCAGCCGGCGGCGATCAGGAGCTGGCCCTTGCGTTTCTGCACCGCCAGCTCGCGCAGCACGCGCAGCGATTCTTCCTTGGCCGGGCCGATAAAGCCACAGGTGTTGACGATCAACACCCCCGCCCGGCGCGCATCGTCAGTCGGGCGGTAGCCAGATTGGGTTAATAAATGCGCCATGGAGCTAGAATCAACCGTATTTTTGGCGCAGCCGAGCGAGATCAGGTGAAAAGATTTAGGGTTCATGATCCTACCTGTAAGAATAAAACGATCAGGGTAAAGCCGGGACGGTCGCCTGGCCGGGTGGGGTGGGGATTTGGGTGGGCGGCGCGGCCAGGGTCTGGGTGGGGGTGGGGGTAATGGTGGGCGTCGGCGTGGCTACGCCCTGGTGGGTATACACCCGGTCGACCACCTGCCCAAAATTGCCCAAGACCCCCAGGTCGATGCCGTTATACAGCACCTGCACCCCGGAGGCGTTGCTGGCCAAGATTTCGACGCTGGTATCGCCGGCGAAGGTATAGGCCCCGCCGGGAATTACCCGGCCATCGAACTCCACCTTGCCATCTACGACGGCCCGCAGATAGCCACGCTGGCGGATGCTCAGGGTAATCTGTACCCCGGCCTGGGCTGAAGGCGCCAGGGTGGCCCCGGTCAGGGCGTCGGTTGCCACGGCCAGGGCCGGAAAAGGCTGCGGTGGGATGGGCGGGGTGGGCGTCATGGGGGGCAGGGTGGGCGTTATCGAGGGCGTAGCCGTCGCCAGCAGCACTTCGGCAATCGAAGGGGCGGTAGGGGTCACGGACTGGCGGTTGCTCATCGAAAAGATGCGCACAGTCAGCCAGGCGACGAACACAACCAGAAACAGTGAAATTCCCAGGCCGATGAGCAGATCGCCCGACAGCAAACGGCGCAGCGCGGCGGGCAGGCGCGACTTGCGTTTTTTGGCCCGCGGCGGGCGTTTTTCGGCCGCGGCAGCCGGCTGCACCACCCGCCGGGCCTGCAGGCCCTCGGCAAAGCGCAGCAAAAGCGGTTCCGGGTTCAGGCCCAGGAAGGCGGCATAGTTATTAAGCATCCCCCGGCCCTGCACCGGAGAAGGCAGGCCCGGCAGGTCTCCGGCTTCCAGGGCCGCCAGGTAATGCTGGCGCAGATGGGTATGGCGCTCTACATCTTCGAGAGATAGCCCAAGCAGCTCGCGCTGGCGTTGGATCGCCTGGCCCACTTCGCGGAAAATGGCCGCCGCTCGAGTGTCATTCTGCGCCTGCGCTTCGGCCTCGCGTTCGATATCAGGCGGCGCCATCGCGGCAGGCGCGGGCGCGGCGGCGGCCGCTATCGGGGTAGTCTTCTGATCCAGCTCGCTCAGCAGCGCCTCAGCGTTCAGGCCCAGGTATTCGGCGTAGGCCCGTAAAAACCCGCGCGCCTGCACCACCGATGGGATCGCCTGAAATTCGCCCGCTTCCATCGCCCGTACATAGTGAACCCGGATGCGAGTGGCTGCGGCGACCTCATCGATGGTCTGCTGGCGTGCTTCACGCTGACTGCGAAGCTGCTGGCCGATGGTGGCGCTCATGGCATAAAAACCGACCGGTCTAATCGCAAGGGCAGCCGTCTGAGCCAGGCTGTTCGGCTCCAACAACGTCTGCCGGCCTTGCAATCAGGCCGGTCGGAAGGGAGAACAAAATACGGCTAGGCGGCTTCGGCGGGAGCTTCTTCCGCCGGCGCTTCCGGGGCAACCGGCTCGGGCGCAGCTTCGGCGACGGCCGGGGCCTGGCCCAGATCGATCTTCTCACCTTCGCGGTGGACGATGACGGTCACCTCAGGGATCAGGTCAACCGTCAGGCGGATGTGGATTTTCTGCGTGCCTAAGGTACGGATCGGCTCAAAATCCATCTGGCGGCGCTGCACTTCGACGCCGCTCTTGCTCTTGATGGCGTCGGCGATCATCTGCGGGGTGATCGAGCCATACAACTTGCCTGTCTCGCCGGCCTTGGCCGGGAAGGTCAGGGTCAGCTTGGAGAGGATTTCGGCTACACCGCCCAGCTCGTTGTTCAGCACGGCCCGGCGGGCGTCAGCCTGGGCCTTGATGTGCTTGGCCTGGGCCATAGCCCCCGGCGTCGCCAGCACGGCCAATCCCTGCGGCAGCAGGTAGTTGCGGCCATAGCCATCGGCAACCTTTTTTACGTCGCCAGCTCGGCCCAATTTGTAAACGTCCTTAATCAAAAGTACTTTCATGCTTCAAGCCCTTTCTGGGATCAAGAAAATATTTACCCGCCGGCCGCTTGTGCGGCCGCAGACGCGGGTCACCCTGGCGAAGGGTACTACGCCAAGGCCCACCGATTTTACCACAGTTTTGAATTTGCAAGGCCTGATATAATGAATCTATGTCTTTGCCTCCGCCTGTTTCCGAGCCAGGTCCCCATCGCCAGCGTTCCTTCCGCCTGGAAGCGGTCGTGCTGCGCCACACCGACTGGGGCGAGGCCGACCGCCTGCTGTGGATCTATTCGCAAGAAATGGGCAAACTGCGCACGGTAGCCAAAGGGGCGCGCAAGGTGCGCTCGCGCAAGGCCGGCCATCTGGAACCCTTCACCCGGGTCAATCTGCTGCTGGCGCGCGGGCGCGACCTTCCGCTCATCACCCAGGCCGAGACCATCGACGCCTTCCTGCCCCTGCACGACGACCTGGCCGGGATCACCTACGCATCGTACATCGTGGAACTGCTCGACCGCTTCACCTATGAAGAGGGCGAGAATCGAACCTTGTATCGTCTGCTGGTCGATACGCTGACCCGCCTGAGCGAACTGCCCAACCAGCGCGACCTGGTGACCCGCTATTACGAAGTGCGCCTGCTCGACCTGGTTGGCTTCCGCCCCCAGTTGTTTCAATGCGTCCAGTGCGGGAAAGACATCCAGCCGGAAGATCAATATTTCTCGAATGGGCTGGGCGGCGTGCTATGCCCCAACTGCGGCCCACGGGTGGACGGCGCACAGCCCGTATCCATGACCGCTCTCAAATATTTGCGTCATTTCCAGCGCAGCCCGTTTCAAGAAGCTGCCCGCGCCCGGCTGACCCCCGCCCTCAACCGCGAGCTAGAGATGCTCGTCCAACACTACCTTACGTATCTGCTGGAGCGCGGCCTGAACACGCCGCCCTTCCTGCGCCGCCTGCGCCAGGCCAACTCCGACCCTCCTTGATGTGCATCCGGGGTGGGCTGCAAACCTTCTACCGGCCGCAGCCTAGCCCAAGAGTTGGCGCAGCATGCTGACAAAGTCCTGCACAGAGAAGGGCTTGAGCAGACGTTGAACCCGGCCTTCTTCCAGGAGGGCGTGATTCTCGGCTTCAAAGGGGTGGCCGGTGATGAACAGGAATTTCACCTCCGGATCCTGACCCCGCAGGGCGTGGTAAAGGGCTGGCCCGCCCATCTGCGGCATCACCACATCGCTAATCACCAGATCGATCTGATTTCTCATTTGGGTATAAATCTCCAGGGCCTGAGAGCCGTCCTCGGCTGCAATTACCTGCAGGCCCTGGCTTTCCATTAATGATTTCAGCGCGCTGCGGGCAGCCTGGTCGTCCTCAACCAACAGGACGGTTTCTTTCATGCGCGGCAGCGGCCTGGTTTCGGGCTGGCTGGCCCCGCCGGTATCGGACGTAACCAATTCCGGCAGATAGATCGTAAAGGATGTGCCTTGCCCCACCTGGCTTTGCACGTCGATGCTTCCGCCATGCTGTTGGATGATTCCATATACCTGCGATAAACCTAAGCCCGTACCTTGCCCCACCGGCTTGGTGGTGAAGAATGGATCAAAAATATGAGGCAGGTTTTCCGGCTCGATGCCGCTGCCGGTATCGCTCAGGGTGAGGGTAATCCAGTTTCCAGCGCTCATCTCCGGCAGAGGCGGGGGATCATCTTCTGCTAACCGGAGCCAGCCCAGCTTAAGCTGCAGCGCACCGCCCTCGGGCATGGCATCGCGGGCGTTTAGCGCCAGGTTCATAAAGACCTGCTGCAAACGCACCGGGTCGGCTTTGACCAGGTATTCGTCCGACCGGTAGCTCAGGTGCAGGCGAATATTTTCGGGCAGCACCCGGGTTAACAGCTTATCGAACTCCTTGATAAAGGGCAGCAAGTCCATGGGGTGCGGCTCGATGATCGACTGGCGGCTGAAATCCAGAATCTGGCGAATCAGGCTGGTGGCGCGCTGCACCTGCTGCTGGATGATGGCGACCTGCTCGCGGCCGGCCGGGGTGAGGCCGGTCTGCATCGCCAACAGATCGGCGTAAACCACCACCGCGGCCATGATGTTGTTGAAATCATGAGCAATGCCGGCCGCTAACTGGCCGACGGTAGCCAGGCGCTCCTGCATTTGAATCCGGGAAAGCGTATTTCGCTCCTGCGTCACATCTCGAATCACCAACACCCAGCGGGCGACGCTGGCTTCAACCCCCAGGGGGCGGGCCGCCAGCTCGAAAACCAGGGGCGGGTCTGTAAGGCGCAGTTCGGTCCAGTCTTTTTGGGTCAATCCATCCAACGCATCCAGGAGCATCTGCTCACGCGCTTCCGGCGAGTTCTGGTTTTTTGTCAGGGCGGGCAGCAAAGCCAGGGCGGCCGGGTTAGCCGTCAAGATTTCACCGTCCGCATCCAACAGGAAAACGCCCTCCGGCACCGTATCCATGATGCGCTGCATCTGGCTGGCTTGCTCTTGAGTTTTGGTGAGCAGGTTCAGGCGCTCGGCCGCGCTGCCCACCTGGCGACCAATCGTCTCTACCAGGGCAATCTCTTCCGGCTTCCACTGGCGCGGAATAGACGATCCCAGGGCCAATTCCCCCGTATGCCCCCGCGAAGACATCAGCGGCGCGATCAACAACGAGCGCAAGTTGAGGGCTTTCATAAAATCTGACAGCGCGTATAAAGGATCGTCTGGGCGAACATCGCGTCCGTCTTTGACCACCACGGGCAGGGGCAGATCACGGCTGATCTCGAGCAGGTCGCCCGACAGGCGGCGCAGAGCCGATTGGGCGCCAATCCACAGCCCGCCATTTTCAACGCCCATCACCTCCATCGTCATATCCAATACCGTTTGGATCAGGTCGCCCAGGCTGGAGACCGACACGGCCGCGGCAATGATGCGGTTGAGCGCCTCCTGTTGGGCGGCCTGGCGGCGGGTTTCCTCAAACAGGCGCGCATTTTGCAGGGCAATAGCCGCCTGGCGGGCAAAGGCCATCAGGATTTCGCTGCGCCCATCGTTCCACTCCTGCACCTGGTCGAAATATAGCCCGGCGGCCGCAATGACGTGGCCCTGGTAGATCAGCGGCCACAGGCCCAGGCTGCGGATATTCTCCAGAGTTGCCAACTGGCGCACCAGGGCGTCTTCGGGCATTTGCTGCACATCCTGAATGATGATTGGCTCCGATTGAGTGAGCATCTTGCCCCCCGGCACCGAGCGAAGCTGCTGCGCTACCTGGGTCACATAATTCGCCGAAATCCCGGTAAACCAACCGCAGTAGGCTTCCAATTCTCCAGAGCGCAGATAGACCGCCGCCCGCTGAGTTCCAGCCAACTGCATAGCGCCCCGGCCTATAGCGCTGACCACGTCATAGACCATCAGGGGCTGGTTGAGCCTTTCGCTCAGCTCGGCCAGGCGGGCCATCCGCCTGGCCTGGGTTTGCGCCCCTTCAAACAGCCGCTGCCGCTCTAACGCCTGGCCCACCTGGCTGGCAATATCCTGGATCAAAATAGCCTCGCTGGGGGTAAAGAAACGTTCCTGGGCAGAGCCAACCATGAGCAGCCCGCTCACCTGCTCAGTCTCCAACATAGGCGTAATCACCAGCGAAGCCAGGCCGAACTGGCTCAAAAGGCTATAGAACGAATGCGGCAGCGCGCTTGGACTGAGCCGGGGAACCACCAGGGGGGCCTTCTGCTCTAGAAACTGCCGGGCCAGCGAATGGATGGGAGAAACCGGCAGCCTGGAGCCTACAATTCCTTTGACATCCAGGGTGGTTGAGCCCGCGATGATGGCAATTTCCGTCTTATTGGGGTTAAACAGCCCAAAACCAACCGCGCGAGCATCGAAAAACGCCAGCACTTCATTGCAGACCACCTGCAAAGCCTGGCCGATGTTGGTTACGGTGGAGCTGGCCTCGATAACCCGGCTAAGCAGCGAAACTTCTTTCAAGCGCTGCTGAGTTTCCTCGAACAGGCGAGCATTTTGCAAGGCCAACCCGGCTTGCCCGGCAAAGATTGCCATGCGCTGCAGGTGCTGCGGTTGGTATAAGTTGGGCGTCTGGCTATCGAGCGAGAAGAAAGCAATAACTTCGTCTTCGTAGATGACTGGCGCGCCAATCCAGGAGCGCACCGGCACGGCTGGAGCGCCAATCTCCAGCCAAGCGGGGTCTGCGGCAGTGTCCGGGATGACCATCGGGCTGTGGGTTTCAAACATCTGCCGCAGGTTGGGGGTATCGATAACCTGCAGGGTGAGCGCCCGCACCGCTTCGATAAATGTCACCCCAAATTTCTCGTACCCGCGGGTGCGGATGACCCGGCCCACCCCGTTATCGATCAGGGTGAAGTTGGCTCCATCATAGGGCAGGAGGCGCTCCATCTGGATGAGCAGCGCGTCCAGCAGACTATTGACATCCAGCGTGGCGCTCAAGATGCCGCCCGTCTCACGCAGCGCATCGGCCACCTGGCGCTGCTCGCGCTCAACCTCGAACAGGCGAGCGTTCTCAATCGCGTTGACGCACTGATGGGCCAACGCCTGCGCGAATAATTCCTCTTCCTGGCTGAACCGATAGGGCAGGTGCTGCCAGATCGTGATTCCACCAATCGCCTGCTCGCCGCGCAGCAGCGGCGCCGCCAGAACTGCCTGCAAATCATCGATGTTGGACAGCTCTTTCATCTGGTATGCCGACTCATTCAGAACGTTCTCGTACTGCATCGGCTTCCGAGTTTGGACAGCAGTTCCCACCGCTGTTCCATCGCCAACAGTAATCCCGGTTAAATTGGCGTGTTGAATAAACGCATCCGATACGCCATAGGCGGCCACCATATACAGCCGTCCATCCGGCTGAAGCAGGAACAGCCCGGACGCCGGGGCGGCCGAAAGCTGGGCGGCATAGCGCACAATCGAATCCAGCACCTGCTGGCGATCCAGAAACGAGTTGATCTCATGGCTGATGCGGCTGATTGCCAGAAGCTGCTGGACGCGCTGGCGCACTACCGCTTCGGCCCGCAGCCGTTCAATCGCTGTAGAGAGCTGGCCCGCCAGGGTGGTCAGCATGCGCTCATCGGCCAGGCTGAAGGCGGCCGGAACGCGGCTTTCCAGGTTGATGGCGCCGATGATGCGGCTGCCCACCCGCAGCGGCACGCACAGCTCAGATTGCACCTGGGCGTCCAGTGTGAAATAAGCCGCATCCCGAGACACATCATCCAGCAATATGGGGCGCCCCTCCAGGATGACTTTGGATACCACGCCCTGCCCTAACGGGATGCCTCCCGGCGAGGCTGGTCCGATCCCCCAGTAGCTGGCGTGTTTCTGCACATATTGATTTTTCTCATCTACCAGCAGCACGCCGCAGTTATCGGGGCTGAATGTTTCATTGATAATCTGGGTCGTAGCCCCGATCAGCTCATCCTCATCACCAGTTTCCACGCACGACTTGGCCGCGGCGTGCAGCATGGTCAGTTCTTTAAGCTGGCGCTGAAGCGCCAGCTCGCTCAGCCTGCGCTCCGTGATATTCGTATTTGCCAGCACGCAGGTGATCGAATTGCCGTCTTTATCCAACAGGGGATAGATACGCGAATCGGTATAACACAGCGAACCGTCCTGCGCGCGGAAAACAATCTCGATTGCCGAGCAAACTTCCTGCTGTTCGAACGCCCGCTGCACGGCCTCGTCCACCGGGACGGGCGTGGAGCGTACGACCAACGAATAATAAGGGCGGCCCAAAATCTGCGCTTCCGAATACAACAAGGTGCTTTCACAAGGCTGATTCCAACTCTTGATTAGCCCGTCCCGGTCAATCGAAAAGATCAGGGTAGGGGAATTTTCAACAATCTGGCGCACATCGGTCACGTCGTGCCAGGTGAGCAGCTTTCCGATCATCACGTTGCCCGGCTCGTAAAGCGGCAAAATGCGCAGATCATACCAGCGCCGGTGCAGCGCCTGCCGCTGCACCATTGCCTGATACGGCGCATCCGAGGTCCATCCTGCCCATTCCGGAATGACCTGTCCAGCCAGGTGACCCTTTAATTGATCCAGGTTCAACTGCAGCAGCTGGCAGGCGGTCGGGTTGGCGTACAGCACATAGTCATGCCGGTCTAAAGCAATGACCGCATCGGCGTCATTTTCCATAATCAGTTGTTGGGCCAGGGGCAAAAATTCGAGGAAGTGGAAGCGGTTAATCCCCACGATCAGCAGCAGACAAGTCAGGAGCAAAGAGAAGGTCGTCCAATCCAGCGGCGGCCAGCCGACCGGCCGCCAAAGCACGAACACATTTGCCAGGGTGGGCAGCCCCAGGCACAGCAGAATGATCGCCAGGCGATAATGGGTAAAGTAGCTGTATTCCTTGTCTCCAATAAAGATACCGCACAGGTCGATCAGGCAGGGCAGAAAGATGGCATAGCTATACACCAGGTGAATGCTGTAGGCCCACCCAAGCCGGACTTCCAGCAGGCTCAACGGGCCAAACGGAAGCGAGCGCGGCTGGCTCCACACCCAACCGTGGGCGGGGTTGCTCCAGATCAGCCCGATAAAAAGTACCGGTTCCACCCCCAACGCCAGCCACTGCCAGGGCCGCGGCCCCAAAGCGCGCCCGCCGTATTGCAGCGTAAAGGCCACCAGCAGAAACGGCAGAATCGGGATAGCAGACAAACGAACCTGCATCCAAAATAACTGGACGGGCTGGCTGGCGCTGCCCAGTTCCAGAAGATAGGCCAGTTCCCACACGGCAATAGCCACCATCAGTCCGGCGAAGGGCAGCGCCCCCGGAGAACGGTGGTTGTATAGGGCATGAATAGAAATGGCAATGGCTAAAACGGTGGTTAACGCCAGCGGCAAAGCCAGGGCAGGGTAGATCCAATCCATACTCCCTGTTTATACATTGATTCGGCAGGTTTGGCAACACCTGACTTTCCTCGCTTTGGCCGCGCCCGCTTAAGAACAAATGGCCTTCCGGCATTGCCTGGGAAGAGATTATAGGCTTTTCCGCCGAAGGCGGGGATTTTTTCTATGTTTGGGGGAAATGGCTGGCTACGGCCACCCATTTCCCCCAAACATAGTTCCTCTTTCCCGGCGAAGCCGGGAGAGCCAGGTAGTAACGCGGCCGCCGGGCCGCGGTTTAACTCGCCCAGGGTGCTCGCCAGGGCTGGCTTTTCCACATTGCCAGGATCGCCCCAACCAGGGCCGCTGTCAAGGCAGCCGCCGCCCCCATGCCCACCACAAGCAGCCAACCGCCATCCAGATACCAGGTCTTCTGCCAGACCCACAGGGCTTGCAGCCGAAGATACTCCACCCAAACGCGAGGCAGCCACAACCAGGCGACCCAACCCAGGCCGAACATGCCGGCTGCGAACAGACTGAGGGCCAGGTCCAGCCACGAGATGCGAAACGCCGGGCGGCTATAAGCCGCCGACTGGCGCACCTGGCGCATCACCGCCGCATACAGCAGGGGCGGGGCCGGCGCCAGCGGGGCCGTACGTAGGGCATCTTCGATCATACGATCAGGGTATTCAAACAGGTCTGAAAGCGGCTCTTCCATAGTCACATCCTCTAAACGCGAGCGCCAGCTTCAACGTGCGACAATAATGTATCCTTCAACCGGTTATGCGCCCGGAACAACCCGGTCTTGACCGACCCCACGGGCATGCCCAGCACCTGGGCGATTTCCTCGTACGACAGGTCTTGCTGGTAGCGCAGCATCACCAGCAGGCGGTAATTGGCGGGCAGCCGCTCGATCTGCTGGTGAAGGTAGGCCCGCAGTTCGCCGGCTTCCAGGGTCTGTTCTGGCCCCAGTTCATCCACAGCCCAACGCCATTCCTGGGCTTCATCCCCTTCAATGTCGATCTGGTTCAGGCTGCGCTTCAACTGTGGTGAGCGGTTGTAGCACAGATTCATCACAATCCGATACAGCCAGGTGCGAAAGCTGGAACCGCCGCGAAAGTTGGGCAGCCCCTGCCAGGCCCGCAAAAACGCCTCCTGGGCCAGGTCTTGCGCCTCGTTGGAATCGCCCAAAGCGCGCAGGGCCAGGTTATACACAAACGTCTGGTGCATCAGCGCCAGTTCGCCAAAAGCTTGTGGATCTCCAGACCGGGCGCGCTGCACCAGCAGGCGTTCGTCGGGCGGCGGCAATGTCATTGACCCATTAGACCACAGGCGAACAAAAAAGTTTCACTCAAATTGGGTGAAACTTTTGCGCGCAGGGCCGGTCTAATCTTGCAGAAATCAGTTCATTCACGGGAGATATTTGTATGCAGCGTAAATGGTTGATAGCCCTTCCCATCATTCTGATAATGCTGGCGCTGTGCGCCGGGATGACCTTCATCCTCTGGCTGACGGCTGCACGCCTGGCGCCGGTCGCCCTGACCATCGACGGCGTACCGATTCCGGTCTTCAATTCCGCCAGGGTCAGCGCGGAGGCCGAAGAACAGAAGACCTTCCCGGTGCAAGGCCCGGTCGAGTTGTGGGTAGATAGCCCCTGCGGCGATGTAAGCGTAGCCGCAGCCGAAGATGGGCAGGTGGCGATTACAGCCCACAAAAAAGCCTGGGGCAAAGACGAAGCGCAGGCCAACGCCAACCTGGCCCAGATTAAGCCGCGCCTGACCCAGGAAGGAAATACCGTGCGGGTGGGTCTGGAAGACCCCGAACAGGGCTGCCAGACCGGAGACCTGATGCGCACGCCACTGCAGATAGATTACACCATCTATGTGCCAGTTCAGACCAGCGTGCAGATCAGCAGCCAGAACGGCAACCTCAGCCTGAAAGGCACCGAAGGCCCGGCCGGGCTGACCTCCCGCTTTGGCGATGTAGATGCCGAGCAGGTAACCGGCCGGCTGAAGATCAATACCGATAACGGCAAGGTCAGCGCTCGTCACATTCAGGCCAGCCAGTTCCCGGTGCAGATCAAGACCAATTTTGGCGATATCGAACTGCAGCAGACCGAAGCCGGCAGCTTGAATGTCGAGAGCCAGAACGGCGCGCTCCACCTCAACACGGTGACCATCTCGGACACTGTGACCCTGAACAGCAACTTTGGCGACATCATCTGGCAGCAGGGCCAGGGTAAGTCTCTCGAATCGCGCACCAAAAACGGCAAGATCAACCTGCAAAACCTGACCTTTGCCGAGGCGGTGAGCCTGACCAGCGACTTCGGCAGCCTCACCATCGAAACGGTGCAGGCCAAAAGCTATACCGCCGCCACAAAGAATGGCAAGGTGACGCTCAACGGCGTGGCCGGGAAAGTAACCGCTCACAGCGATTTTGGCGACGTGACGGTGACCGGCGACAGCGCCCTGGACTTCGACCTCAGCAGTGAGAACGGCTCGATTACTGTCCAGGGACCGCTGGGCCAGGGCGAACATGTCATCCGCACCCGCTTTGGCAACATTGCCGTCAGCCTGCCCGAACAATCGGCCTTCAACTTTGATCTGCAAACCCGCTTCGGCAAGATCAGCAGCGATTTCCCCATCACCACCCAGGGGACGCCCAACGAGACTCACTGGCAGGGGACTACCAACGGCGGCGGGCCAAACCTGGCAGCCTCTACCCAGAATGGCAACATCCGCCTGCGCTATTTACCCTGAGCGCACTCCGGCTTCGCCGGGGAAGAAGGTATGTTTGGGGATTGTTGCGTGACATAGCCACGCAACAATCCCCAAACATAGAAAAATTTTCGCCTGCGGCGGAAACCGCGCAATACTTCAGACCTGAGAGATAAGGAGAATGAACAAATGGAAATGTTTGTGATGTGTTCAGGGGTAATTGGTTTCTTCGTCGTGCTGTTCAGTTTTATCTTGCTGCTGCGCTATCTGAGCTACCGAGAGACAATGGCTCTGGCCGAGAAGGGCCTGGTGCGACCGCGGCGCGAGCGCGCCGGCGGGAATAAGACCGTCCTGGTGTGGGGCGTGGTGATCGCCGCCATTGGCCTGGCGCTGCTCGTGGGGCTGTGGCCGCTGGGCCTGAGCGGCATGGGTATAGACTACCCGCTGGGCTTTGGCCCGTGGATGCTGTTCGGCCTGCTGCCGCTGTTCTTCGGCCTGGCGCTAATTTTGATCTACGTGCTGACGCGGGAAGAAAAGAGACCCGAAGTTCCCCCCGCGATGGAGCCAGGGCCGAACGAGCTGGATCAGTAAACGCCACCGCCAGGATTTGCCAGGCTGGCCTGCATCGACCACGGCCCGGCCCAGGCCACCTGCGCCGGGCGCACCTGGCCGCGCAAGTCTTCCGACCCGGCTTCCACGAACACCAGCTTATTGGTAGGAGTGCGGCCGCGCCAGCGGCCGCGCACCTGCTCCTCGAACAACACATCCACCGTCTGGCCGACGTAGGCGGCGTTGATCTCGCCAGCGATGCGCTCTTGCTGCTCTTCCAGGCGGCGGAAGCGGCGCCACTTCTCTTCTTCCGGCACGTCATCGGGCATACGCCGCTCGGCCACCGTGCCGGGGCGGGTAGAATAGCGCGCCAGGTGGGCCACATCCAGGCGCAGCTCTTCTAACAGGTCATACGTGCGCTCGAACTGGGCTTCGGTCTCGCCGGGGAACCCGACGATAATATCGGTGGCAATCGCCACGCCGGGGATGCGGCTGCGGATGCGCGCCACCAGGCGGCGGTAATCGTCGGCGGTATAGCCGCGGTGCATGTTCGTCAGCACGGTATCGTCGCCAGCCTGCACCGGGACCTCGATGTGCGGCATGACCCTGGGCAGTTCGGCCACGGTATCCAGCAGTTCATCCGTCATCCAGTTGGGGTGCGAAGTCAGGAAGCGGATACGCTCCAGGCCGTCCACCTGGTGAATGACGCGCAGCAGGGCCGAGAGGCTGGGGCCATCCGGCACATCCTTGCCGTAGCGATCTACGATCTGGCCCAGCAGGGTGATCTCTTTCACGCCCTGGCGTACCAGCGAATGGGCTTCCTTGATGATCTCGGTTGCCGGGCGGCTGCGTTCCACGCCCCGGCGGGAGGGAATGATGCAGTACGCACAGGCATGCGAACATCCCAGCACGATCGGGATATGTGCCGAGATCAGCCTGCCATGTTCAGCTTCCGGCAGCGGCAGATCTTCATCCATCCACGCGTTGCGTTGGGCGGTTTCTTCCGCCAGTTTCCGGCGGGTTTCGTCCTGTGTCAGGTAAGAAAGCAGGGGACCCGGATCGGAAGGTGGAGAGAAAACATCAACATACGGGAAGCGTTCCCGCAACTTGTCCGGTGTACGGAT
>CAYQDU010000029.1:0-30849 GCA_964416275.1 uncultured Anaerolinea sp. | reverse complement strand
GGCAGCACAATCAACAAAAACAATTCTGGAGTCAGCCCGCCCAGGCGCAGGCGGCGCTCATCCGGCTTCATTCATCTCTCCCAGGTCGGGCGGCAGCCAGCCCAGCGAGACCGCCCGCATCACCGCCTCGGTGCGGCTGGCGGCCTGAAGCTTATCGAAGATGCGCGCCAGATGGCCCTGTACGGTGCGGTCGCTGATCGAAAGCTGCGCGCCGATGGCCTTATTGGTGTAGCCGCGCCCGGCCAGCTTCAGCACGTCCAATTCGCGTTCGCTCAGACTTTCGATAGGCGCGGCGGCTGCACCCATCTGGAGAACGGCCTTGCTGCGCAGGGCCGGGTCCAGGGCCAAGCGACCCTCGTGGACATCCCGCACCGCCCGCAGCACTTCTTCCGGCGGGACGGTCTTCAAGACGTAGCCGTTAGCCCCGGCTTGCAGCGCCGCCAGCACATATGGCTCGTCGTCGTAAGCGGTCAGCAGCAGCAGCCCCAGGCGGGGATAGCGGGCCCGGGCCCAGCGGCAAACCTCGATTCCGCTGGCCCCTGGCATCTGCACATCCAGCACCACCACATCCGGCTGCTGCTGCTCGATCAAAATCTTGGCTTGCTCGCCATCCGCCGCCTCGGCCACCACCTGCACGTCACCGCCCAGTTCCAGGAACTGGCGCGTTCCCGCCCGCACCACAGCATGGTCGTCAGCCAGCACTACTCGAATGGGTTTGATAATATCAGACATGACAACTCTCATTATAAAACAAAGCCGGGAAAATAAAGCGATGGCTCTTCTGGCTGTGCCCGAAAAATCTATTGAAGGATTTGCAGATGGCTACACCATTTACAAATCCTTTAGAAAATTTCCCGCCTTCGGCGGAAGCACCAAAGGTATTGTAGAGCGGCGGATGGCTTTGCCATCCGCCGCTCTACAATATTCAACCATCAAGCCTCAATTTGCAATCTCATAGCCGATCTCGTTCACCGCCGCCCGAATTTCCGCTTCACTGATGGCAGTTTCGTCGAATTCCACATCCATGCGCCGCTTCTTGTAATTGGCCTGGATCGACAGCACGCCATCCAGTTCATCTTCCAATTCTTCCAGGTGCATCACGCAGGCCGGGCAAATCATGTTCGTGATGGTAAAGGTAGAGCGCATCCGGGTCCTCCGCTTATTTGAACTGCATCACGCCGGTATACATCCCCATCGAACACATGAAGTCGATGCTCGTCCCGGCCGCCTGGGCCGGGATGGTGACGACCTTTTCGCCGGTTTCGGGCAGCAGGGCCTGGATGTCGATGGCCGGGATGACAAAGGCCCGCGAACACGAGCGCGTGCCGTTGCTCACCAGGTGCAGCTCGATCTCCTGGTTGGCGGGCAAGATCAGCACTTCGGGCGAATAGCCATAATTCTCCACGTTGATCTGGGCCACCTTACCGCCGGACGAGGTCACGCCCGGAACCGGGCTGACGCCCTGGGGAATAGCCGGTTGGTTGGCGGCCGGCTCGCTAACCGCCGCCCCGCCCATCATCGCCCGCATGAGCTTGCCGGACGAAATGGGCGAACCCATCAGGGTCAGCCCGCCGTCCAGGGCGTATAACCCCAGGCCCAACACGATCACGGCCGTAAAAGCATAGAAATACTTTTGGAACAACCCGCCCAGGCTGCTGGCAATCCACGAAATGCCCACGAAGGTGGGGCTGGTTCCCAACACAAAGGCGAACAGGATCAGCGCGCCCAGCAAGGGGCTGCCCGTCCCCACGGCCAGGGCCAGCATGGACTGGGTGACGCCGCAGGGGATGAGGATCGTCAGCCCGCCCAGGAACAGGGGCGTAGTCCAACGGTCGCCGTTCTTGCTCAGCTTGCGAATGAAGTGCGTCACCGCCGAGGGCGGCTCGAACGAGAAGTAGCGGAAAATGGGGTGGACATTGAACATCCGCAGGGCATTGCCCACCAGGAAGGCCCCAATCGCCAGTTGGATGGCCCCTTTCAAGAAGGGCGAGAAAGTGAAGGCTGAACCGAGCAGGCCCAGCAGCCCGCCCAGCAACGTGTAGCCGACCAGCTTGGCCAGCATAAACAGGGCGATCGGCTGGATCATCTCGGCTTGGAAGCGGGCCGGGACGGCTTTCTTTTTGCCCGCCGGGCGCGCCGCGCCGGGGGCGGCCGCCATTCCCGCCAGATTGGCCTCCACCCGCTGGGCAATCGAACCGGTCAGCAGCCCGCCCTGCACCGCAAAGCAGCTCAACCCGCCGGCGGTCAGGCCGGTGACAAAGGCGATCAAAAGAACGTTATCCATCAGCGCTGCCCGCCCTTCCAGGTCATGAACGGCATGTTGACCACAATGTTCGACTTTTCCACCATCAGCGCGCCCTGCTCAAACAGGGCCAGGATTTCCTGCTCGGATTTCAGCTCTTTGGCCGGGCCTTCGTCGGCCCATTTGACCAGATAGACCTTGCGCAGTGGGCTGTAAGCGGCGTCGCCCGGCTGGCTATCGAACACGTCAGCCTGGAATTTGAACGGCCCTGAACCGGCTACCCCGTTTTGGAAGACGTAGACTTTGGCGCTAGCCGAGTCGGGGATTTCGGCCAGGGCTGGAACCACCAGCACCGGCGATTTCATCATGTTGGTCAGCAGTTCGCCTACCTGCGGGTCCGACACTTCGGTGTGCGAGAAGAAAATCTGCTCGCCGTTGACGTAAGCTTTACCGGCCGGGATTTCGGCAAAGTTGGCGGCCGTGGCCCGCCCACCGCAGGCTGCCAGGCCCAAAGCTGCGCCAATCATCAGCGTCATCAACATCCAGGTTTTTTTCATTCGTTGTCGCTCCTCATTATGATACTCTTGGGTCTTCCGGCTGCGCTGGAAAAATTTTTCTATAGAAATCAGATCCCGTCTTCGGGCCGATAGCTGCGCAGGCGCAGGCTGTTCGACACCACAAAGATGCTGCTGAAGGCCATGGCGCTGGCGGCCAGGATCGGGCTGAGAAAGCCCAACGCCGCCGCCGGGATCAAGACAATATTGTAGAAAAATGCCCAGAACAGGTTTTGGTGGATGGTGCGCACCACCCGACGCGAGAGGGCAATGGCGCGCGGCACGCCGTTCAGGCTGCCGCCCACCAGCACCACCGGGGCCGAGGCAATCGCCACGTCTGTGCCGGTGCCGATGGCAATTCCCACATCGGCCTTGGCCAGGGCCGGGGCGTCGTTTATACCGTCGCCCACCATCGCTGTGACTTTGCCGGCAGCCTGCAGTTGGCTCACCTCGGCCGACTTATCGCGCGGCAGCACCTCAGCCCGCACCTGGCTGACGCCCACCGATTGGGCTACCGCCTGGGCGGTCTGGCGGTTGTCGCCGGTCAGCATCACCACCTCGATGCCCATATTTTGCAGCTGCTGGATGGCCGGTTTTGAGTCGGGCTTGACCGCGTCGGCAATTGCCAACAGGCCGGCCGGCTGGCAGTCCAGGGCGGTCAGCACCACCGTCTTACCGACCTGCTGCCAGCGCTCCATCTCGGCCAGCATGGCGGGCGGGAAAGTTACGCCTTCTTTCTCCATCAGGCGGGTGTTGCCCACCAGGGCCGCCCGCCCGGCCACCTGGGCCTCCACGCCATGCCCGGCCAGGGCAAAGAATTCTTCCGGTTCAGCCAAGATCAGCCCGCGCCGGTTGGCTTCGGTCAGGATGGCATCGGCCAGGGGGTGTTCGCTGCCCTTCTCTACGCTGGCTGTCAGGCGCAGCAGGTCGTCTTCGCTCATGCCCGGGGCGGCCAATAGGTCAGTCACTTCAGGCTTGCCGCGCGTGATCGTGCCAGTCTTATCCAATACCACCGCCTGGGTTTTGCCCACCTGCTCCAGGGCCTCGCTGGATTTGATCAGGATGCCCAGTTCTGCCCCTTTGCCCGTTCCCACCATTACCGCTGTTGGGGTCGCCAGCCCCATAGCGCACGGGCAGGCGATCACCAGCACGGCGATGGCCTTAATCAGGGCATAGGTGAAAGGGTTTACGTCGGCGTTGACCGGCAGCGAGCCGAAGAAATACCAGCCCAGGAAGGTTAACAGGGCGATGGCAATCACCGCCGGGACAAACACGGCGCTTACCTTGTCTATCACCTGCTGGATGGGGGCTTTGCTGGCCTGGGCGTCTTCCACCAGGCGGATGATCTGGGCCAGGACGGTGTTCTTGCCCACCTGGGTGGCCTCGAATTTGAGCAGCCCGTTCTTATTGATCGAGGCGCCCACCACCATATCGCCGGGCTTCTTCTCCACCGGCAGCGATTCGCCGGTCAGCATCGATTCGTCTACGCTCGATAGGCCGTCGATCACCTTGCCATCCACCGGAATCTTCTCGCCGGGGCGCACGATGACGAAATCGCCCAGGGCTACATCGTCCACGTTGATCTCGACTTCCTGCCCGCCGCACAGCACGCGGGCGGTTTTGGAGCGCAGGCCCATCAGCTTCTTGATCGATTCGCTGGTCTGGCCTTTGGCGCGGGCCTCCAGAAATTTGCCCAGTTTAATCAGGGTGATAATCACCGCCGCCGTTTCGTAATAGACGTGGCCGCGAAACAGTCCCAACGTGATCGGGATCGAGTAGAAAAAGGCGGCCGAGGAGCCCATCGCCACCAGCACGTCCATGTTGGCCGAGCGGTTGCGGATCGACTTCCAGGCCCCGCTGTAATACTGCCGCCCGACGTAGAACTGCACCGGCAGAGCCAGGGCCAACATGACCCAACTGAGCCAACCGGCGTGGGCCATGTAATCGGGCAGCAGCCCAAAATCGGCCGACATCGACAGGACAAACAGCGGGATGGTACACAGCAGCCCCACGATCAGGAAATGCTTTTGCTGAGCCATCTCCTTTTTGCGGGCCAGGCCCTCGGCGTCTTCGCTGGTCACGTTTTCCTGATATTTGAAACCCAGCTCGCGCAGCAGTTTGGTCAGGTCGGCCGGCTGCATTTCGGTCGGCACGTATTCCACCCGCAGCAGGCTGTTCGACAGGTTGATCTGGGCCTTGTAAATGCCGGGCATTTCCTTCACCCGCTTCTCGATCAGCAGGGCGTCGCTGTTATCGCTCAGGTTTTCAATCAGGAAAGCCGCCTCGCCCAAGGCAACATCGTAGCCCGCCCGGCGCACCCGGTCTACCAGCACGAGCAGCTTCAGGTCTTGCTCCAGGTCGACCGTGGCCTTCTCGGTCGAGAGGTTGACGCTGGCGGTCTTGACGCCCTTCTCTTTGCGCAGGCTGCGTTCGACCGCCGCCGAGCAGTTGGCGCAGGTCATTCCCAGGATTGGCAATACGACTTGTTTATTCATGTGGTTTACACCTGTCTTGGTTTAATGAAGTCCGTTTTTTGGCTCTTCAGGCTTCACAGGAAAACTTTTACTTTTAGGGGAAGTTGGACGGTTCCGCCTTCCAACTTCCCCTAAAGATCGATCAACCTCCGCCTTCGACGGAAGAGCCATTTTCCTGTAATGGCCCGATTATAGTAAGTTGCTTCGCTCTGGCAACGCGCCAAATGGCCTGTTTTTGAAGCCGGAAGATGAAAAGTAAGATACAATGTCTCCCTGTGATGAAGCCGCTTGCTCCCCCTATCTTGCCCCAGGATGCCGCCATCTCGAATAATGGCGAGCGCGTCTCCCCGCTGCACCCAGATTTCATTTATTACGCTCACCTGTCGCTGTATCATTGCGCCCTTCCTTACGCCCAGGGCGGAGATGTGCTGGATGCCGGGTGCGGTACAGGCTATGGCTCGGCCTATCTGCTGGAAAACGGGGCCCGTTCGGTGCTGGGGGTGGATGTCAGCCCCGAAGCCATCGCCTTCTGCCAGCGTCATTTTCAACGCCCCGGTTTAACCTATGGCTGCCAAAGCCTGGAACGGCTGGATCTCCCCCCTGCATCATTCGACCTGATCTACAGTTCCAACGTACTGGAACACGTACCCGATGTATGGGCCTTTCTGCGCGCCGCCCATGCCGCCCTGCGCCCCGAGGGACGCCTGTTCATCGCCGTACCGCCGATTGTCAACGAGAGCCTGGAATATCAGAACCTGATCAACCCCTACCATGTCAACGTCTGGTCGCCGCGCCAGTGGCAGGCGGTGATCGGCCAGTTCTTCGAGCAGGTGCAGCCCTACCGTCACGCCGACCGGCTTTCCGACGCCGAACGGGCGGCGGCAATCGCCGGGCAGCATAACGACCTGGCCCAATTCGACCTGCTGCCCGCCGCGCCGGATGACCTATACACCCTGCCCAGCATCACCGCCGTGTTCACAGCCCAGGCGCCGCGCGCCAGCCAACAGTTACCCGCGCCTGGCCTGCGCGTCTACCTGCCCGGCTCGTATACCCGGCCCGAAGGGCGCATCCCGCCCGAGGCCCGCCGGCGCTTGCAGCCCTATTTTGAGGCCCAGCGGGCCGCCCGGCCCGGCCCACTCGCCAAGGCCGGGCAAATCGTCCGCCGGGAGGGCCTGGCGGCCCTGGCCCGCCGGACGACCGCCTGGCTGCAACGTAAATTCTCTGCTTGAGGCCCTCTGTGAACCCCTCTGCTCCTACTCCTGTCTGCCGCATCTGCGGCGCCAGCGACTTCCGGGTGATCCACGAAGTCCCCTATCTGGGCCGCCCCGGCCTGCGCCGCTTCGGGTTGTGCCAGGCGTGCGGCACGGTGGCCGACATGGCGATCTTCGACCCGCAGCATCAAGGCAGCAAGGTAGACTACGAATGGATCAATGTGCGCTTTTCTGTAGAATATGGCGCCGATATCGCCGGCTATGCCGCCTATCTGAATGGCTTTGAATGGCTGCGCGGCCAGGCCGGTTACGCCGGGCCGGTGCGTTTTTTGGATGTAGGCTCGGCCTTTGGGTTCTCGCTGGCCCTGGCCCAGGCGCGCGGCTGGCAGGCCGTGGGGGTCGAACCGTCCGAGTTTGCCCGTTATGGACGGCAGTACCTGGGGGTCGAGATCATTCCGGCTTTTCTGGAACAGGCCAACCTGCCCCCGCACAGCTTCGATTGCGTCATGTCTACCGATGTGATTGAGCATGTTCCCAATCCGGTGCAGTTTATGGATCAGTTGACAGCCTGCCTCAAACCGGAAGGCGTACTGCTGATCGTGACCCCCAACAGCGATGTGTTAACCTGCGGACAAGAACCCGATTTGATCGATGTGCTTTCGCCGGGAGCGCATCTGAACATTCTTTCGCCGCAGGCGCTGGAGGGCGTTCTGCGCCGGGCCGGGTACGGGACCATCCGCACCAGCCTGGGGGGGGGAGCGAGCGACCGCAAAGTCATCCTGACTTTTGCCGCCCGCCAACCGGTAGATCTGCCGGCCGAAATCCCCTGGCTTGAATTCCACCAGGCGGCGCACGCCCAGGCTGAAGCCTATTGGCAGGCCCAGGCAGCCCGGCGCCAACAGAATGATCTCAGCGATATCCTATACAGCGGGGCGCTCTACCATTTGTTTGCCTATTATTACGACTTGCGCTGGTTCGACCTGGCCCATGAATACGCCGCCAAAATCGAGGCCCTGCTTGCCACAGCCGGCTGGAACGTCCGGCGCATGGCCGCCCTGCCAGACCTGGAATGCGCCGAGTATCTGCGCCAGGTTCCAGCCTATTCCGGGGCCTTCTATACCTTTCGCGGCCGGATGGCCCTGGCCGAGGCCGATTTTGCCGCCGCCCTGGAATACCTGAGCGCCGCCCTGCGCCTGCTGGAAATCGAAAAAGCCACCCAGATTTATCTGCGGGCCGGGTGGATCGAGCAGACCCGCCTGGAGCGGGCCAGGGCCGCCCTGGAAGCTGGGCAGCCCGACCGCGCCCTGGGCGATTTCGAAGCCCTGCTGGCTGTCCCCCAGGCCCTCCCCCCGGCGGGTTGGAAAACCCTGTATGCCCGCCAGGGGCTGGCCTGCCTGCGCCGGGGGCAGGTCCGCCAGGCGGCGCGCTGGCTGACGCGCAGCGCCCAACAGGCCCCCACCCATCCGGCGGTGCAGGCGGTGTTAGGCCTGGCCGTCCGCCTGTGGCTTAAGATCAAACCGCGCCAGGAATAGCGCTGCGGCAGGCCGCCCCGGCGGTTAGGCAGCCCGCCTTTGGATCTGAACCCGCCAGACCAGCGGCCCTTCTTCCAAATACTGCCAATCGAACTGTCCCTCACGCTCGAATTTGAACTGGTAATACAGCGGCTTGGGGTCGTGATCGTTTACCAGCACAAACGCTTCGCCAGGCTGGAGGGCCTCAAAAGTTCCAAAGATGAGTGGGTGGCGCTCTGCGGGGCGAATCTCACGCACATCAACAATTTGAGTTTTCATATCCTGTACCTCTTCATCCAGATTTGACCGCCAGGGTCACCCACCAACGGCGGGATCGAACCTATAGGGGGCTATAGTTGGCTGCGCCATCCCCAACCTCTATACAGGAAATTCCCCTGTGCGGTAGCAAGCGTGATCGTAATCGATTGGGGAGCCAGCGACGTTGCGCCAGCGCAAACAGGAACTTCTCATTTTTCTACCCCGCGTTCCCCCAGAGTTTCTAAAACAGATGTGCTATAATTTGTGGTTGCTCTTTCATACGATCTCCCCGTTCAGGTCGCCTGGCCGGACGGGTTTATGTTGTGATCCTTCGTCTGGCTCAGCCAGGCGAAGCTATCTGCAGGGATGGTGGGGCTATTGCTATGTCACAAAATGTCATCCGCGTGGTTGGAGCGCGCGAACACAATCTCAAGAACATTACCGTCGAAATTCCGCGTGATAAGCTGGTGGTCATCACCGGGTTATCCGGGTCGGGCAAATCGTCGCTGGCATTCGACACCATCTTTGCCGAGGGCCAGCGCCGTTATGTCGAGTCGCTCTCGGCTTACGCCCGCCAGTTTCTGGGGCAGATGGAAAAGCCTGATGTAGACGCCATCGAGGGCCTGTCGCCGGCGGTATCCATCGACCAGAAGGGCGCTTCGCACAACCCGCGCTCCACCGTCGGCACCGTCACCGAGATCTACGATTACCTGCGCCTGCTGTTTGCCCGGGCCGGCATTCCTCACTGCCCGATCTGCGGGCGAGAGGTGGCGAAGCAATCGGCCCAGGAGATCGTAGATGAAGTGCAGCGCCTGCCCGAAGGGGCGCGCCTGCTGGTGCTGGCCCCACTGGTGCGCGGGCGCAAAGGCACCCACCAGGCCGTGCTGGAAGAAATCCGCAAAGCCGGGTTCGTACGCGTCCGGGTGGATGGACAGGTGTCCGAGCTGGACGAAGACGTGCAGATGGATCGCTACAAGATCCACACCATCGAGGCGGTAGTCGACCGGTTGGTAATCCACAATCCGGAAAACGAAGAAGACGCCCAGGCCGCCCTCACCCGCCTGACCGATTCGGTCGAGACGGCCCTCAAGTTCGGCGAGGGCTATCTGACCATCCACCAGATGGGCCGGCGTACGGTAGACGATCAGGGCCAGGAAAGCGAGGCGTCTGGCCGCGATCTGCATTTCTCGGAACACCTGGCCTGCCCGGAGCATGGTTCGGTGCTGCCAGAAATCGAGCCGCGCACCTTTTCATTCAACACCCCGCATGGGGCCTGCCCCGACTGCCAGGGCCTGGGCGGCAAACTGGAAATCAACCCCGACCTGTTGATCCCCGATCCGTCGATTTCGCTCAACGACGGGGCCATCATCGCCAGCGAGTGGCGCGGCCCGCGGGAGGAGGGCGGTTATTACTGGCAAACCCTGGAGGCCGCCGCCCGCGAATTCAAGATCAACCTCAACGCCCCGGTGCGCGACCTGCCCAAAGAAAAGCTGGACATCGTCCTGTACGGCGCTCAGGACCACGAAGTGACTGTACATTACACCAACAAAGACGGCCGCCGCTCTACCTTCCGCATGGCTTTTGAAGGCGTAATCGGCAACTTGCAGCGGCGCTACAACGAGACTGGCTCTGAATTCCAGCGCGAGCGGATTGCCGAACTGATGACCGAGCAGGTTTGCCCTACCTGCCATGGCGACCGGCTGCGCCGGGAGGCCCTGGCGGTGACGGTGGACGGGGCCAATATTGTTGAAGTGACCCGTTGGCCAGTCATCCGCACCGTCGAGTGGGCTCGCCGCCTGTACAGCCCAGAGACGCCGCTCACCCCGCGCCAGCAGGCCATCGCCGAGCGCATCCTGAAAGAGATCATCGCCCGCCTGGGTTTCCTGGTAGACGTGGGGCTGGATTACCTGACCCTGCAGCGCTCGGCTGCTACCCTCTCTGGCGGCGAGGCCCAACGCATTCGCCTGGCGACTCAGATCGGCTCGCGCCTGATGGGCGTGCTGTACGTGCTGGACGAGCCGTCCATCGGCCTGCACCCGCGCGATAACACCCGCCTGCTGCACACCCTGATGCGCCTGCGCGACCTGGGCAACACTGTGCTGGTGGTTGAACATGACACCGATACAATCCTCAACGCCGATTGGATCCTCGACCTGGGACCCCAGGCCGGCGAGCTGGGCGGGCGGTTGGTGGCCGAAGGCACGGTTGAAGACATCCTTAAAGCGCCCGAATCGCTCACCGGGGCTTACCTGTCGGGGCGGCTCAAGGTGCCGATCCCCGAAACACGGCGCAACGGCAACGGCAAGAAGCTGCGCATCGTGGGGGCGCGGGAGAACAACCTCAAGAACCTGACGGTCGATATTCCCCTGGGGCGCCTGGTGTGCATTACCGGGGTTTCGGGGTCGGGTAAATCGACCCTGATGGTCGAAATCCTGTACAAGGCCCTGGCAAAAGCCCTCAACGGCGCCCACACCCTGCCCGGCGCGCACGAGCGGATCGAGGGCCTGGAATACCTGGATAAGATCATCAACATCGACCAGTCGCCCATCGGGCGCACGCCGCGCTCCAACCCCGGCACTTACACCGGGCTGTTCGACCAGATCCGCAGCCTGTTCGCCGACCTGCCCGAGAGCAAGGTGCGCGGCTACAAGCCGGGACGCTTCTCGTTCAACGTCCACGGCGGGCGCTGCGAAGCCTGCCAGGGCCAGGGCCAGCTGCGGATCGAGATGCAGTTCTTGCCCGACGTGTACGTGCCGTGCGACGTGTGTCATGGGGCGCGCTTCAACCGCGAGACCTTGCAGGTCAAGTTCAAAGACCTGAACATTGCCGACGTGCTGGACCTGACGGTGGACGAGGCTCTGGAAACCTTCTCGGCCTTCGGCAGTATGCTCAGCAAGCTGCAAACCCTGCAAGACGTGGGCCTGGGCTACGTGCGCATCGGCCAGCCAGCCACTACCCTATCGGGCGGCGAGGCCCAGCGGGTGAAGCTGGCGCGTGAGCTTTCGCGCCGGGCCACCGGGCGCACCCTGTACGTGCTGGACGAGCCTTCGGTGGGCCTGCACGCCGCCGACGTGCATAAGCTGATCGAGGTTTTGCAGCGCCTGGTAGACGCCGGGAACAGTGTGCTGATTATCGAGCATAACCTGGACATCATCAAAGTGGCCGATTATCTGATCGATCTCGGCCCGGAGGGCGGAGACCGGGGCGGCGAGATCATCGTCGCCGGCACACCCGAAGAAGTCTGCGCCACCGACGAATCGTACACGGGGGTCTATCTGCGCCCGTTTGTATGCAACAAATAAGAGCAGTCGTTTTGTGGGCAGCCTGGCTGCCCACAAAACGACGCCCAATATCCTCATTATGCGCGCAAATGCTTTCTCTGGAACACCCACACGCTGACCGCGAAGTATAGCGCCGAAAGGCCCAGCAGCATCCCCATCTCATAGCCAATCTCGCCCAGGCTGGCCCCCAGGGTCAGCACTTTGTTCAACGCGGCGACAGCGTGGGTGACAGGCAGAACGTCGTACAGTCCAAACGGATGGCCCGCCAGGGTAAACAGGGTCACGCGTGGGATAGGAAAGATCGCGCCGGAGAAAAACATCAGCAGGCCCAGGGGGAAATTGGCGATCACAAATGCCTGGCTGACAGTGCGCGCAAAGCAAGCCACAATCATCCCCAGGGCCACAATCGACAGGCTGGCAGCGACCCCCACCAGCCCGGCAATCCATAGCGGCCCCTGGCTGCGAAAGCCCAAGGCCAGGGCCGAAGCAAAGGTGAGCAGTACTGAGATGACCCCCACGCACACCAGCGCCAATGTCACCCCGCCCAGCAGGTCGAAGGCGGTCAGCGGGGTTGCCTGCAAGCGGCGCAGAGCGCCGTTTTCGATCTCGCGGGCCAGGATCATGGCAGCCGGGAAGATCATCAGGATCACCGCCAGCACCAGGATGCCTGGCACGTAGATTTCGAACTCGGTGCGGGCGGCCGAGGCCCCCAGGGGCGCTTCCTGGTAGCCGAACAGCGGTTTTTGTCCGCTGGCCTGGGTCACGTACTGATCGATGGCGGTCAGAGCCAGGTTGGCTCCCACCAGGTAATAGGGGTTGGTCAGGTCGCCGCCAAAGACGACCGCGCTGGCGGGATCCGCCGCCCGGCGGGCCAGGATGACCTGCGAGAAATCGGGCGGGAACTGCACATAGGCCACCCCCGCCCGCTCGCGCAACAAGGCCTCGGCCTGGGCCGGATCGATCACCTGGCGGGCCTTGAGCAGCGGCTTGCCATCAGCATAGGTCAACCCGGCGATGGCCCGGATGGCTTCAGCCCCCGCCTCCAGGCGGCTGCCGTCTGCCCGCAGCGCCCCACGATCCTGGTTGATGATCAGCACCGTGTAGGAAGTCGAACCGCCCTGGGTGAACAGCCAATAGAGCATCACGAAGAACGGCGCAAAAGCCAGGCTCAATCCCAACACCCACGGGTCGCGCAGCATTTCGCGCCAGGTCTTTTGGAACACCAACCACAAACGCATGGTCGTTTCTCCTTACTCGCGCAGGCTGCGCCCGGTGAGTTGAATAAACACATCTTCCAGGGTGTTGGTTCGCAGGCGGGTTTCGCTGGGGCAAAGCCCCAACCCGTCCAGGGCCGCCAGGAGGCGCGGCAGCAGGCTTACCAGTCCAAGACCACGCAGGCACAGCAGGTCGCCGGTTTGAGCCATCTGAAGATCAGGCTGGAGCGGGCGCAAGGCGGCCGACACGGCGACCGGATCGAGCGGGCGGGTCTGCCCCGGCTCCTCCAGGCGCAGTTCCAGCACATCGCCCTTGCCCAGGCGCTGCTTGAGGGCCTGGGGCGTATCCAGGGCCAACAGCCGCCCATGATCGATGATCGCGACCCGGTCTACCAGGCGCTCGGCTTCGTCCATGTTGTGGGTGGTCAGGATGACCGTCTTGCGCCGGGCCAGGGATTGGATGTACTCGCGCACCCGCACCCGGCTCTGCGGGTCCAACCCGGCCTCCGGCTCGTCCAGGATCACGATCTCTGGCGCGTGCACCAGGGCCAGGGCCAGGTTCAGGCGGCGCTGCATCCCGCCGGAAAGCCGTCCGGCGAGCTGATCGCGCTTCTCGGCCAGGCCCAGGTCGTCCAGCAGTTTCAGGCCCCGGCGGCGGGCTTCAGCCGCCTGCAGGCCGTAGACCCGACCAATAAAAATTAACTGCTCCAAACAGGTGAGCTTTTCCCACACCACTACCTGCTGCGGGCAGACCCCCACCTGGGTGCGGGCCGCCCGGCGCTGGATTGGGACGCCGTTCAACTGTACCCAGCCGGCGTCGGGGGACAACAGCCCACACAGCATCTGGATCGAGGTAGTCTTCCCGGCCCCGTTCGGGCCTAAAAGACCGAACACCTCCCCCCGTCGAATATCCAGGCTCAACCCGTCTACGGCGGTAAATGGGCCGTAGCGTTTGGTGAGATGGTGAGCTTCCAGGGCCATTTCCGGGTTCATGAGGCTGCCTCCAGGCTGCGCAGAATAAAATCAATCGCCGGGGCCAGGTCGGCCGGGTCGAGCTGGTAATAGCGGTTGAGATAGGGCAAAAGTTGGCTGTCGCCCACGGCGATCAAGAAGGTATGGGTCAGGCGGGCGGCGGCCTCCAGGTCGAGGTCGGGGCGCAGTTCGCCGCGCGCCTGGGCGGCGGCCAACATGGCCCGGATGGCCTGGCGCAGGGCCGCCGCCACCGGGCGCACCAGCGTCTCAGCCAGAGCCGGGTCGCCCTGGTAGGCGGCCCGGGAAAACAATTGCAGCCGTCCGGCCCAGGCCCGGCTCCATTCGATCCCACCCAGCAGATAGGCTTCCAACCCGGCGCGTAACGGCATGGCCGCCAGGGCAGGGATGTACTGCTCGAAGGCATCCTGGATGGAACGCACGGTGAGCTCGACGGCAAAAGCCAGCATGGTATCCCGGTCGCGAAAGTACTGATACAGCGACCCCACCGCCACCCCGGCCCGGCGGGCGACGTCTTTCATGTTCAGGGCGGCCGGGCCGTGGGCGGCCGCCTCGTCCAGGATGGCAAATAACACCGCCTGCTGGCGGGCCGGGTCCAGGCGGCGGAAGGTGCGGGTCACCCGGCCTTCCTGCTCCAACTGGAGGATATAGGGGAGGAGAGAAAGATGGTCTTCCATGAATTATATATTCGTATTATATGAATATATAATTCATATGTCAAGCCTTTTTCGCCTCCGACCCTGTAGATCTTTTGACGCTTCTACCAAAGGTGGGGGGACTTATATTGGCTCTCCCGGCTTCGCCGGGGGGTAGCTCCCCACTTAACCGGGGTGGAGGTGACTGGCAAGCTGCTTCTGGCGAGCAAAGCTCGCCGGGAAAGAGGGGCTATTTTTGGGGAAATGGGTGGCGTAGCCACCCATTTCCCCAAAAATAGAAAAATCCCCGCCTTCAGCGGAAGAGCCCCTCTACGGGGCCAGTTTGTATCTTGACAGCGATACAGATCATGATAAAATCAATTCGATGATGATCGAATTGATTTTATCGAGGTACAAATGGATGATTCAACCTCCACAACCCTACCTCCCGGCGGGGCGTTAGACGAACTGCTGCCCTTCCTCAAAGCCCTGGCCGAGCCAAACCGGATGAAGATCGTCGGCCTGCTGGCAAACCAACCGCTTTCGGTGGAGCAGTTGGCCGAGGCGCTGGAGCTGCGCCCATCCACCGTGTCGCATCACCTCTCGGCGCTGGCCCAGGCCGGGCTGGTGAGCGCCAGGGCGCAGAGCTACTACAACATCTATCGCCTGGAAACCGGCGTGTTGGAAACGATGGCCCGCAAGCTGCTTTCGCCCCAAAACCTGGCCCCGCCCACCCCGCCGGCCAGCCTCGACCCCTACGACCGCAAGGTGATCGCCAACTTCACCTTCCCAGATGGGCGGATCAAAGCCTTCCCCGCCCAGCGTAAGAAGTTCGAGGTCATCCTGCGCTACGTGCTGCGCGAGTTCGAGCCGGGCGTGCGCTACAGCGAGAAACAGGTCAATGAGATCATCGGGCGCTATCACGAAGATACGGCCACCCTGCGCCGCGAACTGGTGGACTACGGCTGGCTGGCCCGTGAAGGCGGCGGCCGGGAGTACTGGAGAACGGACGGCAAACAAGCAACACAGGATGATGGGCGATAGACAGCGAGTTGTGGTCTAGCATCCGCCATCCAGAAATGAGGACTACCATGAACGAGGATACTGCAAACGAACTGCTGGAATTTTTCAAGACGTTCGCCCAGGTAGAACGGCTCAAAATCGCCGGGCTGCTGGCTAGCGAAAGCCTGAACGCCGCCCAGATTGCCGAGCGGCTGCAAATCAATCCCAACCAGGTCTTGCGCCATATCGGCTACCTGGAACACATGGGGCTGATCGAGTCTCGCCTGGCCAACCCACAGGCCCGGCAGGAGATTTTGATCTACCATCTGAACAGCGAAGCGCTGCAAAGCATGTCCAAGCGCATCCTGGCCGACCTGCGCCCAACCGCTCGCCCGGACGACTTTGAGGGCGAAGCCTTTGATCGCAAGGTGTTGAGCGACTTCATGACCAAAGACGGCCAGTTGAAAGCCGTCCCCACCCAGGAGAAGAAACGCCTGGCGGTGCTGCGCCACCTGGCCCAGGCGTTCGAGCCGGGCCAGCGCTACACCGAAAAGCAGGTCAACGAGCTGCTCAAGCCCTTCAACCCCGACACGGCCTCGCTGCGCCGCTATCTGGTAGACAGCGGCCTGCTGGCCCGTGAGCAGGGCGTTTACTGGAAAATATAAATTTGGGGCGTTGAGCGGTTTCACCGCTCAACGCCCCAAATCGCAGGATTTATGGTTCTCCCCGTGCGTTGGGAGAACCCTTATCGTTTGGTCAGCCCCAGCAGGGCGTCTTTCAGCTTCGCCACTTCGTCCAGCGTATTGTAATGCACCGGCCCCACCCGCACCATGCCGCCGTGGTCTTCCACCCCCAGACGCTCGGTGACGTTCAAGGCATAGTAATTGCCGTCCCAGACGTAAATATCGCGGGCGGCCAGCTTTTCGGCCACCTGGCGCGGCGACCAGCCTTCCAGGGTGAAGGCAAAGGTCGGCACGCGCTCGGCCAGGCGATGGGGGTCGGCCAGGCCGTACAGGCGTAGGCCGGGGATATCTTCCAGCGCGCCCAACACCGCCCGGCTGATCTCGAATTCGTAGGTCTGGATGGTTGCCAGGGCCTGCTTGAGGTGCAGCCGGCGGCCGCTGAACTGGTTCTTGTACTTTTCCAGATGGCCCTGCCCAAAGGCCTGTCCCACCCAATCCAGATATTCCAGCGCCCCCAAGACCCCGGCGATGCCCTCATGGTTCTGAGTGCCGGTCTCGAAGCGGCCGGGCAGGTCATTGGTAGCCGGGCGCACCTTATAGGCAAACAGATCGTGCAGCCGGTCGTATTTGCCGTACAGAATCCCGGCGTGCGGGCCAAAGAACTTATAGGACGAGGCCACCAGAAAGTCGCAATCCAGGTCTTGCACGTCGATGGGGCCATGGGCGGCGTACTGCACCGCGTCGATGTATACCTGCGCCCCGGCGGCGTGGGCCATTTCGATCAGCTTCTTGACCGGATTGATCGTCCCCAGGGCGTTGGAGGCGTAGCCCACCGCTACCAGGCGCGGGTGGGTTTCCAGGGCGGCGGCGAAATCATCCAGCTTGAGCGTGCCGTCCTCCACATCGAAGTCCACCCAGCGCACGTTCACGCCGCGGTCCTGGGCCGCCAGCGTCCAGGGGGTCACGTTGGCGTCGTGATCCAGGCGGGTGACCACAATCGTATCGCCCGGCTGCCAGGCGCGCGAGATCGAACGGCTGAAGTACAGGGTGAGGGTAGTCATGTTGTTGCCAAAGACGATCTCCTCCGGCCGGGCGGCGTTGTAGAAATCGGCCATGGCGACGTGGGCCTCTTCCAGCAGGGCATCGGACTTTTGGCTGGTGGCGAAAGCCCCGCCGTGGTTGGCGTTGTTCCAGGTCAGGTAAGTGTTGATCCGGTCGAGCGACTGGCGGGCAATCTGCGTGCCGCCAGGGTTATCAAAGAAAACGACCCCGGCCTGCTGCTGTAAGGTGGGAAACTGGCTGCGGATGGTATTGGGATCAAGGGACATAGTCATCTCCAGAAGGCTGCCGTTGAAATTGAGAAAACTGAGAACGCACAGAGCGCAAACCCCATTATAATTCTTTAAAAGCCATGAAAATCATATTGCGGCTCTTTCTGGGATTGATATTGGCCGGCGGGCTGTGGGTCGGGCGGGCCTACGCGGCCCAAGACCGCCCGCCGCTGGTGCTGGCGCTGACCGCCAGCGGGCCGCTCAACCCGGCCATGAAAGACTACCTCCAGCGCGGCATCCGCCAGGCCGAAGCGCAAGGGGCAGCCGCCCTGGTCTTCCAGATCGATACACCCGGCGGCGAGATCGGCCTGATGACGGAAATGGTCGAGGTGATCCGCTCCAGCCGCGTACCGGTGATCGTCTACGTGGCCCCGCGCGGAGCTATGGCTGGCAGCGCTGGAACGCTCATCACCCTGGCAGGTCATCTGGCGGGCATGGCCCCTGAAACCGCCATCGGCGCAGCCAGCCCGGTGGGCGCCAGCGGTGAAGACCTGGGCGAGACCATGCAGGCCAAGACCAAGAACATCCTGAAAGCCACGGCGCGCACCCTGGCCGAGCGGCGCGGGCCAGAGGCCGTGCGCCTGGCCGAAGCTACTATCGAGAACGCCAGCGCTGTTTCGGCCCAGGAGGCCCTGAAGATCGGCCTGATCGACTTCATCGCCCTCGACGTGAACGATGTGCTGCGCCAGAGCGACGGGCGCAGCGTGCAGATGGCCCCCGGCCAGACCCTCACCCTGCACCTGGCCGGAGCCGAAACCCAGGCCCTCAAATATTCGATCCTAGAGCAGCTTTTATCTCTGCTGACCAGCGCCACGGTGGTCTTTATCTTGCTGATCGTGGGGGTGCAGGCGATCCTGATCGAAATTTCCAGCCCCGGCGGGTGGGTGGCCGGGGCCATCGGGGTAGTGTGCCTGGCCCTGGCCGGGTACGGGCTGGGCGTGCTGCCAGTCAACTGGTTTGGGATCGTCTTTCTGGTACTGGCGTTTGTGCTGTTCCTGCTGGATATTAACGCGCCAACCCACGGCGCGCTGACCGCCGCCGGGGTGGGCGCGTTGATCGTCAGCGGGATGGTGCTGTTCAATTCCCCCAGCGTCCCCAGTTTCCAGCGCGTCCCCGTGCCGCTCATCGTGGGCGTCTCGCTCAGCACCGGGCTGATCTTCTTCGGGCTGATGTTGTGGGCGGTGCGCACCTTCAACGTGCCGGTGCGCACGGGGGTTGAGGGTCGGGTAGGCCGGGTGGGAGTGGCCCGCAGCGACCTGGTTCCCGGCTCCCGGCGCGGCCTGGTGCACCTGGATGGCGAACAGTGGAGCGCCGAGCTGGCCCCCAACGAAGAAGCCATTCCCACCGGCGCCCCCGTGGTGGTGACCGCCGTGCAGGGGCTGAAGTTAATTGTCCGCCGCCAGGCCGACCCTGCGCCCAACCCAGATGCGCCGCATTCCTGACTTCGCCATGAAAACCACCGAATATCGCTATCCGAATGAAGGGCTGATCCTGGCGGTTACCATTGTGATCGTGGGTGGGGTGATCGCCCTGACCGCCACCGCCACGGTCTGCGCCAGCGTGATCTTCATCGCCATCTTTGTGATGTACGCCTACAGCGTGGGCAAATCGCAGCAGCAAGCGCTACGCCGGGCGGCCCAACCGGTAACGTCCGAAACCCAGCCCGACCTGGCCCGCCTGGTGCAGATGGGCGCGGCTCGCTTGCAGCCAGGGCCAGTAGAAGTCTATGTCGCTTCCAGCCGCGAGTTGAACGCCTATACCTTCGGCCTGGACGATCCTAAGACGATTGTGATGTATTCCGGGCTGTTCCGGGTGATGGATCGAGACGAACTGCTGTTTATTTTGGGGCATGAGATGGGCCACGTGGCCCTGGGGCATACCTGGCTCAACTCGCTGGTGGGCGGGCTGGCCGGCATTCCCAGTTCGCTCTCGGCCGGAGCGATCATGACCCTGGCCTTTCTGAGCTGGAACCGGGCCTGCGAATACTCGGCCGACCGGGCCGGTCTGTTGGCCTGCGGCAGCCCGGCAAAAGCCATCTCGGCCCTGACCAAGCTGGCCATCGGCCCGGGCGCGCGCGCCCGGGCCGACCTGGATCGGGCTTACCGCAAACTGGACACGGAAGACGACAACCTGGCGGGCAGTCTGAACGAGATGCTGGCGACCCACCCGATGCTGATCCGGCGGATCAACCACATTCGCCAATACGCCGCTTCGGCCCAATACCAGAAGCTATCGGCGCAGATGAAGTCAAGCGAATTTCATCAGTGAGGTCCCTGCGGCTTCGCCGTGACGATTCCCAACGCTTCCGCCAAAGGCGGGATTTGACTTATATTTGGGGGGTGCGGCTGGCTGGGCCAGCCGCGGCGCCACCCCATTAAACCCTGGCGCAGGCATGGCGCTTTTCAAGCGTCCTCCAAAAGAGATGTCACGTGGATTTTGTCGCACTTCGAGCGACAAAATCCACGATTAATCCTCTTTCCAGGCGAGCTTCGCTTGGCGAGCTTCGCTCGCCAAGCGAAGCTCGCCAATCACCTCCACCCCGGTTGGGTGGGGAGCTACCCCAGCCGCAACCCCCAATATTATTTCCCCCCGCTAAAGCCGGAAGAGGCTTATTTAGCTCACCGCCGGATGACCGGCAGAAAAATCTGCTGCGGCAGGCCCACATTAGGCGCAGGCGGATCCTGAGCGCTGTCATCGCCGCCATCCAGCTCGCCGCCGCCGCTAACGCTCGCCTGGATATAGGGAGGCGTCGGCGTCCCATCGCCCACATCCAGGGTCAGGAACACCAGCGGATAGCTGGCATAGGCCCCCAGCGGGTCGGCGCGGGTGCAGGTGAGCGTATCTACGGCGCAGGTCCAGCCCTCGCCGCCCAGGCTGATTGGGTGCAGCCCGGCGGCCAGCGTCAGAGTCAGTTTCACCTCGCCGCTGGTTTCCTCATCGCCATCGTTGAGCACAGTGACGGCATACTCCACCCCCTGCTGGCGAGCCACGATCTTACCGGTGCGCTCCAGGCCGAGGCGCAGGTTAGGACCGGGCGCCGCAGACTGGGGCGTAATGCTGGTCACATCGCTGGCCGTGTTGTTAGCCGGATTGACCTCGCTGCCGCCAGACACGCCGGCCGTGTTGGTCACCTGGCTGGGAGCGTTGGCGTTCACGTTCACGGTCAGGGTGATCGCGTCGGGGTAGGTCTGGCCGGGCTGGAGCTTGGTCGAGCGGTAGCAGCTCACCGAGACAGCCGAGCAAGTCCAGTTCGCGCCCTTGATCGAAACCACCGTCAGCCCGGCCGGAACCGTATCTTGCACGGTGACCACGCCGCTGGTGGCCTTATCGCCAATGTTCGACACCCGCAGGGTGTAGATCGCCCCGCTCTGCCCCTGGGTAAAGCCGCCGCTGTGGGTTTTGCTGATCGTCAGGTCGGCCCCGCCAGTGGTCGTACCAGGGGCGATGGCGGTCACGTCGCTGGCGATATTGTTGGCGGGGTTGGCATCGCCGCCGCCCGAAACCGCGGCCGTGTTGGTCACCTGGGCCGGGGCGTCGGCGGCCACATTCACCGCCAGGGCGATGTCAGTGTAGGTCTGGCCGGGATAGAGCTTGGTCGAGCGGTAGCAGCTCAGCGAGGCGGTGGAGCAGGTCCAGCCGGTTCCCCTGATCGAGCTGGCCGTCAGGCCGGCCGGCAGAGTGTCTTGCACGGTGATCACGCCGCTGGTGGCGCGCGTCCCCACGTTCGACACCCGCAGGGTGTAGATCGCCCCGCTCTGCCCCTGGGTAAAGCTGCCGGTGTGGGTTTTGCTGATCGCCAGATCGGCCGCCGGGCTGCTGCTAATCGTGGTGGGGTCGCTGGCGGTGTTGTTGGTCAGGTTGTTCTCGCCGCCGCCCGCCACGGTAGCCGTATTCGTCACCTGGGCCGGGGCGTTAGCCGCCACGTTTACCGTCAGGGTGATGACGGGGTACGCCTGCCCGGCGGGCAGGCTGTCGGCCCGCTCGCAGTGCAGCGGATTGGTCGTGCAGGTCCAGCCGCTGCCGCCAAAGGCGGTCGCGGTCAGCCCGGCGGGCAGGGTATCGTCCACCGTCACCAGGCCGTTGCCAGGCCCGGCGCCCACATTGCTGACCTGAAGAGTATAGACGGCCCCCACCTGGCCCTGGGCAAAGCTGCCGGTGTGGCTCTTGCTGAGGGTCAGGTCGGCCGGCGGGTTGAGCGGGGCGATGACGGTCGGATCGCCGGCGGTGTTGTTGGCAGGGTTGAGATCGCCGCCGCCCGCCACGGTCGCCAGATTCGTCGCCTGGGCCGGGGCATTGGCAGCCACGTCCACCGCCAGGGTGATGGCGGGGTACGCCTGTCCGGCGGGCAGGCTATCGGAACGCTGGCAGCGCAGCGGGCTGGTGGTGCAGGCCCAGTCGCCGCCGCTAAAGGCAGTTGCGGTCAGCCCGGTGGGCAGGGTGTCGGTCACCGTCACCGGGCCGGCGGAGGGGCCGCCGCCCTGGTTGGTCACGGTCAGGGTGTAGGCAGCCCCCACCTGGCCCTGGGTGAAGCTGCCCACGTGGGTCTTGCTGACCGCCAGATCGGGCGGCGGGTTAACGACGCCAATCACGGTCACATCGCTGGCGGTATTGTTGGCAGGGTTGGCGTCGCCGCCGCCCGCCACGAGGGCCTCATTTGTCACCTGGGCCGGGGCGTTGGCGGCTACGTTCACCGCCAGGGTGATGTCGGGATAAGCCTGCCCGGCAGGCAGGCTGTCAGAGCGCTGACAGCGCAGCGGGCTGGTGGTGCAGGCCCAACCGCCGCCGCTAAAGGCAGTTGCGGTCAGGCCGGCGGGCAGGGTGTCGGTCACCGTCACCGGGCCGCTGGTCGCGCCGCCGCCCTGGTTGGTCACGCGCAGGGTGTAGGCGGCCCCGGTCTGGCCCTGGCTGAAGCTGCCGCTGTGGGTCTTGCTGAGGATCAGATCGGGCTGCGGGGCAGGCGCGGCAAAGGCGTTGCAGGCGAAGTAGAAACCGTCCATGTCGCTGCTGAAGGACGAACCGCCCGTGACGCCGCCGCCCGCGATGTACAGAATGTCGCCCAACACCCCGGCGATGGCTCCGTGCCGCCCTACCGGCATATCAGTCAGCAAGCGCCACTTGCCCTTGGCCGGGTCATAGGCCTCGTTGGCTGGGAACGTACCGCCGGTGGGGGTGCGCTCGCCGCCCATCACAATGATCTCGCCGTTCATCACCGCCGTTGCCATCGTGCGGCGGGCGGTAGGCATGGGCGAGCCGGTGGTCCAGCCCTGGCCGGGGGTGAAGATCTCGACCGAGTTCAGCACCGGGGCGGTTTCAACGTTGTTCAGGCGGGTGCGCCCGCCAAAGATGTACAACTTGCCGTTTACGGCGGCCGAGCCGGGGTTATCCCGCGCCACGCTCAGGTTCGGGCCAGAGGTCCAGGTCTGGCTGGCAACGTCGAACACTTCCAGGGTTGCCAGCGAGTCGCCGTTGTCGTTCATACCGCCCGCCACGTAGATCTTGCCGCCAATCTCCTGGGCGGTGGGGCCGCCGCGTGGGGTGGGCATATCGGGCAGCATGGCCCAGGTATCGCTGGCCGGGTCGTAGACCGCGGCCTTGCCGGCGGCTCCGCTGAACGGGTCGGTGGAACCGCCAAAGACGTACAGCTTGCCGGCATAGCTTACCACGGCCGGGTTTTCCACCAACGGATAGGCCGCTGGCAGATCGGCTTTCTGCGTCCAGACCGCGCTGAGCGGGTCGAACACATACAGGCTGCGCAGATGGGTGGAGGCGGTCTTGCCCGCCACAGCGTACAGCTTACCGTCCACCACCCCACTGCCGGCGTCCAGAATGGCCTGGGGCAGGTTGGGCAGCTTCGGGTCGCTGGTCTGCCAGAACCCGGCTTCGACCGGCTCGAACACCGAGATCGAGCCGCCGCTGAACTCGCCTACGTACAACCGCCCAGACGGGTCTTGCACGATGGGCAGCGGATCGACCAGGAACGAGCCGCCGTTGGCCGGGTTGGTGCGAATCAGGGTCGTGTCCGAGATGACGCTCTGCCCATTGGGCGAAAGCGTCAGGCGGCGCACCTGATCGCCCTGCGACCAGTAGGTCGCCAGCAGTTCGCCATCCAGCTTGCCGCAGAAATTCTGGCCGTTCGTGTTGTATTCGATGATCCCATTGACCGACTTATTGGCCCCAAAGCTGAACATGGGCTGGCGCCATTCCAGGGCCGGCTGGCGGCCGACCGGGTATTTGCCGGTATCCATGTAATCGGGGGTGGTCACGTCGGAGGTGGTGGGGACAGGGTAATCGCTTCCGCCGGTGGGATTGCCGCCGAAGAAGATGCATTGGTTGCGGGAGGGGTTGGGATGTCCATACCAGCCGCCTGGCACCACCCGCTGGAGCAGGTCGGGGCGGTTGCCGGGGTTGTGACTGTCCACCGCAGCCGCGCCGACGATCATGCCAGTGCAGCCGTTGGCCGGGTTCCAACTCAATGGATCGGGCGATAGATTGGGGAACGACCCCAACGCCCCCAGGCCGTTCTCGGTGGCATACATTTGCCCGTTGGAGGCAAACACAAAGTCATACGGGTTGCGCAGGCCCGAAGCGTAGACCTGCACGTCGCACGGTGCGTCGGTGGCGGCGATCCCGGTAGCGTCCATTTGAGAACCATCGGGGTCGATCTGCGAGGTGCAGGTTCCATCGAAGCCGGGTTTTTTGACATCCGCCACCAGGATGGCTGAGGATAGGGGCTGTTCGGGCCGCGAGCCAAACTCGGACGGCTGGTCGTTGGAGGCCCCAGCCCCGGTGTTGCCCGCCTGGGCGATATACAGCTTGCCATCCGGCCCAAAGTGGATGCTGTTGGTGGCATGGTTGGCGATGGCGCGCGGCAGGCCGGTGATTACATCCTGGCGAACGGCAAAGCCTGGCCCCGACAGGCGGCTGACCGTGCCAGAGTTGGCCGCCCCATTGTTCTGGCTGAGGTCGGAGTGCGCCACCCACAGGATCACGTTATTGGGGGTCGAATCGGGATCAATCGTCAGGCCCAGGGCCAGACGATACTGCACGGCTGAGATCGTCTCGACCGAGGCAACCGTATGGCTGGCGTAATCGAAGGTGAGCGCCCGGATTTCGCCGGTTACGGTGGCTACATACAGGCGATTATCTGGCCCCCAGGCCATGGCGGTCGTGTTATTGATGCCAGAAATATTCCAGGCGTCGAAGTCAATTCCGTCTTTAGAGGCCACCGGCAGGATGGTGGCCCCGCTGCGATAACGAAAGTCGCTGAAGGCAAACGGCACATCCACCGGGGCGGAACGCCTGGAGGCGTAGATGCCGCCCATCATGCGCGTGCCAACCGTGTAGTCGATCCCGGCCGCGTCGGCGCTGAACCAGTCGGAGGGGACATCGGTGAGGGTCTGGAAAATGGGCGCGGTCTTGGGGTCGCAGCCAGGCACGGTGCAGTAGCGGCTGTTGATGGTGTGCAGCGAGGGGTTGATCTCCAGGTACAGCGTCACCGGCGAGCCATTGGGGATGGTCTGGTTGGCGCTGCGCTGGCTGAGGCCATCTACCTCCCACAGCATTTGCACTTCCCAGACCAGCGTTCCGGTCGAGTTGGCCTGCGAGATAACGATCAGCTTAACATAGTTATCTTCGCTGCTGCCCGTGCCGCCCAGCCCGCTGGGACCGACCCCCGATTTGCCAAACCAGATGCCGGCCTGGGCAAAGCCGCCTACCGGGGCCGGCAAGCTGCCGATGGAGGTCTGGATCGACACCGGGCCGCCCAGGTCGAGGCCAATACCCAGGGCGTTATCCTGGCTGTTGACCGTGCTGTAATTAATTCCTTTGGTGGGCGTAATCACCAACTGGCCGTTGCTGATCTCCAGGCGATCGGGCCAATAGCCGGGCGCGTAAGGGTTCGGGTTCGGGTTGCCCGGATAGGTGGGCGGGTCGACCATCGTGAACCCTAAGCTGACGCTGTTCTTATCCGTCAGCCCCTCGTCGCTGCCATCGAAATTAAAAGTGACATCGGGCGAGCGCTTGACCAGGTTGCACGGCAGCGGCGAAATATTGGGGCAATTGCTGGCCGCGGCCTGTGAAACCATGAAAATAAAGCCCTGCAGGGGCGCCGCCAGCAGCGCCAGCAAAAGCCCCCAGGAAAGCCAACGAGTGAATGTAGCACCCTTTAAAGACATGAAATTTTCTCCTGAATAACCTCAGCCATCCGCGCTCAAGCGCGAAGGGTATTGTACCGGAAATTACGTCGAATAAGATAAACATCATCATATTATCACCCTTTGACAAGGCCGGGAGAGCCGTTTTTCAGTACCCTGTAGATACAATTTCCCGGCAGGATATCTCCCCGAAACCGTGAAGCCGACATGCCGGTCTTTGAGCGCCTTTAAAAAATATTACGTGGATTTTGTCGCACTTCGGGCGACAAAATCCACGATAACCCTCTTTCGGCAAAGCTCGCCACTCACCTCCACCACGGTTAAGCGGAGAGCTACCTCCGGCGCAATTCGAGAGGCAACTTATCTTCAGCCTGGCGCGATAAGTCATTCGACGTATTGCACCGCGCTGAAAATAGGTTAGAATACCAGTCAAGCTTACCTGATTAGAGCAACTGCGTATATTCCATTTCTGAAAAGAAGGAGAGCAACCATGTACGTTCGCACAGATATGAAGTCCGGAGCCGCTTGCTACACCGTCCAGTCGGGCGACAACCTGAGCAACATCGCTCAGCGCTTCTACGGCGCCATGACCCCCGACAACGTGAACAAGATCTACTACTCGAACGCCGCTACCATCGGCCCGAACCCGAACTACATCCAGTCCGGGCAGAAACTGTACATCCCCGACTAATCCCTGCGGCCCAATTGCACTTTGTGCGACGGGGCGCCGCAGTGCGGCCGCCCTGTTCGCCAGGAGAGAACTGCCAATGAAGAATGAATCGTATGTACCTCAGTTCCAGGTGCGCTCACACGTTCGCAGCGGAGCCGGCGGCGGTTACGTCAACGGCATTTGGTACCCGGATCGCAGCGGGGTATGCGGCGGCTTTAACCCGGCCCCCGGCCCTCAGCCTCAGCCCCAACCCCAGCCGTCCAACGGCGGCTACGTGAACGGCGTCTGGTACGGCGACCGCAGCGGCGTGTGCGGCTACTAACCCAACCGTGTATGGATTTGTGGAGTGGAGAGACTCATGGAACAGAAAAATCGAACGAATGAGAAGACCCCCGCTCCGGCCTCGGCCCCCCAGATGCAGGTCCGCTCGGATGTGCGCAGCGGCGGCGATCTGGAAACCTGCCAGTTCAACCTGAATAAGTGGCGCGAGCGCTACTACTACTGGTACAATGTCGCCCGGCAGACGGGAAAGATTTAAGGTGAGGTGAACGATGAAGACCCGAACCAATCTCCGTGCAGGCGATGCCCTGCGTAACTGCCAGCAACAGCGCGACTACTGGAAGGTACAGGCCGACCGGATGGAAGCGATTGCCAAGAGCAATCAGCACCCACAGCCGCAGCCCTGGCCTCAACCCTGGCCGCAGCCTCAGCCCCAGCCCCAACCGCAGCCCCAACCTTCGGGCGGCTATGTCAACGGCATCTGGTACGGCGACCGCAGCGGCTGGTGCGGCTAGGCCCACAACGAGGTGATGCATGAAAGTCGAAACCGATCTGAAAGCCGGCGCATTCTTGAGCAACGCCCTCAACACGCTGGGCCAGGCCACCGACGAAGTGGGCAACTTCTTCGCCCAGGCCGGCCAGCAGGCCGAAAGCCTGACCAACACCGTGGTCGATAAGGCCACCGGTGTGTGGAACGCTCTGGTCAGCTAAGCCTTTAGCTCTATTACGACGAAAAAACGGGCGATAATCTTCGCCCGTTTTTTCGTCATGGGGGAGAAAATTTTGGTCCTTCCGGCCTTGCCAGTTTAGCAGGGGGAGTACCCCGCCCGCAACCCCAGTCAGGGCGTGATCTGGCCAAAAAGCTGGAGCGCAAAGGAATTCATGGCCTGAATTTCGGCCTCCCCGGCCACATTCTGCCCCAGGCCCTGAAACTGGATCCAGGCAATGAGTGGATGTTGGGAGGTCGAAGTATACACTTCGCCTTCATAGTCTTGATAGCGCTGCACCCAGGCCCAAAGCTGATTGGCCTGATCGGGAGTCAGGTTAAGGCGGCCTATTTCCGGGTTTCTGGCCCGCTGGCAGTCGAAAGCCTGGGCCAGGGCGGTGCGCGGCCCAACCAGCGAAATGCGCAGCCCATCGCAGTCGTTGGCTGTAGGAAAGCCTTCGCGCGTCCACACCAGGGTATAAGCCCGGCCGGGGGTCAGCTTCTGGATGCGCGGCAGCAGCCAGACAGCGTTCGCCTGGCGAGGCTCGCCGTTGTTGCTCACCGTCAGGATCAACGTGGTGGCCTGCCCGGCCAACTGCGACAGGTCCAGGTCGAGCGAGGTGGTAGCGCCGTCGGCGGTCTCGCGCCAGCGCCCCAGGCTGCCGCGCCGGCCCTGTGTGGTGCGATAGTCCAACTGGAAGATTACATCGCAGGCCGGGTTATCGGCCAGGCAGCCCAGGTCGGCCAGGAAATGATCCCCGCTCTGGATGGCATAAGTGGGCATCTCGCCGCTGATCCAGCCATCTGCGGCCCGGTTTGGACGGGTCCACAGGCCATAATCGCCAGCCAGGCCGTTCTCCAGGTCAGGCTGGCTGAGCAGGATCACCGTCCCGGCCCGGTCTTGCGCGCCGCCAGGACAGGTCAGCGGCCCGGCCGCACTGCGCCAGCTTCCAGCGCACGCGTAGCTCACCAGGTCGAAGGCGTAGTTATGCGGCGCAGCCGGCTGGTAGGTCTGGATGCGCACCGTCAGCGCGCCTGCGCCGCCCGGCCCATAACCAAACAGGCGGCCCTGCGAGTCGCGCAGCATCCAACTGCTCTGATACAAGGCCGGGTAAGTCGGCGTGAGGAGGGTCACGGCCAGGTCTACCGTCTGACCAGGCGCGGTCTGGGAAGGTAAAAAGACTGTGTTGACGCTGCCGGGCAGGTTGCCGCCGGTCAAAACCAGGGCGTAATCGCTGGTCCAGGTGCAGGTCCCGGCGTTGCGCACTCGCCAGACTTTGGTGAACGACGACCCGACCGGAAAGACCGTATCGACCGGGACGGTTACATCTCCGAGCCAGTCCATGCGGTTGCATTCGGCTGAGGCGGGCGACGTAGGCGCAGAGACTGTAGCGCCTGCAGTAGGGGCAAGCGAGGCCGTGGGGGTTTCGAGCAAGGGCAGGGTAGCCGGAGATTCAATGAGAGGCGACGTGGCCGTAGGTTCGAGGGCAGCCGTGGGACGGGGCGTATCGGGCAGGGCGGCCGGGGTATAGCCGCCAGCAACCGCCCGAGTTGGGAATGGAGCGGCAGGGGCGTAGGTTTTAACCGGGGCGGCAGTGATTGGGGGCCGCGCCGCGTCGGTCTGGAGCGCAGCCAGGGTAAAGCGGGCTTCTACGGTCTGCGCGGCCTGGGTATAGGCCGCCGCCAGCCCCGGCGGCGTAGACGGAGGCGGCGATTCGAGGCGCGGCATCTGACAGCCGCCCAGCAGGCCAACCAGCCCAATCCACAGCCCCAAGCGCCATAAACGGTTCACGCTCTGATTATACAATTAAGGCTCCTCCGTCGAAGGCGGGAAATTTCCTGTTTGGCGAGGAGTTTGCCGTTGGCGGGATGCGGCTGCGCTGCATTCCGCCAGCCATAAAAACACCCCAAAAATGCGGTACAATGGCAGACGAATATGGAACAGACTGGTAGCGCCAGAAACGAGGTAACTTATGCCGATTACAACCACACGCGACCGCGTGAAAAGCGAACAGATCGATACGACCCCCAAGCGCCGCCCGGATTGGATCAAGGTGCGCGCCCCTTCGGGGGAAACCTATGAGTGGCTGCATGGGCTGATGCGCAGCAAAGCCCTGCATACTGTGTGCGAAGAAGCCATGTGTCCCAATATGGGCGAATGCTGGGGGTCGGGTACGGCCACCTTCCTGATGTTGGGCGATGTCTGCACCCGCACCTGCGGCTTCTGCGACATCAAACGCGGCCAGCCCTCGCCGCTGGATTGGATGGAACCAGAGCGGGTGGCCCAGGCAGTCAAGGCCATGAACTTGAAGCACGCTGTGATCACCAGTGTCAACCGCGATGACCGCAAAGACGGCGGAGCGCCGATCTTTGCGATGGTCATCCGGCGCATTCGCCAGATTCACCCCGGCTGCTCCATCGAAGTGCTGATCCCTGATTTCAAGGGCAGCCTGGAAGCACTAAAGATCGTGATGGAAGCCCGCCCGGAGATCCTCAACCACAACGTGGAGACCGTGCCGCGCCTGTTCAAGCAGGTGCAGCCGCAGGATCACTACGAATGGGCCGCCGCCACCCTCAGCAACGCTAAGAAGCTTGATCCCGAAGTGCTGACCAAATCGGGCATCATGGTGGGTCTGGGCGAAACCATCGACGAGGTGAAGGCGGTGATGCGCGACCAGCGCTCCTGGGGGGTAGACATCCTGACCCTGGGGCAATACCTCCAGCCCAGCAAGAAGCACCTGCCCATGGATCGCTACTACACCCCCGACGAATTCGCCGAATTGAAAGAATTTGGCCTGTCGATCGGCTTCAAGTGGGTCGAAAGCGGCCCGCTGGTGCGCTCGTCGTATCACGCCGCCGAGCAGGTGCGGGTCTTGAGCGCCGTGCATCGCCAACTGTATGGCGAACAGCCCCCAGCCAACCCCGGCCTCATCACGCTGAACGAAGTACGGTAATAAACATGTCAGAGATTCAAATCAGGGAATGCCCCTGATTTGAATCTCTGATCGAGGCGCATCAGAAGCTTTTTAGCGGGTATGTCAAAGAAATTGCAACAACTTCGTCTGAATCTGGTTGAAACGGCAGGTACTCAGGATTCAGAGGGCGGGCGGATCGTTCCAACGGATGGATTGGGGAATAAGCTGGGACCAGACGATCAAGATTTTCATGATTGGTATCGGTTTGTGCTGTCTTACCCGCCGCATCTAGTCAGTCACTATATTCAGGATTTCAAATTAAGCCCTGACAATATTATTCTAGACCCGTTTTGCGGAACCGGCACCACCCTGGTAGAAGCGAAATGCCAGGGCTTTGCTGCCATAGGGTTAGAGGCCAATCCGGTCGCCCATTTTGCCAGTCAGGTCAAGCTGGACTGGGAGGTAAACCCGGATGAGCTACTAGCTACGGCAATGGAGATCGCTCACCAGGTACAGGAAATCTTTAAAGCACAAGGTATAGATGACACTGGCCTGTCAAAGCCTTCCAGTCTATCCGTTTCACTGCGATCTTTAAGCCCGGAATGCGAAAAGCTGATTTTAACGAATTCTATTAGCCCATTCCCTTTGCATAAATCGCTCATCCTGATTGAAATCTTGGATGGCTATCGACAAAATCGGTGTTATCGCCATTTGAAACTGGCTTTCGCAAAGACGCTAGT
>CAYQDU010000028.1:0-30875 GCA_964416275.1 uncultured Anaerolinea sp. | reverse complement strand
CCCTACCGCTACCGCGGCGGCGCGAATCGATGGTAGGATATTTTGCGTGGCCCACGCTCGTGCGAGCAGCTTTTTGAAGGCGCTCGCACGAGCGTCTGCCTGCTCCACGGTTTCATGGGGTGGTACCCGCGACAAAATCTCCTGTTATAATCCCTTTTTAAGGAGAGCGGCGTGAACGATCCCGATCCCGCAGAGAACAGCCCACGCCGGCGCAGCATCGACCGGGCCAGCCTGGCGTCTTTGTTTGACGAGGCCGCCCAGGTCGCGCGGCCCGATTTTAGCCGGCTGGCCGGCGCGCCGCCGCCAGGCGGCGCGCCGGCTCTGGACAGCGCGCCGGCGAACGCGCCCGAAGATGCGCCGGCCGGAGAGCCGCCGGGGCTGAACATTCCCCCAGAGATTGAAACCTACCTGCCGCCCGACCTGTGGCGGCGGCTTAACCCGGGCCCGCGCCAGCCCGCCCCGCCGCGCGGCGTGCTGGTCAACGCCCTGGAACGGGTGCGCTCGGCGCTGTATCTGCTCTCCACCTTCCTGCCGCGCAACCTGGTGCAGGAAAAGATGCGCCAGCCCTACCCCGGCCGGGTGCGCGGCCAGATGCTGCCCGGCACACTGCTGTTTTCCGATGTTTCGGGCTTTACCGCCCTCTCCGAGCGGCTGGCGGGGTTCGGCCCGCAAGGAGCCGAACGGCTGACCGATGCGATGAACCAATACTTCGCGGTCATGCTCGACATCCTGGCCGAATCCGACGGCATCCTGCTCAAGTTTGCCGGCGACGCCCTGCTGGCCTATTTCCCCGACCCCGAAGACAGCCTGCTGGTGAGCGAGGCCGCCCCGGCCAATCACAGCGTCTCGGCCGGGGCCGCCCTGCGGGCCGGGCGGCGCATGCTGCAGGCCATGAGCCGTTTTGCCCAGATCGTCACCCCCAACGGCGAGGTGCGTCTGAAGATGAAGCTGGGCCTTGCCAGCGGCGACTTCCTGGCCGCCAGCGTGGGCAGCCAGCAGCGCATGGAGTACATCGTCTTGGGCCCGGCAATTAGCGAGACCATGGCCGCCGAAGGGCTGACCACCGGCGGCGGGCAGATCGTGATGAACGCGGTCTGCGCCGCGGCCCTGCCGGGTCCCCGCCCGCGCCTGAAGCGCCTGGCGCAGGGCTTCTGGCTGCTGGCCGAGAAGGATGACTTGCCGGAAGCGCCGGGCGGCTTCGAGATTCAGGCCCAGGCCCGCCGGGCGCGCGGCGCTATCCCCTGGAACGCCAGCCCGCAGGCCCTGGCCGCCCAGATGGAGGTGGCCCTGCGCCAGATTCAGGCCCTGGCCCCCTACCTGGCCCCCGAGTTGGCCGAGCGGGTGGTGGCTCATGCCAGCCGGCGCAGCGTCGCCAGCCAGTTTCGCCCCACCAGCGTCCTGTTCTGCAACTTCAGCGGCCCCGAACTGCTGCTGCAAGCCTGGGGCGCAGCCGGAGCGGCCCGCGTCACCAGTTTGCTCGACGCCTATTTCAACGCTATGAACGGGGTGATCGCCCGGTATGGCGGAATCGTCAGCCGGATCGACCCCTACAGCCGCGGCTCGAAGCTGCTGGCCCTGTTTGGCGCGCCCGTGGCCCACGAAGACGACCCGCAGCGGGCCGTCAGCGCGGCCCTGGCGATGAACCTGGAGCTGGACCTGCTCAACGAGGCCTGGCAGCGCAAATTTGCCCGCTGCCTGCCCGAAGGCTGGAGCCAGCCCCTGATCCAGCAGCGGATTGGCATCACCTCGGGGTTGACTTATGCCGGGCAGGTTGGCTCGGCCACCCGGCGCGAATACACCGTGATGGGTGATGAAGTGAACCTGGCGGCCCGCCTGATGAGCGCGGCCGAGATGGGGCGCATCCTGATCAGCCCTCCTATTCAAGAATCCATCGGGGCGGCGTTCCTGGTCACCCCCCGCCCGCCGGTGAAGGTGAAAGGCAAGAACCGCCCGGTGAGCCTGGCCCAGGTGGAAGGCCCCCAGGAAGACAGCCTGCGCCAGCGCATCCGCAGCCGCGGCCGCCTGGTTGGGCGCGGCGCTGAATGTTCCGCCTGGGCCGCCTTGCTGCGCCAGGCGCAGCAGGGCCAGGGCAGCCTGGTGAGCATCCAGGGTGCGGCCGGGATTGGCAAAAGCCACCTGGCCGACGAACTGCTGGCGCGGGCCGAACGCCAGAACATGCAGGTTTACGCCGTCCAGTGCTATTCGTACAATCAAGACGCCCCCCTATCCGCCTGGAGCCAGCTTTTTCGCCAGATGGCCGGTCTGCACGCCCTGGATTACACCCCCGCCGCCCAGGCCGAAAAGTTTGCTCACCTTTTAGAACGTCTGGCGACGCCCCCGGCCGACGCCCCACTGTTGGCCGCCCTGTGCGGGCTGGACCGGCGGGCCTTTGAAGCCCCGCCCCGGCCATCCCTGGCGGCCGGGCCAGAGAACGACGATCTGAGCCAACTGGCGCGTCATGCTCGGCGGCGCGCCAGCCGCCTCGACGTGTTAGAGCGCCTGGCCCCTGTTCAGGCGGCCGGCCCGGGCTTCTCGCCCGGGGAGCGCGCCCGCCTGTTCGAGGCTGTATGTGCTGCGCTCGCCAGCCTGTCTCGCCTGGCCCCACTGGTGATCTTCTTCGAAGACGCCCACTTGTTGGATCGCGATTCACGCCAGTTGATCCAGTCTGTGGGCCAGCAGGCCCAGGCGCTGCGGCTGCTGATCCTGGTCGCCGGGCGCGAAGCGCCCCAATCGGAGGCTGTCTTGCCGGGGCGGGTCTTTACCCTGGCCCCGCTGACCGCTCAAGAAACCTATCACCTGACCGCTCATCTGCTGATCGACGACCTGACCCCGGTGATCTATGCCCAGACCCAGGGCAACCCGCTCCAGGTGAGCGAGATCGCCCGCTGGTTTCGCCAGACCCAGCGCATCGAAGCCGGGGCCCTGGAGCAGGCCCTGCAGACCTCCGACTTTTTGCAGAAGATGGTTCTCAGCAGCCTGGAGGAATTATCGGAAATCCAGCGCGAGATCATCCGGGCGGCGGCGGTGATCGGCCCAGAGTTTCAGGCCGGGGAAGTGCAGGCTTTGCTGCGCGATGCGATTGACCCCTTCAGCTTGAACCGGCAATTGCGCGCTTTGGCTGAAAAGACCCATTTCATCCACAGCGACTCGGGTAAGCTCGACCCAAGCTATACCTTCCAACAGACTTTGGTTCGTGATATATTGTATTCTAGCCTATCGCACGAACAGCGCGCCGGCCTGCACAACCGCCTGGCGGAATATCTAAGCCGGCCGGTCAGCGCGCAAAGCCGGGCCCAGGCCTGGCTATCGGCCAGCGCGAGCCAGGCGGCGGCATGCGAGCCGCGCGCCGGGCGGATTGCCTACCATTACGAGCAGGCCGGGCAGTCGATAGCGGCTGCCCGGGCCTGGCTGCAAGCCGCCCGCCAGGCCTGGATGGGCCAGATGTACGATAAGTCTGACCGGGCCTGCGGGCGAGCGCTGGAAAACCTGGGTCGGGTTGGGCCAGAAACCGACCCGGAACAGGTCGCGTCTCTAAAACAGAGCGCCTGGATAGGCCAGGGCGATGCGGCCTTCAGCGGCGCGAATATTCTGGATGCCCTGGCGGCCTACGAGGCTGGGCTGGCCCTGGTTCCTGCCGGGCAGCCCGTCCCGGCGGACCTGCGGGTGCGCCTGGCCCTGGCCCAAACGCTGCAAGGCAAGGCTGCCGACGCGCTGGCCGGGCTGCAAGCCGAGGCCGGCGGCCAGCAGGGCCGCCCGCCCGCTCGCCCGCAGACCTGCGAGCATCTTTACCGAGCGGCTGGGCTGGCCTGGCTGTACTGGCGGCAGGGCCGGCGCGCCGCGCTGGCCTGGGCCAAGCGGGCGATCTACTTGGCCGGGGCCGAGGGGCCAGAGCGCAGCCCGCTGCTGCTGGCTATGCTGGCCGAATTTTCGGGCGATTGGGACATGGCCCTGCTGGATTACCAGCAGCAGAACTGCGGATTGCTGGCCGGGCTGGCCCTGCTGCGCCAGGGTCGTCTGCAGCGCCAGCGCAAAAACCTGGCCGAGGCTGGGCGGGCTTTTCGTCAGGCGGCCGGGCTGTGGGATGCGGAGAACAAAGCCGCAGCCCCGGCCCAAAACGATCCCCTGGCCCTGGCCCTCTTTTATCAGGCCGAGATTGCCTGGTTGAGCCAGGATCGAGAGACCGCCCTGCGCTTCCTGGAACAGGCCCAGGCCGCCCTGGCGGATTGCCCACCTGGCTTACAGGCCAATGGCCGCTCGGCCATCCGGCGGGCTATGCGCAGCATCGAAGGCGCTCCGCCGGCAGGCCGGGGCAGTTCCTGGCCGGCCTGGGAGTGGCAGACCTTTGACGATGAAAAGCGGGCGGCTGTGCTGTTCCGCTCATTGACTGAATCAAGCAGCTTGATGGAGTAAATTTCGATGACAACCTCTCCTTCCCTCAGAGATCACCCCATTTTCAGCCGGTTATCTGGCGCGGCCCTGGACGAATTGACCGCCGCCTTGAAAAGCCGCCATCTGGCAGCCGGCGAAATTCTTTTCCGCCAGGGCGATCCGGGGGACGAATTGATCCTGGTGCAGCGCGGCAAACTGGCGATCTTCACCCCTGAAGCCGGTGGAACCGGGGCCGGCGAAACGGCCATCCGCTATTTTTTGCCTGGGTCGCTGCTGGGGGAAATGGCGCTGATCGACCGCCAGCCGCGCTCGGCCAGCGCCCGCGCCGAAGAGCCAAGCGAGATCCTGACCCTGCACGGCGACGACTTCCGCCGCCTGCTGGCCCAGAACCAGGAAGCCGCCCAGGCGGTGATGGCCGGGCTAAGCGAGCGCATCCGCTACACCACCAATTTCCTCGACGAAGTGCGCGGCTGGGTGCGCCGCATGCACGACGGCAACTATACCTCGGCCGCCGATGCTCCGTCGGCTGCGTATGCCGACCCCGACCTGGCCGGCCTGGCCCAGGAGTTTGCCCGCATGGCCCTGGCTGTGCAGGAGCGCGAAGAACTGCTGCGCCGGGAGGTGATGCAGTTGCGCATCGAGATCGACCAGGTAAAACGCAAAGAAGACTCCAGCCAGATCATGGGCAGCGATTACTACCAAAGCCTGAAAGAACGGGCCAAACAACTGAGAAATCAGGATGAGTGACCCTTTTCAGAGCGCCTTTACGACTAATTAAGCAAATCGCTCACACAACATGCTCAGCTCCACTCACCTCAGCGATGAAGAACTGATTCGAGCCGCGCAAGAGGGCCGGGTGGAGGCTTTTGATTTGCTCTACCAGCGATATTTCCCGCTGGTCTACCGGCGAGTGCGGTATGTTGTGCCTCAAGATGAAGTTGAGGACATTACCCAGGAAATCTTCATCGACGTAGCGCACTCGCTGAAAAGTTTTCGGTACGAAGCCCGATTCAGCACCTGGCTGCGTACCCTGGTCAACCGCCAGGTGGCCGATTATTACCGGGGGCGCAAACCGGCTTCCCTCTCGTTAGACGGGACAGGCTCGCATAACCTGGAACATGAATATCTGCGAGAGACCGACGCCCCCCAGGCCAGGGATGGATTGGGGGGAGCCGACAATCATATTATCCTGCGCCAGGCCCTGCAAAAATTGCCGTCTCATTATCGAGAAATCATCTTGCTGCGCTTTGCCGACGGTCTGCGTTTTGAAGAAATTGCCCGGCTTCAATGTCAATCGCTGGAGGCAACCAAATCCATGTTCCGGCGCGCGATTGCTTCGTTGCAAGACTTGATTCAAGATGAATAAATCTTCTAATCTGACCCCCGAAGACCAGGATCTGTGGTTGGCAAATTTTACCGACCAGGCCCTGGCTGCGCCCAACCTGGATCAGAGCGACCTTTTAAACCTGGCCCCAGGGCTGGACCCTAATCTACAAGAACTGGGGCAAACCGTGCTGCGCTTGAAACAGGCGATGAACCGCCCGCCCGATGACCCCCGCCTGGCCGAGCGCATCCGCAGTCGCCTGTATCGCGAGTGGCGCCAGGCGCTTGACCCCTCCCCCCGGCCTTTTACCTCCGGCGCGTGGCTGCGGCGCAACCGGCGTTGGGTGTGGGCCGCAGGGCTGGGGCTGGGAGTGATCCTGGCGGCAGTGGGCTTGAACCGTTATTTTGCCTGGCCCGGCCTGGCGCTGCCTGGCGCTGCCGGGGGTGGGTTCCCCTGGGAAGCTCTGGCTGTAATCGGCGCAGGGGTCTTATTGGTTGGGGCCTGGCTTGCGCTCCGGCGGCGTTAGCCAGCAAAGTTTTGCCGGCCCTAAAAAACAAATTTGCAGCTTTACCGTTCATTTGCCGCCCGCTTGCGGGCCTTAACCGCCGCGCCCACTTTTGAGGATGAAGAGCGCACTCATTTGGCGCGCCTGTTGAACGCCCTGTTGTGGGGCTTCATGGCCGCCGAACTGACCGCTTCTGCGATTTTATTCGGGCGCAGCGAGTGGCGCAATGGCGCTGCAACCCTGCTGGCGGCTTTGATTTGCCTGGGCCTGACCAGGCTGCTGCACGCCGGACACCTGCGCCTGACAATCAACCTGCATTTGGATTTTACCGTCGCCCTGGTTGCCTACCTGGTGGTGATCGGCAAGGGCATTCACGATATTGTCACCCTGGCCTATCCTTGCCTGATCCTGGTGGGCAGCCTGCTGCTGGACAAAAAACGCTTCGCCATCCTGACTGGCCTGTGCCTGCTCTCGACCGCTTTTCTAGTGTACGCCGAAGTGTCTGGTTTGATCGTTACCCCCTTCCGCCCCTACACCGAATACAGCGATCTGCTCATCCTGTGGATTTTTCTGCTGATTATGGCTGGGATTTCCTGGCTGTTAGCCGGCGACGTGCGGGATAGCTTGCAGCTTGCCCGCCAGAACGAACGCCGCCTGTCGGAGGTCAACCGTCAACTGGAAGCCCAGGCCGACAGCCTGCAGCGATCGGAGGCGCGCTGGCGCTCTCTGGTGGAAAACGCTCCAGACCTGATCCTGAATATCACACAAGATGGTACAATCTTGTTTACCAATGCGGTTGATAAAATTCGGGCCGCCGCGGGCGATTCGATCTATGACCTGTTGACGCCTGAACAGCAGGACCAGGCGCGTAAAATCATCGCTCAAATCTGGCAAACAGGGCAGTCGGATACCCTGGAGATAGCCTACCTGCGGGGAAACCAGGCTCGCGGCTGGTATTCGGCCCGCCTCAGCCCGATCTTCAAGGGCGAGCAGGTGATCAGCGTGATGGCGATCATCACCGACCTGACCGAACGCCGCACCGCCGAGGAGGAAATCCGTTCGCTAAACGCTACGTTGGAAGAACGGGTGGCGCTGCGGACAAGGGAACTGCAAGCCAAAAACCGCGAGCTGGAAACCCTGACCTATTCCGTCTCGCATGATTTAAAAGCGCCGCTGCGCGGCATTGATGGGTATGCCCGGCTGCTGCTGGACGATCACGGCCAGCGCCTCGATGGGGAAGCGCGCCAGTTCCTCATTACGATCCGCCAGGCCACCCAGCACATGAACCAGTTAATTAATGACCTGCTGGAATATTCGCATCTGGAGCAGCGCCCGATCCGCACCAGCCGGGTGAGCCTCTCCGCCCTTGCCCAGGAAGTGGCGCAGGAGCGCAGTGAGGAGATCGAAGCCCGCCAGATCGATCTGCGCTTCAATATTCCCGACGTATGGGCCATGGCCGAACCGGATGGCCTGCGCCAGGCGCTGCGCAACCTGTTAGACAACGCCCTGAAATTCTTGCCCGACCAACCAGGCGGGCAGATCGAGCTAAGTGGGAAAGAAACCGAGCAGAGCTATATCATGTGGGTCAAAGACAACGGCATGGGCTTCGATATGCAGTACCATGATCGCATCTTTGAGATCTTTCAGCGCTTGAACCGGGCCGAACAGTTTTCTGGAACCGGGATTGGTTTGGCGCTGGTATCTAAAGTGATGCAGCGGATCGGGGGGCGCGCCTGGGCCACCAGCATCCCCGGCGCCGGCGCGACGTTTTACCTGGAGATACCGAAATGAGTGTAAGGACGCGTCCTATCTTGCTTGTTGAAGATAACCCAATGGATGTGGATCTGACCCGCCGGGCGTTTGTCCGCCAGAAAGTGGTATTTCCCATTGAAGTGGCGCGCGACGGCGAAGAGGCGCTGGGCTATATTCGCCAGTGGGAGATGCAGGCCCCCGTGCCGATTTTGATTTTGCTGGATTTGAAGCTGCCTAAGGTGGATGGGCTGGAGGTGCTGCGGCACATCAAGACCCACCCCCAGTTTCACATCATCCCGGTGGTGATTTTATCGACCTCCACAGAAGACAGCGACATCCAGGTTGCCTATCAAGAGGGCGCCAACTCGTACATTGTTAAACCCGTCGATTTTGATCGTTTCATGCAAATTGTAGATCAAATCCGCATCTATTGGTGCCATCTCAATTCCCCACCTCAATAGTCCTGCCTGTGGAGATGCGTATGAGTCAACAAAACCGCCCTATTTTGCTCATTGAAGATAATCCGATGGACGTTGACCTGACGCGCCGGGCCTTCGCGCGCCGCCGCGTGATCAACCCCATCGAAGTGGCGCGGGATGGCGAGGAAGCGTTGGCCTATCTGGATAAATGGGAAAACGGCGAGCCGCTGCCCGTGGTGGTGCTGCTCGACATCAACCTGCCCAAGGTCAACGGCCTGGAAATCCTGCATCAATTCAAGGCTTCCAGCCTGAGCCAAAAAGTGCCGATCATTGTGCTGACCACCTCAGCCGAAGATCGCGATATCCAGACCGCCTATAAACTGGGGGCGAACTCGTATATCGTCAAGCCAGTCGATTTCGAGAAGTTTGTAGATGTGGCCGCTCAAATTGACCTGTATTGGAATGTGATTAATATCCCGCCGCATTGATCTTGGATGGCCCTGCCCGGCGAGATGCTAACGAACTAACGAACGCGCGGTGGAGATTTATCGATAGGTCTATGAGAATTTTGTATGTAGAAGATAATGCTTTTGACGCAGACCTGACCCGGCGGTCATTACTGCGCATTGCGCCCCATTTTCGCCTGGAGGTGGCCCGTTCCCAAAAAGAAGCCCTGGAGCGCCTGAACCAGGGCGCGCCTTACGATCTCTTGTTGACCGACCTGCGCCTGCCAGACGGCAATGGGTTTTCGCTGCTCTCGCATGTACGCGAAAACAGGCTGCATATGGCGGTTGTGGTGATTACCGGGCAGGGGGATGAAGAAGTGGCCGTATCGGCCTTGAAAGCCGGGGCCAACGACTACCTCGTCAAACGCACCAATTATCTGGATCATCTTTGGATCACCCTGGAAAATGCCTGGAAACGCTATCAGGTCGAAGAAGCCCGCCGAGAACGCCCCCTGCGCATTCTATACCTGGATAATCACCCGAATGACGTAGAACTGACCCTGCGGCATTTCTCCAGCCACGCGCCGCACATTCACCTGGAGGTGGTGCATACCGCCCCCGACCTGTTTCACCGTCTGCCCAACGAACAGGCGCGCCTGGCCTACGACGCCCTGATGCTCGACTATCACCAGCAAGACTTGAACGCCCTCGACCTGTTGAAAGAATTGCGCCAGGTGCGGGAGATCGACCTGCCCATTGTGCTGGTGACGGCCCGCGGCGATGAAGCCCTGGCCGCCCAGGCCATCCGCCTGGGCGCTAGCGATTACGTGGTCAAAAGCCCCGGTTATCTGTTTGGGCTGCCGGGCCTGATGGAAAACGCTTATCACCGGGCGCAATTGCAGCGCGAGCAGGCCGCCCTGCAGGCCAGCGAAGAACGCTATCGCCGCCTGGCCGAAAACGCCCCCGATATTATCTACCGCCTGAGCCTGCAAGTCGAAATGAAAGTAGAATATGTCAGCCCGGCGGTCGAGGCTATCCTGGGGTATTCCCCCGGCGAGCTGCTTTACGATTTAGGTCTTTTCATTCATTCCGTCCACCCAGACGACATGCCCATCCTGGCGCAGCTGTACCAGTCTCAGGGCAGGAGTTCGGTTCCGCTGACATTCCGCTTCTATCGAAAAGATGGGCAGATGATCTGGCTGGAAGGGCGGAATGTGGTTATTCGAGATAACGCCGGGAATGTGGTGGCCCATGAGGGGATTTTGCGCGATATCACCGAGCGCAAGCTGGCCGAAGATCACATCCAGCGCCAGTTGGAGCGCCTGAACGCCCTGCGCATGATCGACCTCAGCATCACCGGCAACCTGGGTCTGCACAACACCCTGGACGTGCTGTTGGAACACGTTTTGCTCCAGTTGGGGGCCAGCGCGGCCGCCATTTTGCTTTACGATGCCAGGGCCGACCGCCTGGAATACGGGGCCGGCAAAGGGCTGTGCAACGACTCGCCCGATCACCCGCTGCCGCCCGACCCGATGGGCCTGGCCCGCAAAGTCATCCAGACCGGGCATACCCTGCATGTGGCCGACCTGGGGCCGTTCAAAGACGGTTTGAGCCTGTCTGGCCTGTTGGCCGAAGAGGGCTGCCTGTCGTATTACGGCGCGCCGCTGACGGCCAAGGGCGAGGTTCTGGGCGTATTGGAAGTGTTTCAACGCGAGGTCCTGGCCCCCGATGCCGAATGGTTGAGCTTCCTGGATACCCTGGCCGGGCAGGCGGCGATTACCATCAACAACGCCCAACTGGTCGAGAGCCTGCAAGCCGCTAACCGCGACCTGACCCAGACCTACGACATCACCCTGGAAGCCTGGGTAAGCCTGCTGCATCTGCGCGACAAAGAAACCGAAGATCACACCCAGCGCGTCACCCAGATGACCGAGCGCCTGGCAAGAGCCATGGGCATCGACGAGGCGGCTATGGTTCACATCCGGCGCGGGGCGCTGCTGCACGACATCGGCAAAGTGGGCATCCCGGATAGCATTTTGAACAAAAACGGCCCGCTCACCGAGGCCGAGCGCGCGCTGATGAGCCAGCACCCTGTCTACGCGCGCCAGTTCCTTTCTGGCATCAAATATCTACAGCAGGCTATGGCTATCCCCTGCTCGCATCACGAGCGCTGGGATGGCACGGGATACCCGCAGGGGCTGAAGGGCGATGAAATTCCGCTGGAAGCCCGCATTTTCGCCGTGGTGGACGTCTGGGATGCCCTCAGCACCGACCGGGCCTACCGTAAAGCCTGGGATCAGGAGCGGGTCATTAACCATATTCGCTCGCGCAGCGGTACGCATTTCGACCCCCAGATCGTCGAACTATTCCTGCAAATGATCCAGGGATAAAGGATTCTTGGCGTATATTTACTCAGCCGGTAGCGCTTCACAAAAACAGGATGGGGTGACTGGCGAGTCTCGCTTCCCTTGAAAGAAGGTTAATTGCGAACTTTGTCGCGCTTCGTGGGACGGAGTCTGCACAGCACCTCTTATTTGATCTTTCCATCCTTAACATCAACCTGTACCGTAGATGCGCGAATCGACGGCAGGACATTTTGCGTGGCCCACGTTCGTGCGAGCAGCTTTTTGAAGGCGCTCGGAGAGTGCCGCGCCTGCCCCAGGGGGTAATGGGGCGGTATCACTCTGCCGCGGCTTGTGGTGCGGCGTCCGTTATAATATCCCCATGTCCCTCGATTACGAAACCTACCTGTCCCCCTTCACCTGGCGCTATGGCAGCCCTGAAATGCGCCAGATTTGGAGCGAGGCCCATAAGCGCCGCCTGTGGCGGCAGTTGTGGGCCTCGCTGGCCGAAACCCAGGCCGAGCTGGGGCTGGTCAGCCCGGCCCAGGCGGCCGACTTACGCGCTCACCAGGGCCAGATCGATGTGCCGCACGCCCTGGCAATCGAGGCCGAAATCCATCACGACCTGATGGCAGAGCTGAAAACCTTTGCCGGGCAGGCTCCCCTGGGTGGGCCAATCCTGCACCTGGGGGCGACCTCGATGGACATCGAAGATAACGCCGATGCGCTGCGCTTGCGCCAATCGCTGGATGTGCTGTTGGCTGGGCTGAGCAGGCTGCTGACCCTTTTTGCCGAGCGAATTGAAGCTGAGGCCGACACCCCGCTGATGGCCTTTACCCACCTCCAACCGGCCGAGCCGTCTACATTAGGCTACCGGTTGGCGGGCTATGCCCAGGATTTGCTGCTCGACTGGCAGGCGCTGCGGGCCGCCCGCCAGGGTTTGCGCGGCAAGGGCTTTAAGGGCGCAGTGGGAACCGGGGCGGCCTACGCCGAGCTGATTGGCGAGGCAGCCCTGGAAGGTTTCGAGCAGCGCCTGTCGGAAAAGCTGGATTTACCCTTCTTCCCAATAGCCACCCAGGTTTATCCGCGCAAGCAGGATTACCAGGTATTATGCGCCTTGGCCGGGTTAGGTGGGTCGCTATATAAATTTGCCTTTGACCTGCGCCTGCTGCAATCGCCGCCTATCGGCGAGTGGAGTGAGCCGTTTGGCAGCCGGCAGGTAGGGTCTTCGGCTATGCCCTTCAAGCGCAACCCGATCAACGCCGAGAAGATCGATTCGCTGGCCCGGGCCTTAGCCCAGGCTCCCCGCCTGGCCTGGGATAACGCCGCCCATTCGCTCTTAGAACGGACCCTAGATGATTCGGCCAACCGGCGCACGTTGCTGCCCGAAGCCTGCCTGGCGGCCGACGAACTGCTGCGCACAGCCGCTCGCCTGGTGGAAGGCCTGGTCATCGACCGGCGCGCCCTGGCCCGCAACCTGGAGATCTACGGCCCATTTGCCGCCATCGAGCGGGTGTTGATGGCCCTGGCAAAGGCCGGGGCCGACCGCCAGGCCATGCACGAAACCTTGCGCCAGCACGCCCTGGCGGCCTGGCAGGCGGTGCAGGCTGGCGAGCCGAACCCACTGGCCGCCCGCCTGGCTGCCGATCCGGCGCTGCTGGCCTACCTGCCGGCTGCCCGCCTGGGCGAACTGATGGATGCCAGCCATCACCTGGGCGACGCCCCTCAACGCGCCCGCGCCCTGGCGAGGCAGGTGCAAATGATGATAGGGAGCTAAAAAACCGGGCCGCTCAGCGGCCCGGTTTTTTAGCTCCCTATACTTTGATTGTGGCTTCGCGCTCCGGGCCGACCGAGACCCAGCCGACCGGGGCGGCGGTTAGCTCTTCCACCTTGCGCACGTATGCCTGGGCGGCGGCGGGCAGGTCGTTGAAGCGGCGGATGTCTTTGGTTGGCTGCTGCCAGCCGTCTACCTCGATGTAGACCGGCTCGCATTCGGCCAGCCCGGCCGCGTCCAGCTCCCAATAATGCAGTTGCGCCTCGCCGCCGGCTTTGCGGCGATAGCCGACGCAAATCTTGATCCGTTCGAAGCCGTCGAACACGTCCAGTTTCGTCAGCGCCAGGGCGGTGACGCCGTTCAGGCGGGTGGTGAAGCGTACCAGTTCGGCGTCGAACCAGCCGCAGCGCCGCGCCCGCCCGGTGACGGTTCCGAACTCGGCCCCGGCCTGCTGGATGCGCTGGCCGTCGGCGTCGAACAGTTCGGTGGGCATCGGCCCCGCCCCAACCCGGGTGGTATAGGCTTTGGTCACGCCGACCACATCGGTGATATGGCGTGGGGCAATCCCCAGCCCGGCGCAGGCCCCGCCCACCGTGGTGGTGGAAGCGGTGCAGAAGGGATAGCTGCCCCAGGTATTATCCAGCAGCGCCCCCTGGGCCCCCTCGAGCAAAATCTTCCCACCCCGGTCAATCGTTTCTTGCACCAGGCCGAACGGCTCGCGCACGCAGGCTTTGATCTGCGCGTAGCGGGCCAGCGTTTCGGCATACACGGTCTCGAAATCCAGGGCCTCCGCGCCAAAGGCTTCCAGGATGGTATTTTTAATCTCCAGTTGCAGCCGCAGCCGGGCGGCAAATTGAGCCGGGTTGGCCAGGTCGAACAGGGTAATCCCGTTATAGCTGGCCTTATCGGCAAACACCGGGCCCATGCCGCGCCGGGTGGTGCCGGTTTTGGCGTCGCCCTTCGCCTGTTCGTAGAGGCCTTCGATCAATGGATGGTAGGGCAGCACCAGGTTGCAGCGCGGCGAGATCCACAACCGCCCGTCCAGGTTCATCCCGCTGCGGTTCAGGCTTTCGATCTCGTTAATCAGAGTCGCCAGATTCAAGACCACGCCCGGCCCGATCACGCAGGCGGTGTGTGGGCTGGAAAAGCCGTTAGGCATCAGGCGCAGTTTGAACGTGCCAAATTGGTTGACCACGGTATGCCCGGCGTTATCGCCGCCGTTGAAGCGGGCTACCAGGTCGGCCCCCGGCGAAAGCAGGTCGACCAGCTTTCCTTTGGCCTCATCCCCCCATTGCAAGCCTACCACAGCCGTGACAGACATAAGTTCCTCCTTGAACTGTCGGAAATTATCTTTGTATAGAAGCTCTTCTGCCGCCTTTAAAAATGAGGCTCTTCCGCCGGAGGCGGGAGCTTTTTTATAGTTTGGGTAAATTGTGGGGCTACGCCCCACGGCACCCCCCATTAAACCGTGGACAGGCGAAAAGAGTTGTTCCGTGGATTTTGTCGCCCGAAGTGCGACAAAATCCACAATTAACCCTCTTTCGGCGAAGCTCGCCAGTTACCTCCACCCCGGTTAAGTGGGGAGCTGCCCGCCCCACAATTTACCCAAAATATAGCTTTTTACCCGGCGAAGCCGGATGAGCCGAAGAAGATAACCCTTATCCTGCCCGCGAGCGCGACAGGCGGTCGCGCTTGAAGCGCTGGTCGCGCTCCAGGGTCAGGCGCAGGCCCTGCTCCAATGAGATGCGCGGCTGGTAGCCCAGCTTTTCGCGGGCCAGGCCCAGGTCGGCGCACATGCGCGAAACGCCAGGATCGGAGCGCGGGTTGATGATCGTCTCGATGTTGACCCCGGTTACCTCCATAATCTGGCGCACCAGGTCGCGGATGCTGGTTTCTTTGCCGCTGCCCACGTTGATCACCAGGTGGTTGACGCTGGGGGCGGTGGCAGCCGAGATCATGGCGCTCACCACGTCGTCTACATAGACATAATCGCGGGTCTGCGAGCCGTCGCCGTGCATCACCAGGGTGCCGCCGCGGATGGTCTGGCGCAAGTAATGTGGGATTACTGGTGGGTGAGAGGGCGGCAGGTGCTGGCCGGGGCCATAGGCGTTGAACACCCGCAGGCTGACCGTCTCAATGCCCCACAGGTCGCCAATCGTGCGCACGTAATATTCAGCTGCCAGCTTCGAGACGGCATAGGGCGAGCGCGGGCTGGGCGGAGCGCTTTCCTGCAGGGGCAGCTCGCCCCGGTCGCCATATACGGCTCCCGACGATATGAACACCACCCGGCGCACGCCCACGTCGCGCATGGCTTCCATCAGGCTGACGGTGCCGCCCACGTTGGTCAGGTTATATTCGCGCGGGTACAGCACCGATTCCTGCACTGAAACCCGCGCCGCCAGGTGGTACACGCAGTCCACATCTTGCAGCAGGGTCCACAGCTTGGGGCGGTCGGTCACATCGCCGCGGGTGAACAGTACGTTGGGCGAAAGCGCGTCCGGGTCGCCGGCCGAGAGGTCGTCTAGCCCGCGCACCTGGTGGCCCTCGCGCACCAGGTAATTTGCCAGGCTGGACCCCAGAAAACCGGCTGCGCCTGTGATCAAAAAGTTCATACGTCGTCCTTATCGACCCGCTAGAATCAAAGAGCGACTGCGCTTGCAGTCCTATCAGAAATTATAGCATGTCTGGCGCGGGTATAGGGTTATGGTACAATCCACAACCATGAGTGACTTTACCGATTCTGGAACGTCCGTAGGGAGGGCGACTTTCCAGAACCTGATCCGCCGCCTTTCTCCCTGGAAGCAGCGCGGCCTGACCTTTTTGGAAATTGCAGCTTTGTGCCTGCTGCTCACCGGCAGCAGCTTCCCACCCGCGCAAACCACGGCTGCCCGGTCGCGCAATTTTACCCGCGCCATCGAATTTGATTTCGCTGGTTGGATGCTGCATTCGCTCCAGCTCAAATTCTTTGACACGGCCCTGAACGCCCCCAGCTATACTTCCACCGAGATGCAGCGCAAGGAAATCGGCGCTTATATCCAGGTGATCGGCCAGATATTTTCCCTGGAAGGCGATCTGAACCGCATCTATGCCGACCCTACCGTGAGCGACCCGCAGGCCGCCTCACAGTTGGTGCGCGCCCAACTGCAGGCCCTGTATGACGACCGCGACAAAATTGCGCCCCTGGCCGAAGGCGTGCTGCAAATGCAAATCAACGCCGTGGCGACCGAAACGGGCCTGACGGTGGGCGGGCAGGCCATCCCGCCGGTGCTGTATCGCAGCATCTCCCTGCCTTCGGTGCTGATTATCAGCCCGCGCAATGTAATCCGCCAGGACGCCCAGGTGGACCTGGTGCCTGACCTGCCGTTGGATCGGCGGGTAGACCTGGAAACCCGGGTGGACCAGGCCCTGGACGTGTCCTCGCTGGTGGTCAACCTGGGCGGGGTCGGGTCGTATCCAACCATGGTGGCTGAGACCACCAATTTTCCCTGGCTGTGCGAGGTCGTCTCGCATGAGTGGATCCACAACTACCTGACCCTGCGCCCATTGGGGATGAATTATACGAGCAGCCCCGAGCTGCGCATCATGAACGAAACCACCGCCGCCATCGCTGGCAAAGAGATGGGCCTGGAAGTGCTGAAGCGATATTACCCCGAGTTGGCCCCTCAAGAGAATCCGGCCGCGCCTGTCCCGGCCCAGCCCGCCGCCCAGCCGCCGGCGTTCAACTTCAACAAAGAAATGCACCTGACCCGCATTACCGTGGATAAGCTGCTGGCCGATGGCCAGGTGACCGAAGCCGAAGCGTATATGGACGCCCGGCGCAAGGTCTTCTGGGACAACGGCTATACCGGGCTGCGTAAGCTGAACCAGGCCTATTTCGCTTTCCACGGGGCTTACGCCGACGAACCGGAAGGCCCGGCCGGACAAGACCCGGTGGGGGCGGCGGTGCGCAAACTGCGCGCTCAAAGCCCCAGCCTAAAGGCTTTTTTGGAGAAAATCGCCTGGATGTACAGCTTTGAGACCCTGCAGCAGGCCGTCGCCAGCGCGCCCTAGGGAAAAGAAACTATGAACCGCTTCTACCGTATCCCCGCTTTTTTGTTCCTGCTGTTCCTGCTTGCTGGCTGCGCGGCTGGCGCTCCCACCGCTCCCCCGGCCACCCAGGCCCCCACCCGTACGCCCGTCCGGCCTACCGCCACCCGCGAGCCAGGCTGCACGGTGGTGAGCAAGCAGCCCACCCCTACCCCCCTGCCCGATCCGCTGATTGCGCCGGTGGGCAAGACCGATTGGACGAAGGGCAAACCCGGCGCGGCGGTCACGATCATCGACTACAGCGACTTCCAGTGACCGGGCTGTGCGGCTGCCGCGCCCGTGCTGGCGCGCCTCGCTCAGAAATACCCGCAAGACGTGCAGGTGGTCTACCGCCATTTCCCGCTGGTCAGCATTCACGATAAGGCCGCTCTGGCCGCCGCAGCCGCCGAGGCGGCTGGGCGGCAGGGCAAGTTCTGGGAGATGCACGACCTGCTCTTCTCTCGCCGCCAGGAATGGGTCAGCCTGAAACCGGACGAATTCAAGACCTGGCTGACCAACCAGGCTAAGCCCCTGGGCCTGGATGGAGAAACCTTCCAGCAGGGCCTGGAAGACCCGCAGATTGCCCAGGCGGTGCAGGCCGCCTGGGAGAAGAATTCAACCTTCATGCCCGGCACGCCTTACATTGTGATTAACGGGCAGCCATATGAAGGCCGGGTGAACCTGGTTGACCTGGACGCTACCGTGGCCCTGACCCTGCTTGCGCCGCGCCAGTTCCAGGAATGCCCGCCGCTTACCATCGACCCCGGCCGATCCTACCTGGCCGAGATCGAGACCGGCAAGGGCAAGGTAACGCTGGAACTGTTTGCCGATAAGGCGCCGCTGGCGGTTAATAATTTTGTCTTCCTGGCGAAAGCCGGTTGGTACGATGGCGTGACCTTCCACCGGGTAATCCCCGGTTTTGTGGCCCAGGCTGGCGACCCGTCTGGTACGGGCTTTGGCGGCCCCGGCTATGCCTTCGACAATGAGCTGAGCGACCTGCGCTTCGATAAAGCCGGGGTGGTGGGTATGGCTAACGCCGGGCCTGGCTCGAACGGCAGCCAGTTCTTCATCACCTATGCCCCTGTGCCGCGCCTGGACGGCGGTTATACGATCTTCGCCCAGGTGATCGATGGCCTGGACGTATTGACGAAGCTGGCCCCACGCGACCCCGCCAAGACGCCCGACGCGCCGCCCGGAGATAAGATTCTCTCGGTGACGATCATCGAGAAATAGGAGCTTTCTTTGGAAATTGATCGGATCGTTGCGGTTGATTCGCCGCCGGCCCCCGCCGCTCGTTCTGTCCCCTGGGGATCGGGCTTGCAGTTTGGGTTGGGCCTGGCGGCGGTGTTGGGTATGTGGCTGTTTGCCTTTTCTGTGGCCGTATTTGGATTGATTGCGCTGCTTAGCAACCGCGGCCCTGAGGGCGATGTATTGGCAATGTTCTTGCTGGCCGGTTCGCTGGCGGGGAGCGGCGCGCTGCTGCTGCCCTCGCTTTATTACGGCCTGATGCGCCTGCTGGGCCGCCCGGCTTACGATAGCCTGGCGCTGTTGCGCCGCGCCCGGCCAGCGTGGTGGCTGGGTTTGCTGCCGCTGGTGCTGCTGGCCGGACATTTCATCTCGCAGACGCCGGCCATCTCCTGGCTGCTGCTGCCGCCGCTGCACTTGCTGGCGGTGGGCATCCCGGTGGCCTGGATGCTGTTCCTGGGCCTGCGCGGCCTGCCGCTGGGCGGCGCGCAGCGCGTCTGGGGCGTATTCGCCGCCGGGTTGGCCCTGGGGCCGCTGCTGATTTCCATCATCGAGATGGTCGCCATGGGCGTGGCCGTGCTGATGGCCGGGGCGTATCTGGCGAGCGATACCCACCTGACGAGCGAAATGATGCGCCTGGTAGAGCAGATGCAGTCTGGTCAGCCCAGCCAGGAAGAAATGGTGCAGTTATTTACTCCCTACCTGACCCGCCCCGGGGTATTCCTGTCGGTGCTGGCGTTTGGCGCTCTGATCGTGCCGCTGACCGAAGAGGCGCTCAAGTCGATTGGCGTCTGGCTGCTGGTCGGCCGCCGGTTGACTCCCGCGGCCGGGTTCGCGGCCGGGGCTATCAGCGGGGCCGGGTATGCCTTTATGGAGAGCCTGCTGCTTACCAGCAATGGGCAGGGGTGGGCGGGCTTGATGATTGCTCGCATCGGCACCAGCGCCCTGCATATTGTCACCACGGCCCTGATGGGTTGGGCGTTAGCCAGCGCCTGGCGTTATGGCCGTTACCTGCGCCTGGGAACGGTCTATCTGGGTATGGTGGCCCTGCACGGAACCTGGAACGGCCTGACCCTCTATACGGCCTTCCAATCGTTGGGCCAGGCCGCCGGGCAGGCCGGTTCTGGGCTGTCGACTGGCTCGCTTACCACGCTCGCTCCGGCCCTGCTGCTGATCCTGGCGTTTGGGTCGTTGGGTGGGCTGGTGGTCGGTAACCGGCTGCTGGCGCGCCGGCTGCCGCCTCCGGCGGCGGTGGATGTTCCACCGGCCCCAGCGCTCGCCGTTGAGCCGCCTGCCCTGCCGCTGGATGCCGGGGATACCCCGCCAGCCGGCGAATTCCCTCGCGAATAAAGGGAAGATGATGGAAAAGGAGAATTGAGAAAGATGATCGAGTGGTTGAAGTTTTTGGTCGATTTGTTTTTACACCTGGATGAATACCTGAGCGTGATTATCGGCCAGTATGGCGCCTGGACGTATGGCCTGCTGTTTGTGGTGATCTTTATGGAAACCGGGCTGGTCGTCACGCCCTTCCTGCCGGGCGATTCGCTCCTGTTTGCCGCCGGGACGTTTGCCTCGCCAGCCCTGGCCCAACCTGGCCAGCAGCCGCCGCTCAATATCTGGCTGCTCTATATCTTGCTGTGCATCGCCGCGGTGGCCGGCGATACGGCCAACTATTGGATCGGCCACAGCATTGGCCCCAAAGCTTTCAGCGGCGAGATCCGCTTTTTGAAGAAAGAATATCTGGACCGTACCCATGCCTTCTACGAGCGGCACGGCGGTAAGACGATCATCATCGCCCGCTTTGTGCCAATTGTACGCACCTTTGCCCCATTCGTAGCCGGGGTGGGCAAGATGACGTATGGGCATTTCATCAGCTACAACATCATCGGCGGGATTGCCTGGGTGACGCTGTTCACCTGGGGCGGCTACTTCTTCGGCAATTTGCAGTTCGTACAGGACAACTTCTCGTTTGTGGTGGTAGCCATCATTCTGATCTCGGTTTTGCCGGCGGTCTACGAGTTTGTGAAAGCAAAATTTGGCGGCGAAGCCGCCAGGGCCTGACGCTCGACGCAGTTTCCGAATCACAGAGCGGGACGGCATATCCGTCCCGCTCTGTGATTCGGGCGGTTGGGGTCAGTCTGCGCCCAGGCCTACCACCACGGCCGCCGCTTGGGTGCGGGTATGGCTGAGGCTGACCGTCCAGGCCGAGAGGCCCATCGCCTGGGCGCGCTGAGCGGCCGCGCCGGATAGATGCAGCTCTGGTTGGCCGGCTGAACCGCGGCGCACTTCGATCTCGCGCCAGGCCACCGCGCCGATGCCGCAGCCCAGGGCCTTGGCGGCGGCTTCTTTAGCCGCAAAACGGGCCGCCAGCGATTCGACCCGACCCTGGCAGTCGGCTTGCTCGTGCGGGGTATAGACCCGCTCCAGAAACCGGCCGCCATGCCGCCGGATGGCCGCCGCCACTCGCTCGATGTCGATCAGGTCGATCCCCGAAACCAGCTTCATCGGCTGCGCTTAAGGCCCGGCAATTGCAATCGCCACTCGCTGTGGGTCCAGGTAGCGCCGGGCGGTTTCCAGAATTTGCCCGGCGGTCACGGCCTGCACCAGGTTGGGGTAGCGCCGGTAATAATCCGGCTCCAGGTGATAGCGCTCCAGGCTGAGCAGGGCGCTGGCGACCCCGGCGTTCGACTCAAACGAAAGCGGCAGCCGCCCGATGTAATTGGCCTGGGTATCGGCCAATTCTTCTGAGCTGACCGGCTGGCTGACAAAGCGGGCCAGCTCTTGCAAGATCAGATCGATGGCCCGTTCGACGTTCTGCGGATCGACGCCTGCGCTCACCTCCCAGGGGCCTGGGCCTTGCCCGCCGCCCAGGCTGCTGGAAGCGTAATAGGCCAGCCCGGCCTGCTCGCGCACCACCTCGCCAATTCGGCCCATCATGCCAAACTGGCCCAGGATATTATTGCCCAGCGAGGCGGCCAGGTAATCCGGCTCGCTGCGGGCGGGGCCGGCGGCCCCAATCACCAGGTCGGCCTGCGATTTACCCGCCAGGGTCACCCGGCGGGTCTGGCGCTCGGCCAGGGGAGCCAGGGGCGGCAGAGGCGGCGGAGTGGGCTGGAGCGGGTTATCCCAGTCGCCCAGGTGGGCCTGCACCAGGTCGGCGGCCTGCTGGGGGTCGAAGCGCCCGGTGATCGCCAGGGTCAGCCCGCGCGGCCCATAATGGCGGCAGTGGAATTCGACCAGGTCATCTCGCAGGATCGCGCTGACCGTCTCAGGTGTGCCGTCGTCGGGCCGGCCGTAGGGATGATGGGGGTAGACCAGCGCGTCGAAGGCCAGGGAGGCCACATCGCCCGTATCCTGCGCCCGGATCGCCAGCGAGGCCAGCAGTTGGGCCCGCAGGCGCTCGACATAGGCGCCCGGAAAGGTCGGGCGGCGCAGGGCGTCGGCCATCAGCGCCAGAGTCAGGCCCAGGTCTTCGCTCAACGATTTGGCGTAGAAGCCAACCGTGTGCGTGCCGCCGGAAAATCCCAGGCTGGCCCCGGCCGATTCGAGGGCGGCGTAGATTTCTTGAAAGGAACGCTGCTGCGTGCCGCGCATCAGGCAGGCGGCGGTGAAATCGGCCAGGCCCAGCTTCTCGTCCGAGTCGAACAAAGACCCGGCCGGCAGGTAGCCCTGCACGGCCACGGATGGGCTGATCGGGGCCGGGCGCATCAGCAGAACGACGCCGTTGGGCAGTTCCTGGCGCAGGATGTCTTCGGGGCCGGGCAGGCTATTCGTCGATGTCATCCGCTTCATCCATTTCATCCATCTCCTCGCCGGTGGGCAAATACAGGCCCACAACCCGGTTCTGCGGGCGCAGGTAGGTCTGGGCCACCCGTTGCACATCGGCTGGGGTTACTTGCGACAGGCGTTCGACAAAGGTGGCATACCAGCGGTAGGTATCGAACATCTCGGCAAAGCCCAGCCAGAACGCCTGGTTGGTGATGCGCTCGCCGCCATAGGCGTGCAGGGCGCGGGCCTGCTTGACGGCCCGGGCCAGCTCTTCAAGCGGGGGCGGCTCTTCTTGCAGGCGTTTGATCTCATCGTCCAGGGCGTCCAGCAATTCGTCGGGGTGACGGTTGGGGCGTGGGATGGCGTTGAAGGTGTACAGATAGGGGTCAATTGTGGCGCTCATCCCGCCATAGGCGCTAACCGCCAGCTCGCCTTCGACAAACGCCTGGTACAGGCGAGAGGTCTTATTCGAAAGGCCTTCGCTAAACATATTCAGGTTGGCCGCCCCGCACAGCAGGCTATCGAGGGCCAGCATGGGGAAGAAATCGGGGTGGCCGGCTTCGGGCGCGTGATAGGCCACCTGCCAGTAGGTTGTCTCGCCCGGTCCTTCCACCGTCACCCGGCGCTCGCCGGTCTGGGGCGGTTCCGGGCGCAGGCGGCGGGTGGGCAGCGCTCCGCTGGGGATCGGTTCGTAAAGCTGGCGGATGCGCTCTACCATCGGCCCGGTCTCGAAATCGCCCGCCAGGGCCAGCACGGCGTTGTTGGGAACGTAATAGGTGCGGTAGTGACGATACAGGTCGTCGCGGGCCAGGCTGCGCAGGTCGGGCAGGTCGCCGATGATTTCGTGGTGATAGCTGTGAACCCGGAAGGCGGCGGCCTGCACTTCTTCGCCCAGGCGGAAGAGGGGTTCGTTCTCGTTGCCCTGGCGCTCCGAGATAATCACAGTGCGTTCGGCTTCCACTTCGGCCGGGTCGAACAGGCTGTTGATCATCCGGTCGGCTTCCAGGCGCAGGGCCAGGTCAATCCGCTCAGCGGGCAGGGTTTCCAGGTAGGTGGTCCAGTCGAGGAAAGTAAAGGCGTTCCAGAAGCCGCCCTCGCGCGAGATGGCTCGATCTAGCACGCCGGCCGGAAACTGGGGCGTGCCTTTGAACTGCATATGCTCTACCCAATGCGAGATCCCGGTCAGGCCGGGGCGTTCATCGCGCGAGCCAACTCGATACCAGACCCAGTGGCTGATGATCGGGGCGGTATGAATTTCTTTGAGCAGCACCAGCAGCCCGTTGGAGAGGGTCAGCCGGGTTGGGCCAGGGGAAGAAAGATCATCGGAATGTGTCATGGGCAGGTTCCAACTCCGATCTTGCACAGCATCTCTTTCCACGAGCCGGGCAGCGGGTCGAGCAGGGTCTTGTACGGCTCCACCACCTGGCGCAGACCTACGAACGGAATGTGCAGCTCGGTCTGGCTGAGGGGAATATTGACCGGCACTTTGAGCTGCACCGGCACGGTCAACTGCACCGGGATGGTCTGGTTGACCGGCACATTCATGTCCAGCATGATGTTCAGGGCTGTGCCTTTTTTGAGGATAATATCGGTCGGCACGGCCGAGCCGTTGAGGAATACAGTCGCCTTTTTGATGTAGGCGTCTTTGGTCAATATTACGCCCGTCTCTTGTTTGAGCGGCAGATTGAAGACCACCGGCATGGTGTCGCTGACGTGGATGGTATCGCTCACCAGGATGGTGGTGATGATGCTGGCCTGATCCATCTTGACGAAATTGGAGTGCAGACCGCCGATCAATTCATCGCCCACCAGGCGCTTGATGCTGAATAGCTGGCTGGCCAGGATCAGCACAATGATAATCAGAATTACGTTGACGACGAGAGATAGGATGCTGGCAATCGTCCACAAGGCGGGTAGAAACCGCCCCTGCCAGACAACGCGCCGCCAGCGGGGGGAGTTTGCTGCGGCTGGCGGTTCATCCAAAGGGTCGACTGGGCCGGGCTGGACGGCGGAAGGTGTGGTCATGGAAAGCTCCTCTTTTGGGCGACTGCACGTCTACACGCTATCTCTGAATATAGCACATTCTGCACAATTTTGCTACACTTTGATCGAGATTGAAAAGACCGTTGCAGGATGCAGGCCAGGCCGCATAAAGCGCGCCTTCTGGTACAATACACCCTGTGGCTCTTGGTGAAGTCGTTACGTTAACCCTGACCGCCCACACCTACGGCGGCGATGCGTTGGGCCGCCTGCCAGATGGCCGGGCGGCTTTCGTTCCTCTGGCCCTGCCCGGCGAAACGGTGCGGGCTGAGATTGTGGACGAACGGCGCGGCTATTCCCGCCTGCGCCTGCGGGAGGTAATCGAGCCTGCGCCGCAGCGCATTGCGCCGCGCTGCATCCATTTTGGCGTTTGCGGCGGCTGCCATTACCAGCACCTGGATTATTCCGACCAACTGGCGGTCAAGACCGCCTTGATGCGCGACCAGCTTACCCGGATTGCCGGGCTGGAAAACCCGCCTGTGCAGCCCATCGTGGCCTCGCCGCAGGCATATTCCTATCGCAACCACGTTCAATTCCACCTCGACCCACAGGGCAAGCTGGGCTATCACCGCCTGCGCTCTGAAACGGTGCTGCCGATTCAGGAGTGTCACCTGCCCGAGGCCCCGCTCAACCAGGTCTGGCCGCAGCTCGATTTCGAGGCCATGCCGGAGATTGACCGGATTGGGCTGCGCCTGGGCGCAGGCGACGAGGTGCAGCTCATCTTGGAAAGCCGCAGCCCTGATCTGCCCGAACTGAGCATAGAGGAACTGCCGCTTTCGGCGGCGCACATCAGCCCGGCTGGGACGCTGGTGCTGGCCGGCAGCCCGGCGGTCGTGATGGAGGTGTTGGGCCGTCCATTCCAGGTGTCGGCTGGGGCGTTCTTTCAGGTCAACACCGCCCAGGCTGAGGCCATGGTGCGCCACCTCCTGGAAACGCTGCCGCGCTACGCCGCGCTTGGCCCCCAGGCGGTTCTGCTCGACGTGTACTGTGGGGTGGGCCTGTTCAGCGCTTTCCTGGCCCCGCAGGTTGGGCGGCTGATTGGCGTTGAGGCTTCCCCGGCCGCCTGCGAAGACTTCGCCCTCAACCTGGACGAGTTCGACCACGTGGAATTGTACGAGGCCCCGGCCGAGATGGTCTTGCCCGGCCTCGCTGTGCAGCCTCAGGCCGTGGTTGTCGACCCGCCGCGCGACGGCCTCGACCGCCGCGCTCTGGACGGGCTGCTGCGCCTGGCCGCCCCGACCCTGGTTTACATTTCTTGCGACCCCGCCACCCTGGCGCGGGATGTGAAACGCCTGGCGGCCGGCGGCTATCGCCTGGTCCAGGTCACCCCCTTCGACCTGTTCCCCCAGACCTACCACATCGAAAGCATCAGCATCCTGGTTCGTTAACGGAAACCCCCATGTATTTTTCAATTGCATTGTTGGTTGTGATTATCTATCTGGCCTATCGGGTTGCCCCGCGCGAGCGCTCGGAGGATGCCAACATCCACGGCGCTGGACAGGTGGGTCTGCTGGCGGCTGTGGCGCTGTTCGGTATCGATTACTTTACCTCATTCTTCTATGCCAGCGGCGAGATGATGAGCGCCCTGCATCCTTACGGCCTGCAAAAGTATGCCTACCTGTCGGTAGTTGGGATTGCCCTGGCAAACTTCGTCTTTGGCGCGCTGTATATGTATTCGCTTGGGGTGTTCAACGAGGGCGGCGGTTCCTTTACTGCTTCGATGCGTTACCTCGGCGCCTCCCTCAGCCTGATTGTGGCCGTGGTCTTGATCCAGGATTACATCCTCACCATCGTGGTTTCGACCCTTTCGGGGGTCGATCAACTGCTCTCGCTGACCGGCGATTACGCCATCCACTGGTTCTGGCGTTTTGCGATTGGGGCCGGCCTGGCCCTGTCTACCTGGTATCTGACCATCCGCGGCCGGGGTGAATCGGCCCGGGTGGTGTTCACCATGCTGGCCATTTTCTTCATGCTGACCCTGACGCTGCTGGCGGGGCTGTTGATTGCCGTTGGACGAGGCGTACCGGCGGTTGAATACCCGGAAACGCTGCAAACTGCTACCTTCGGCCAGGCTCTGTATCACCTGCTGACCGCTACAATGAAAGGCATGGTGGCCCTCAGCGGATTGGAGGCCATGTCAAACGGCATCCAGTTCGTAATCGACGAAGACCCGGCTTTCGTGCATTGGGGCAAAAAATACTGGCCGCGCCTGCGCAAGGTGTGGAATTTCTACAGCGGTAAATCGGGCATTGGGCGCTTTGTACAGACTGCTTTCCTGTTCTACGGCGGGCTAACCACCCTGTTCCTGACCACCTTTGCCATCCGCTTCAATGTGTTCGACGGCACGCTGGGTCGTTCGCTGGTGGGCAACCTGTCGTATATCGGTTTCGGGCAGATTCCAGGCGGCTCGATTTTGTTCTGGACTTATCAGATCCTGGCGGTGGCCCTACTGGCCGGGGCCTCGATGACCGCCTTTCAAGACCTGCAAGCCATGGCCTGGCGCAACGTGGCAATTGGCGAGATTCCAGAGATCGTGGTGTACCGCAACCCTAAAGGCACCTTCACCCGCCCGGTGACGGCGGCGGTGGTGGCGGCCATCCTGGTGCAGTTGTTGGTGCGCGGCCAGACCAGCCTGGCCGTGCCGTACTACGGGGTGGGCGTGTTCTTGCCTATTATGGCGATGGGCCTGGCGATCCGCCGGCAAATCTTGCACAGCGCGGTGGGGCGCAAGCGGCGCTGGGGCGCAGCCGGGGCCACCTTGGCGGCCGCCCTGGCCGGGTTTGTGTTCGTTGGGCAGATCGTGGGCAAATGGTCGGAAGGCGGCTGGGTGGTCTTGCTTTCGTTGGGGGCGCTGGTGCTGATTGCCCATGCTATCTTGATCTCGCCCCTCGGCTACCGCGACCCCGATCAAATCTATCGCATCGTGCGCACCAAGTCGCGGGTTGAAGGCCCGATGGGCAACATTGTCGAATGGCAGTCGCTCAAGACCCAGGAATACCGCTTCCAGGTGTTGGTGGCGATTGCCCGCTTTGCCGAGCTGTTTGGGGTGCGTCGCCCGGTGCGCTTCGATCCGCCCGTGCCGGCCGGCGATTATGAAGAGACCCTGAAAGAGGCCGCCCAGCACTCCGATTCGCTGCTGTCGCATTATATCCAGCCAAAGGAAGAGCCGCGCCTGGGCGGCAAGCCAACCGAAACCGGGATTCCGGAAGATGAAACCTTCGAGCCGCCCAAATGAGAAAGTGACTGGCGAGCTTCGCCGAAAGAGGGTTGTAATATCTCTTTTTTGATGGCGCTCCTCGAGCGCCAGGCCGGCTCTACGGTTAATGGGGGGGCCTATATTTGGGGTTTGCGGGCGGCTACTCCGCCCGCAAACCCCAAAATATAATTTTTCCCCGGCGAAGCCGGAAAAGCCAGAAATGTGCTGGAAACGTCTACGGGTTGGCGTTGGTGAAGAAGACGAAATCGCTGCCTTTGACTTGCAGGATCACCGCGCTCTTAATCGGGTCGCCAGAGCCTTCGTTGAACTGCATCGTGCCGGTTACGCCATCGTAGCGGGGGATTTTTGCCATGGCGTTGCGCAGCGCCTCGCGGTCCAGCCGGCCGGCCGATTGCAGCGCCTGCCACAGCAGGCCAAACGAGTCGTGGGTCAGGGCGGCCACGTCGGCCGGTTTATTGTTGTAGGCGGCTTCGTATTTGCTGATGAATTGCTTGGCGACTTCGCTCGGGTTGTCGTACGCGTAATGGGTAGAGAAATAGTACCCTTCGCATTCATCGCCGCACAGCTTGATCAGATCGGTAATGCCCCAGGTGTCGCTGCCCAGGAAAACCGCCTGGATGCCCATGGCCTTGGCCTGGTGAATTTGCACCGGCACTTCTTCGTAGTAATTGGGCAGGAAGATTACGTCGGGCGCGCCGCTTTTGATACGGCCCAACTGCTCGGTAAAGTCCTTCGCTCCTTGGGCGTAGCTTTCATAAGCCACGATATACCCGCCTGCTTTTTCAAACGTCTGCTTGAAGATTTCAGCGATTCCCCGGTTGTAATCCGAATCGCGGTCGAACAAAACCGCCGCTTTAGCGGCTCCCAGGTTGTTCAGGGCAAAGTTTGCTACCACCCGGCCCTGGAAGGGATCGGTGAAACAGGCTCGGAAGACATACTTCTTGGGCGCGCCGGTCTGCTCATCGAGGGTGGTCTTGGGGTTTGTGGAAGTCGGGCTGATCAACACCACGTGGGCTTTTTCGGCCGCCGCCGCCGCCGGGATGGCATAGCGGCTGGCGTTTGGGCCAACGATAGCCAGCACGTTATCCTGGTTGATAAGCTTCTCGGCCGCCGCGGCGGCCTTATCGGCGCTGCCGCCGTTATCTTCGATGATCAGCTCGACCTTATATTTCTTGCCCCCCACTTCTAGCCCACCGGCGTCGTTGACCTCTTTCACGGCCAACTCGGCCGCGGTCTTTAAAGCAGCGCCGACCGCCGGAATGTCGCCGGTCAATTCGGCGATTGCGCCGATTTTGATCACGTCTGGGCCTTTCGAAGCGCCGCCTCCGCAGGCCGGCAGGGCCAGGCTGAAGATCAGGATTAAACTCAGTACCAGCAGAACGTGCTTTTTCATATTTTTATCCTTTCGTCTGGCGCTATTTTCCGGGTCGACCGGCAAGGGGAATGCTAGCCGGGTGGAGCGGTAAGAACGCAGTCGATCAAATGGCCGATTTTTTCACTATCTACGAATTCGATTGGCTTATCGCGCAACCAATACATGGCGTCGGCGGCAAACCCGCCTGGCGCCCAGATGTAAGCGCGCACCGCGTTTTCGCACGCCAGGGCCAACTTTACCGGGCGCACCTGAGGCAGGCGCAGCGGCTCGGCGGTTTGAAAACAATGTACGAACTCCACCTTTCCTTCTGGGTTGAGCAGCTTGATGCACACCTGCGGCGCGTCCTCGTTGCTGACGGCTACAATCTGATAGCCCATGCGGGTGTATACCTGCACGGCCAGCTGCTTCAGCGCCCCGGCCGAAAGCTGGCGAGATAGGTCGAACTGCGGCCCTTTGCCAGCCCGGATATTTTCTTTCCACAGGTCGATGATCTGCTGCCAGCGGCGGCGTTTCAAATTTTGGCGATAGTGTGACGTGAGGCTGATGGCGGCAAAACTGCCCAGCAGGAGCAAACAGCATAAGACTAAGACGGAAGCCCGCGGCTGGCCCACCAGGCGGCGCGCTCCGGCTAAGACCAGCGCGCCTGCGCCAAAGGATAACAGAGCGATCCCTAGAAAAATATCCTCAAGCTTCCATTTGTGATTAGACAATGGAGCCAGCCCCTCTTACAACATGGAGTTACTTTCAAGTATAACAAAAGGTGACCTAATTGATGGAGCGAATTTGTCGTTTTCGGTCAATTTCTCCTCACACATTGGATAGGAAAATTAAAGATATTCGGCTCTTCCGCCAGAGGCGGGATTTGATCTATAGTTGAGGGTTGGCGGGTGGCGCAGCCACCCGCCAACCCTCAACTATAGAAATTTTCCCGACGAAGCCGGAAGAGCCAGATATTCGTATAGGATAGCGCTGCAAAATCAATTTCATGATCCGGCCATTCGCGTATTCGTGAAGCATCCGTGGATGGCTCTATAAGGCAGCCCTTTGTAGTGAAGTCATCTGTAGTTTCGGTCTTTACCCCGAACGGACGTTAAGTAATGACAACCGTCGCGAAAAATGGTGACATCCGCGACTAAAATAAAATAACTTCAATCGTTATTATCTGATACGTGTGAATATCGGGTCTAATCGCTCATTTGGAGGTGTTATGAGGACAATTTCTGGCGACACACTGGCTATCGACCGTAAATCCCGCGCCCGCACACCGTCGGGTGGAATAGAAACTCGCCCGGCTCCGGAACGAGTGTGCGATTTTGAAGATGTAGTCATCCCCATTGACGCCGAGTGCGCTATGTTGGAGGCCTCGCGCTGCGTGCAATGCCCCGACCCGGCCCCGTGCGTGCTGGCCTGCCCCACCCACAACGACATCCCCTCGGCGATGTGGCTGATCGAACAGGGGCAGTTTTTGGAAGCCGCTCACCTGTACCGCCAGACCAGTTCGCTGCCTGAAATTTGCGGGCGGGTTTGCCCGCACGAACAGCTTTGCCAGGGATCGTGCAGCCTGGGCAAATCGAACGCCCCGGTGATGACCGGCGCCCTGGAAGCCTTTGCCGTGGATTACGAGCGGCGCATGGGGCTGACCGAAATTCCGGTCGGCGCGCCGAGCGGCAAAAAAGTCGCCATCATTGGGGCCGGGCCGGCCGGGTTGGCCTGCGCTGAGCAGTTGGCGCAAATGGGCCATGCGGCGACGATCTTTGAATCCAAGCCCGGCCCTGGCGGTCTGCTCACTTATGGCATCCCCAGCTTCAAGCTGCCCAAAGATGTGGTCTTTGCCCGGATCGACGACCTGGAAAAAGCCGGGGTCAAATTTGTCTATAACACCTATATCGGCCAGAATAAAACCATCGACGATCTGTTCAATGATGGTTTTGACGCGATTTTTGTGGGCGTAGGAACCGAGATCGATGCGCCGATGGAAGTTCCCGGCGAAGACCTGCCCGGCGTATACAAGGCCACCGAGTTCCTCATGCGCTGCAACGTGGCCCCTGAGATGCTGCCCGAAGCCCTGCGCGATCCGATTGAGCTGGGCGACAAAGTGGCGGTGATCGGCGGCGGCGACACGGCCTCCGACTGCCTGCGCACTGCGCTGCGCATGGGCGCCGCCGAAGTTACCTGCCTGTATCGCCGCACCGAGAAAGAAATGCCCGGCGGCCG